>JAJZVR010000213.1 GCA_021847065.1 Planctomycetota bacterium | reverse complement strand
AGCGACTGTTCGGGTTAAAGTGGAGAATCAAAAATATGCCGAAGCTTACTAGCAAAAAAAACGTTCCATCATCCGGCAAGTCCGGGAAATCCAAGGCTTATGCCACGCCAGCCAAGGCGTGGCAGGCGCGTATTGGTGACGCGGCTGATCCTCTGGCGGAAAAATTTGTCGAATCCATTTCGTTTGATTACCGTCTGGCGGAACATGATATTCGCGGTTCATTGGCGCATGCGGATATGCTTTGCAAAGTGGGTATGATTTCCGCATCTGATCTTGCGGCCATTCGCAAAGGCCTTGTGAGTATCCTGGAAGATATACGCGCGGGGCGGTTTGAATTTGATGTGCAACAGGAGGATATTCACATGGCCGTGGAGGCGGCGCTGATTCAGCGGGTGGGTGATGCGGCCCGCAAATTGCATACGGCACGGTCGCGCAATGATCAGGTGGCATTGGATATTCGTCTCTGGTGTGTGGCGGCAATAGATAACATAGATCAATTGCTGATCGGGTTGCAGGAGGCGTTTGTGGCGCTGGCGCATCAGGATGGTGATGTGGTCATGCCCGCCTATACGCATTTGCAGCGGGCGCAGCCGATTCTTTTTGGTCACGAGCTGCTGGCATACGTGGAGATGTTTCAGCGCGACAGGGATCGGTTGGCGGATTGCCGTGCCCGTACCAATATCAGCCCGCTGGGGTCCGGTGCGGTGGCGGGCAGTACCCTGGCGATAGATCGGTTGCATGTGGCTCGAGAATTGGGCATGACGGGCATAACGGGAAATTCACTGGATTCCATCAGTGATCGGGATTTTGTTGTGGAGTTCGCGTTCGCGCTGGCCATGATTGCCATGCACTTGTCACGCTGGGCCGAGCAATGGATTTTGTATAGTTCCACAGAATTTGATTTTATTCGCATCGCGGATCAGTTCACCACGGGCAGCAGCATGATGCCGCAGAAACGCAACCCGGACATGCTGGAATTAATTCGTGGTCGCACCGGAGGGGTATATGGTCAGCTTGTGGCGCTTCTAACCATGCTCAAGGGGCAGCCGCTGGCGTATAACCGGGATATGCAGGAGGACAAACGGTGGCTGTTTGCGGCGTTTGATTCGGTGGAATTGTCCTTGCAGATTGCGGCACCCATGGTCAGCAGCGCGGCAATTAAACAACAGTCCATCGCGCGGCGGCTGGATGAAGGATTTTTGGATGCCACTGTGCTGGCTGAATATCTGGTGCGGAAGGGTGTGGCATTCCGCACGGCCCATCAGATTGTCGGCTCCATGGTGGCGCATTGCGAAAGTCAGGCTCTGACCCGGCTTATGGATTTGCCGCTGGAAACCATGCGGAAATTATCACCGGAAATTGGTGCCGATGTCATGACGGTATTAGGTGCTGCCAATGTCGTCGCGGCGTACCAATCGGCAGGAGCCGGCGGAAAAAAACAGTTGGCGGTGCAACTGAAACGTTGGAGCAATGTGCTGAGGAATAAGAAACGTGGTCAATAGTGTCCGGGGCGGTATGGATGGAGGGAAATTATTTAATGATGCCCGCGCGGGTAAAAAAATGATTCCAATTGCCCCATGCGAATTGTTCAATGGCGGTATCGGTAAAGTTGGCGGTGGCGAGGGCATCACATATTTTTCCTAAATCGGCGGGGCGGCGAATACCGGTGGGCAGATCGCGTGCGGAAAAGCCGCCATCCATATCCGATCCCAGGCCGACAATATCGGTGCGGCCCGTTAATTGAACAATGTGCTGAATATGGCGGACGACATCGCTGATGGCAGCGGTGCCGGTGCTGACGAGAAACTTTGAAAACAGATTGATGCCAATAACGCCATTGGCATTTGCCAAGGCCAGAATCTGCTGATCCGAAAGGTGTCTTTCGGGATGCTGCTTCCCCGGCAGCAGGCTGCGACAATTGCTGTGGGAAGCTATTTTGGGCTGACTGGTCTTTTCCATAACCGTCCAGAAGGCCTGTTCCGATAGGTGGGAAACGTCATGCACCATTGCGAGTTCATCGGCCCGGGATAAGAGCTTGATGCCTTCCGTGGTAACATCACCGCCGGATTGATCACCCCCGGCCCATTGCGTACCATTCACCCAGGTAAGGGCTAATATTCGTATTCCGCGGCGGTGAAAATCAGTGAGGTCGTCAAGCGTTCGGATTCCCGCGGCACCTTCCAGCAGCAGCAGCAATTCCAGCGTTTGGGATGATTCGTGGTCTATGCTGTCGGCCAGATTCAAATGCCCGGAATTATGCCATTGGTGATACCAATTTATCTGCCGCAGGGACTGCTGATAAGCTTCCTGGGGTGAACTGTAACACCAGGGGCCATCGACCATATGACCGGAAGAATCCAGGCCGCGTGGCTGGACGAAAACCGTGGCGACGGCACGTTGGACATGGCTTTGAGTTAAAGATTTAAGCGTCAAAGCCGCCGGATGTTCTGGATGATCGGGCGGATCAGCCAGCATGTCTCTGCCCATTTCCGCCAAGTAAGCCAGATCCAGATGAGCGTCAAAGAAGCGCTGTGATCTCATTACTCATCACTGCCCAGAATGCTGATGATCTCATATTCGCCGATGATCGGGAGGCTGGCGTAGCTGCCGCTGGCGACGTGCAGCAGTCCCAGTAATCCCAGCACGGCAAAGCCCAGCCAGATCAGGCCGCCGATAAAAGAAGTCAGGTACACCATGGCGGACAAATGCAATACCGGGTAGCCCAGCAGCATGACGGTTTTGCATCCAACCCAGGCGATCACTTCCAATGCAAAGAGAATCAGTCCCTGATTGGCGTGGTGCCTGACAAATTTTGAGTGCAGTCCGAACACCATGGGTATTACCACGAGAACGCCCAGATAGGATAACAAGGCCATGCCTTTGTTTTTGCGGATATCCTCTTCCTGTTCAGCGGCGGCCTGCTTGAGTGCCTGCGCCGCTTCAACATTGGCCGCCGGGGATAATATCGGCGGCGGGGTTGTTGTGTCCGGAACTATTTCCGGGGGCGGAACGATTTTGGCTGCGGGTTTTGGCGGTTGCGGTTTGAGGTCATAATCACTGGTTTCTGTCATAGTATGGTCTCCGGTGCAGGTTTCATGTTCATAAGAGTATAGCATCGGGGGGGAAAATTATCAGATTAATCGCGCTACGCCCTGCTGATGGCGGCGGCTGATCTGCTGCTGCAGGTACTCAAAAACTTTCCGGGCCTGCGGAATCTGATGAACTTCCATCAGTGGGGTGACCTGGTCATTGCTGCGAATTTCAATGGTGCCGGTTCCCAGCATTCGCTGAATAAAGCTCTGGCGCAATTGAATATCCAAAACACTGCTGATGGAAATCCAGTCGATTTGTCTGGTAAATATGCCGCTTTGGGTTTCCACCCGGTCAGCATTAATCAGGCATCGGCTGTTGCGGGAATTCAGGTAAATCAAAAATGCGGCAAACACATCCACGGTCAGGACGACTGCAAAAATAATTCCGGCATACGCGCGCAGCGGCGGTAATTTATACGCACCCGCGGAAATGGTCAGAACGATGATGCAGGTTAAATAGCGAAAAAAATTGTCCCACTGAGAAACCGCGACATCAAATACCGGATTGGACATGGGATGCTGGGTTTGATCATCCGGCGTTGGCGTATCGGAATCGGCGGCGGGTGGGGGCTGATTTGGTGGGTCGACAAATTCTCCGCAGAAACGGCATTTACGGGCGACAGTTAAAATCATTTCGCCACAGGATGGGCACGCACGAACAGCCTTCGCGGGTGCGGCGGACTGTGACGCCGCGGGCGCCACCGGCGCGGCGGTGGGCGTTGCCGCGACAGGGATCAGCGTGCGGCTGCATAAGGGGCAGATCAGATGGCGGCCCAGCCGTTGGGCTGGGATTTCCAACTCATGCCCGCAGACGCAGCGTGCCTGATAAAAGTGCGAAGGTGTATCCATGGCCAATGCCCCAGTTTCCATTCATACTTGCCATTACTTCAATAACGCCGCATTGAGCAGGTCCACACGCCCCCGCACGCCGAACGCATTTATCCCTTTAATGATAAATGTCAGGATTTTTACATGTTTTACCGGCAGCAAAACCGGCTGTAATACATCACCGGCCTTCAGTAAGCTGGAGGTATAGATGGGTTTGCCATCAGCCTGTACGGTTACAGTGCCGGCTCCCCATGGGCGTGAAGATTGGTCCATGGCGGGAATAAACGTCAGAGAGGTGTATTGGTTGACAAGGTTGTAGGCAAGTGTTGCCGTGGTATGTGTGCCTAAACCATGTCTAAATATCCTGCCATCGGCGCGTAACGCCTGACCGATGCAATTCATATTTTTTTGTAAACGCCACGGTGTTCCAACATACGGTATTTGAACATAGCGTTGAGGAGTAATATCCGTAAGCCACGTGATATCTCCACCAATAATATCCACTTTGCTTATTAAGTTAACACCACATGTCATGGGGGGTAAGGCGGGGGCTGTAAGTATCAGTGTTTGTCGGCGCCAGGTCACGGCTGAGGCTGTCACCACCGTTCCACCGGCGCAGGTGATACGAATTTGCGGGCCATGGTAAATCGGCGGTGCGAGTGTTTGGGCCAGATTTATGCCTTCCATGCGGGTCAGGGGAATGGTGATTGTTCCCAGTGTGCTTTGCCATTGAACCGCCTGGGGCAGAAATCGGAGCATGGCTCCGGAGAGTTTATCGCCATTGATGAATTGCAGATGGTCGTGCGTGATACCTATGAGTAGTGGCGTGTTGCGTTTGCGGGATAATCCCGCAACATCATCCAACGGTACGGTTATGTCCCCGAATATCCGTGAATGGAATGCAAGTTTGCCGCCGCGGGAACCCATGGGATTTCCAGCCAGAACATCACCGGTGCGAAGATGCAGCCACCATGCAGATGGGGTTTTTTTGGTATTAAGTGTGGCACCGTTGCTGCGGTGGAGGCTTAAAAGTTCCCGGGTTGTCAGATTTATGATTTTGTTTGGGGTTTGCAGGGTGATGTGGCCTGTGGGTGTCCAGGCTGTAACTTTTGCCGAGGTGATGAATTTGATGCGGCCCTTTGGCGTCAGGGCGGCTAATCGCACGCGCCAGCGCGCTGCGGGGGCAGGTTGAGCGGCGGGGCTTTGGGCTGGCAGCGGCAGGGGGGTAATGCCAACAAGAGCCATAGCCGCCAAGAGCAGGCAAGCACGCGGATAAGTCGGACAGAAGTTCAATGTTTCCTCCATGTTATTTCTGTAATATCGGCAGATAGCGATCAGGAATCTGGAGAATAATTAAGGCCATGGCGGTGGCGTAACTCCGTCCGGCTCCGCCAGTCCAGTTTCCGGCGGTCTGCTGCCGCCTGATTAGATCACCGCTGACGGCGGGCCACCATTTAGCCCAAAATTTTCCACCGGCAAGAAACATGGCCTGAGTACCATAGTAGTTGCCATAGAAATAATTTCCCTGATTGTTTTGCGGCGTTCCCGGCAGGCACTGCATGAGGTAATGTACGCCATTGCCAATAGCGGCACCGCGATAAACGCCGGCATAAAGTAATGCCGCCACGCCCGCGGCTGAACGCGGAAATGCGGATCCACCCATATTGAGCATGTAACTGAATCCACCGTCCGCGTTTTGCAGGCGATGAACAAACCCGATGGCCTTGGTGATGGTGCGTTTTGGAACGGCGATGCCGGCCTCGCGCGCCGCCCGCAAGGCCATGACCTGGCAAATGGTCACAGAAATATCGGCATCCATCGGCACGGGTTGATATCGCCAGCCACCCTGGGCGTTTTGTGCGTCGATAATCAGACGAATGGCCCGCTGCAGTTTTTCATGCAGGTCGGGAGCGTGGGATTCGCCGTAGATTTCGGCTAAAAACAGCGTGGCAAATCCCTGCGAGTACATCGGGTCGGCATCATTAGGCCCAGCGATCAGGCCGGAGCGCTGGCAATGGTCCAGGATATAACGTAATGCATGAGAGACATTTTTTGCATATTGCCCCTGTCCGGGCAAATTGCCGCCCGCCACAAAGGCTAATCCGCCCAACGCGGTGATGGCCGTTGTACCGGAATCAAATGAGCCGTTGGCATTCTGCCGGGCTGCCAGCCATTTCAAACCGTTGCGCACGGTTTGTTGAACTTGCGGGGTAATTTCATCCCTTAGCGGGCTGGTTTGTCCGGCAACAAAAGTGGAAGCGGAATTTGCGGCGACCGCGGTTGAAGCCAAATAAATACAGATGGCTGTTGCGGTGGCCAAGGCGGCCAAGAGGCTGAAATTTGTCGGCAGCGGTCGCCGATGACGTGACCAGCGGGGCGATGTCCGGTTAAAAAGAGTAAATAAATGGCCACAGGGCATAAGCAATTTTCGGAAAGGGCTTTGGTTACACATTTGATTCATGCCATTATGCTCCGGAACCTGCAAGGCAATTCATATTTATATTCTACTCTGGTTGACGCTTTGCGTATAATCAGCAAACTAATTGTTCCGGCTTGTTTTGCCTGTGTGGCGGCAAGGCGGACCTGGTTGTGCGAAGGAGGCATTATGCCGGCAAGTGATAAATTCTCCATCGGGATTATGCAGATGCGCTGCGAAAAAGATCCCGCTGTAAATAGAGATCATACCGAGCAGCAGATTCGTGAAGCCGCGCGAAGGGGGGCTAACGTCATTTGTACGCAGGAGTTGTTCTGTTCAGAATATTTCTGCCAGACGGAGTCAACAGAGCTTTTTGATCTTGCCGAGTCAATTCCTGGACCAAGTACTCAGCGGTTCAGCAAATTGGCGGCGGAGCTTGATGTGGCACTGGTGATTTCACTTTTTGAACGCCGCGCGGCGGGGATTTATCATAATACCGCAGTGGTGATTGATGCTGATGGCACACAATTGGGTATGTATCGAAAAATGCACATACCGGATGATCCATTGTTCTTTGAAAAGTATTATTTTACGCCCGGTGATCTGGGGTTTAAGGCGTTTCAGACGCGCTTTGGACGTATTGGCGTGCTGATATGCTGGGATCAATGGTTTCCGGAGGGCGCGAGACTTACCGCCATGCAGGATGTCAATGTGCTGTTTTATCCTACGGCGATCGGATGGCATCCGGCGGAAAA
>JAJZVR010000212.1 GCA_021847065.1 Planctomycetota bacterium | reverse complement strand
CGAAATCCGGCAAATACGTGCGATACCTGCTCCGAAGTTCCTTTCGCGTTGACGGCAAGGTCAAACACCGTACCGTCGCCAATATCTCACATTGCTCCCCGGAGGAAATCGACGCCATCAAGCTGGCCCTGCAACACAAAGGCGATCTGACTTCTCTCGTGTCGCTGCGTGAAGATGTCGCCCTGCTTCAGGGACCATCTTTCGGGGCCGTCTGGGCCGTCTACGATATGGCCCGACAGTTGGGCATACAGGCCGCATTGGGTTCCACCCGCCAAGGCAAGTTGGCTCTCTGGCAGATCATCGCCCGCGTGATCGATCAAGGCTCGCGACTCTCGGCGGTACGCCTGGCTTCCAGCCACGCCGCTTGTGATATTCTCGGATTAGAGAACTTCAATGAAGACGACCTGTATGCCAATCTGGACTGGCTGGATGCGAATCAGGCGCGTATTGAGAATCGGCTGTTTGCGGCGTCGGCACGGCCGAGCGGGAATGTTTTCTTTCTTTACGATGTCACCAGCAGCTATCTGGAGGGGGTCCGCAATGAACTGGCCGCCTTCGGCTATAACCGCGACGGCAAAAAGGGCAAACGGCAAATCACTCCCGGCGCGCCGGGACTATGCAACGCCCAAGGGCAACCGTTATCCATTGAGGTGTTCACCGGCAACACCAATGACACCGCGACGATGGCCAGCCAGATCCGCAAGGTTGCTGAACGCTTCGGCGGCGGCGAGGTGACCTTTGTGGGTGACCGGGGGATGATTCCCGGCGCGCCGGGACAGATCGAAGATTTAACCACCCAGGGCTTCCACTACATTACCGCCATCACCAAGCCACAAATCGAATCATTGCTGGCCCGTGGCGTATTAACCATGTCACTGTTCGATCAGGAACTCGCGGAAGTGCTCCCTGACCAAGGCCCGCGTTACATCCTGCGTCGCAACCCGATCCGTGCCATGGAGATGGGGGCCTCTCGCCAAGACAAGCTTCAGGCCGTGCAACATCAGGTGGATCGTCAGAACCAGTATCTTCAAGAGCATTCCAAGGCCAGTGTTCAGGTGGCGACCGGCAAGATCACGGCATTATGCCGGAAACGGCGTCTGGACGCATGGGTACAAGTCACAGCACAAGAACGGGTCCTGACGCTGACCGTAGATCAATCCGCACTGGCCGAGCAGCAAAAGCTCGATGGCTGCTATGTCCTCAAGACTGATCTAACCCAGCCCCAAGCTGATGCCCAGAGTGTCCACGCCCGCTACAAGGACCTGGCATTGGTGGAGTGGGCGTTCCGCACGAGTCCCGGCGCGCCGGGAGAGATGCGTCCGGTGCATGTGCGTCTGGCCAGCCGTACGCAAGGCCAAGCACTGGTGATCATGCTGGCCTACAAGATCGTGCAGGAATTAGCCCGGCGATGGCAGGCCATCGATGCCACGGTGCAGGAGGGCCTGCACGAACTCAAAACGCTCTGCACAATGCAGATGGTTATGAAGGGAAAGCCGCTGTATAACTGCATCCCGCAGCCGCGGGCATCGGTGCAGCGGTTGCTGGAACTGGCGGAAGTGATGATGCCCCGGGCACTCCCGCACCGTGGCGTCAATGTAGCCACCAGAAAGAAGCTGCCATCAAGACGCAAAGATCGTTGATTTTACTGCCTGATATCGCTGTGCGAAGCACCGGATTATGCTGGAACATCCGATAAAAAGTGGCGTCTCGCCGCTTTTCCGGACCAGATGCGCGGACGAAACGATGCAGGCGAGATACCTGCAGTACAGTCGGGAGTAACGCAGGCATCTTGCCTGCTTCGGTGGGCAACTGCTTTGGTCTCCAGAATGTCCGCAAACAGTGAATCCGCATTCATGCCTGCTCATGTGACGGCGGATGCTCCCGTTCCGCAGGCACCTCCCGCCAGCGGGAGGGCGTCATACCGGTTTGTTTGCGAAAAATCCGATGAAAGTGCTGATAATCACGAAATCCGCTGGCCACGGCTATGCGAGCGAGGCTTTCGTCACCGCGCCGCATAAGCTGCATGGCGTGCGATACGCGCGCCAAGGATAACTGCTGGTGCATGGTGCTATGAAGTTGCTGCTGAAAATAATTTTGCAGCGATTGCCGGGACAGGCCGACCTTCCGCACCAATTCCGATATTTTCATTGGCCGATGGAAGTTATCACGGATATAGCGCATTGCCTTGGCCAGCCGAGGATCCATGCGGTGGGCGACATCCGTGGACGCCCGGGCAATCACCCCGGCGTTGGGAATCAGTTGATTCGACGGCGGCGGGTATGCACCGGACATCATGGCATCAAGCGTTTCGGCAGCGCGTTGGCCCCATTGCTCCAGGTTCAAATCAATACTGGATAACTGCACCGGAGCGTGCAGGCATACTGTGGGGAAGTTGTCCACACCGACAACCGCAACATCATCGGGCACGGTCAGGCCCGCCTCCAGACAAATTCCAATGGCCTCCACCGCCGCCTCATCATTGCCCGCCATCACCCCCATGGGCATAAGACTTTTTTTTAACTTAAGTTTTAGGTCTTTAATGGCCACCGCTTTGGCATGGATACCTGCGGCCAAGCAGGCACGACGCAACCCGGCAAACCGCGCACGTTCGGAATTGCTGCGCCGGGAGCGCATCTGCACAAATGTGATCCGCTCCAGGCCACAGGCCAGCAGATGCTCCCCCGCCGCCTGCCCCACGGCAGTATCATCGCAACACACCGTGCAGGCTCCGGGGACCGGGCGATGCTGATCAAGATTTACGATCGGACAATGGATGGCCCGGGCCATACGTTGCAGCGTGGTGTCGCGCCCGCTGAACACAATCACACCGTCATATTTCCTCCGGATGGGCAGGCGTCCGGCGAACCGGACACGGGTGTCCAATATCCATCCCTGGCCGGCACCATGCCGCGCTATGCCACGCAACAATCGTTCATCCCACCACCAAAGCGCCAAAAGCACATGGCGGGGCCGCACCGAGGCCGCAGTGACTTTACGTGAACCCGATGCTGGATATGGTAAATTTCCGATCATAGCAATAATAATACATCAAAATGGCGGAAAAGCTATAGATTGCGGCCCGCATTTCCCGTATTGTTCTCTTGGAGTCGGTCCAAGTAACCGACAGACTCCTTATAGATTTAGTTTACTGGAGTTAACAGCGATGGCGGTATGGGCGGCGGATAGTGGCCGCAAAACATGCCCGTCGGAGCAAGCCATGAACGAATTAAATCAATATGATAAAACCCCTTTTGTGGATGTGCTCTGCCCACCTACCAGCGCATGGGCGGGTTGGGATACCATTTGCCAACGCGTGCGCCAAGAATGCCGGAAATCCGCTGATTCGTCAATCATTCTTGCCGTCGATTGCTATACCGGCGTTCTGGACGAAGAAGTATTGGCGCAACTGAACAATGGAATCAAGCCTGATCTGATCATCCAAACCAATTCCCTGATGAAGCCCGCCTCGGAAATTGCTTCCATGGTTGCGCCCTATCTGGGTGATGATCCGGTTTTTGGCCGCATGACCTATCTGGAAATGCGGAATTATTTTGATGCGGAAAAAATAATGGCGTCGCAAAATACATTGCGATCCGGTCATGAGCGGGTGGTGCTGGTGTACGGCCCCGGTGCCGCATTGGTTGTACCCTCGCCGACAATACTGATCTACGTGGATATGGCCCGATGGGAAATTCAGCGGCGCTTTCGCCGTGGAATAATAGCAAATCTGGGTTGCAATAATGCCGGCGAATTGGTGTCGGCCCAGTACAAGCAAGGCTATTTTGTGGACTGGCGCGTATGTGACAAACACAAATTCCGCCTGTTTGATTCCGTAGCGTTTTTTCTGGACACCAATACGCCTGAAGCTCCCAAGCTGGTGCTGGGCGACGCGCTTCGTATGGGGCTGCGTCAGGTGGCTCGCCGGCCGTTCCGGGTGGTGCCCTTCTTTGATCCCGCGCCTTGGGGCGGCCAATGGATGAAGGACCGATTTAATCTGGACCCGGGCGAGGCTAACTACGGATGGGGCTTTGACTGCGTACCGGAAGAAAACTCGTTGCACCTGAGATTTGGCGACGTGTTGACAGAATTTCCCGCTATCAACGTGGTATATCGCCAACCCCGTGAACTTCTGGGCGACAGCGTTTATGCCCGCTTCGGTCCGGAATTTCCCATCCGCTTTGATTTGCTCGACACGGTTGGCGGCGGAAATTTGAGCTTTCAGGTACATCCCTTAACCGGATACATACAGCAGCATTTCGGAATGCACTACACACAGGATGAAAGCTATTACATGCTGGATGCCGCACCGGATGCCAGCGTTTATCTCGGCCTGCGTAACGGTGTTAATGCCGCGGATATGGCCGCCGATCTTTATAAAGCACAACAGGGAGCAGCCCCCTTTCCGGCGGACCGCTACGCCAATCGCTGGCCCTCCCGCAAACACGACCATTTTCTGATTCCCGCCGGAACGTGTCATTGTTCCGGCGCGGGCGGCCTGGTATTGGAAATCAGCGCCACGCCCTACATCTTCACATTCAAACTCTGGGACTGGGGGCGCAATGGATTGGATGGAAAGCCGCGCCCCGTGCATCTGGAACATGGTCTGGCCAATCTGCAGTGGGATCGCACCCGTGATTGGACCGAACATAATCTCATTAATCGCGTTACCAGGCTGGGCAGCGGTCCGGGCTGGCGGGAAGAACGCACCGGTTTGCATGAGATGGAATTTATTGAAACGCGCCGTCACTGGTTCACTGAAATTGTCCCGCATCACACCGGCGGCGGCGTGAATGTTTTGAATCTGGTACAGGGCGATGCGGTGATTGTGGAAAGCCCCACCGGAGATTTTGACCCCATCGTCATCCACTATGCCGAGACGTTTATCGTACCAGCTGCGGTGGGAGCCTACACCATTCGCCCGCTGATCGTCGGCGGAGATCAACCTTACGCGACCATCAAGGCTTTTGTGCCCGCCTGCCTGCCCGGAGCCAATCGCCGGGAAAAAAAGCAACCGGGAATCCAACTATCCAATTTTACGTCGCGGCTTGCATGAAACGGGGTTGCGAAGATATCAAAGATTCACCCGCGGAGAATTCGCGTATTGTGGCACAAGGAATCTCGCAATGACAAAGACCTGCGGCGAAACCAACTGGCTTGTCATTTCACTGCTTAGTTCCGCCGCGGCGTTAGGGGGTTTCCTTTTCGGCTTTGATACGGCGGTAATTTCGGGAGCAGTTGGCGCGCTGAAACTGCATTTCCATTTGGATAATAGCCTCACCGGTTGGGCGGTATCAAGCGTTCTGATCGGCTGCCTCGCCGGAGCGGCGATTGGCGGGCCGCTAAGCGATCTATTTGGACGCAAAGCGTTGCTGCTGGCCTGCGCGATTGTATTTGCGATTTCCGGACTGGCGTCCGCATTTGCCGGCACATTGGCGGAATTCGCAACCGCCCGGATACTGGGCGGATTGGCCATTGGCGCGGTGTCTGTGATCTCTCCATTATATATTGCGGAAGCCGCTCCAGAGAACGTACGCGGGCGATTGGTGTCGCTTTATCAACTCGCGATAGTGACAGGAATTTTAATTGTGTTTTTTATCAATCTGCTGATCCAAAAGCAGGGAGACCAAGTCTGGAACGCCGCCATCGGCTGGCGTTGGATGATGGGGGCTCTCACGCTGCCGGCATTGCTCTTCGGGCTGGTTGTGCTGCCAATCCCCGAAAGCCCGCGCTGGCTGGTGAAAGTCGGTCGGGTTAATGAGGCCAAGACCATTTTGGAGCGTATCGGCGGAAAAAGCCGCGCGACATCTGAATTGGCGGCGATTGCGGAATCTCTGAATGAAGAACAGGGGCGATTTTGTGAATTACTATCCGGCGGTTACCACACCGCGTTGATCGTCGGCATAGGCCTTGCCATTTTCAACCAATTCGGCGGCATTAACGCCATTATGTATTATGCGCCTGAAATTTTTAAGTCCGTCGGAGCAGGGCGGAATTCCGCATTTGAGCAGACTGTTGTTATCGGCATCGTTAATCTTTTGTTCACCTTTGTGGCAGTGGGCTTTGTGGATCGGGCCGGGCGGCGGTTCTTCTTGATAATTGGATCACTGGTACAAATCCTGGCACTGGTTTTTGTTGGGGTATTCATTCGCTTCGAGCATGCACAAACTCTGCTGCTTGTGTCGATTCTGCTGTTCATCGCCGCGTTCGCCATGGCCATGGGGCCGATACCATGGATCGTTATCTCGGAAATATTTCCGACCAAAGTGCGGGGCAAGGCGATGTCGGTTGCCATCTTTATTCTCTGGTTTTCGGATTTTCTGGTGTCCCAGACATTTCCGGTACTGGTTGGTCATTTTGGCATCGCGGCAACATTTTTCTTTTATGCCGGATGCAGCGCTGTCGGCCTGATTTTTGTTTTTGCTCTGGTGCCGGAAACCAAGGGAAAGAGCCTTGAGGAAATTGAGCACGGCTGGCGAAAGCACAAACCTGCCGGGTAAATCGGCGATGGCGTCAAACAGGCCGCGACCAACCATCACGGGGTGCTGAATTTCTCATTCACCTTCCTGCGGGCGCGTAAAATCATCTTCATAGCGACGAATATCCGCCTGTTGCCAATTGCCGAAGGCTACCTCCAGAACCCGCGCCGGATTCGGCCCTGATCCGCTTAAGCGGTGTTTCACATTGGCCGGAATCCATACTTCCTCGCCAGCCCGCGCTTCCCATATCCGGTCCCCAACCTGAATGGTGGCACCCGGATCCAAGACAATCCACAGTTCGGCCCGACCCGTATGGGATTGCAGACTCAGGCGTTTGCCTGGATTCACGGTCATTAAACTAACCGTACAATCCTGATTGAATGCGTATTGCGCAAAACCACCCCATGGCCGAGTGACTCCTGTGACCTCGGGCTTTATGGATGGAATTGGTTTTGTAACATATTCGGTCATGGATTATATCCCTCTTTTAACATATACTCATCGCGGCGTCTGATGGGACATATTCGAGGTTGAATTTAGCATGACACTTTGAGAGAATGGTAAACATAATGGACCTGCAGGGACGCGGGACCGGTGTAAAGTCTTTGAAGTTGGAGC
>JAJZVR010000211.1:5243-7126 GCA_021847065.1 Planctomycetota bacterium | reverse complement strand
CGGTTAAACCGGCAGCCGGAGGCATTGGCCGCCCTTAATGACTGTCTCGAAGACCACGTTAAGCTTCCCGATCGGCTGCTGGCCAAAGCCCTGTGGATGAAAGTGGAATCGCTGGAAAATTCCGGGCGGGATAATGAATCTCTGGCCGCCTGTCAGCGGCTGATCGATCAATTCGGTGATAAAAAAGATATTGTAGACCAGAACTGGCTCTGCGAGATCATGCTCGAACGCCTGAACCTTTTGATTTTATTGGATCGCGCAGCGGAAGTTGTCAATGCCTATCAGGCGGCGGATGAAAAATTCGGCCCGGTTGCCGAAGAGGTGATGGGTAAACAAACCGCGGAATATCTGGTGAAAAAACTCAAAGAACACTTGGAATTAAACCGGATGACCGAGGCTCTGTCACTGGCCGAAAAATCTCTGACGGTTTTCGGCTCTTTTGTCGATCCCCCCTGGTTTGACGTTGCACAAACCGCCGGCAAAGCCCGACTCGCGGCTCTCTGTCGCCTGGCGCGGGTGGAACCATGCGTCGCCGCGTATGACGCGGTGGTCGAACAATATGGCGATATGCTCGATGCCCCTTTACGCCGCGATGTTGCGGCCATGCTGCTGGATCAGAGCACCGCCCTGGCGGCGCGCCGGGAGTATGCGGCGGCGGATAAAATCTGTGATCAGATTATTCAACGCTTCAAGACGGCGGATGATCCGGAATTAGCCACGCTCGCCGCACGCGCAATGTTCAATAAAATCGGGTTAAAAGCGTTTATGGGCAACGCGGATGAAGTCATGCCCGCGTCCGATGCGTTTATTGATCGGTTTCGGTACAGCACGCATCCGGTTATTTGTGAAATGTTGTTCCACGCATGGAGCCGTAAGGCCGCTCTGCTGGATAACCAGAATAATCATGCTGATGCGATCCTTGCGTATGATGCGGCCATTAAGACCGCCAAAACCGTGTCACTTCCCCCGCTGCCGGTGGCCACGATAATGGCCGGTAAAGCGGCCTGTCTGGCGCGCCTGTCGCGCCGGGGCGCACAGCTTGAAACGTATGAAGAATTAATCGCGACCTATGCGGATAATTCCGCGCCCGGAGTGCGGGGGATTGTGGCACCGGCGATGTTGGCGCGAGCCTTTATGCTAAGGGAAGATGGCAAATATGATGAAGCTCTGGCCTCATGTGGACAATTTATCAGCCTCATTGAACGCTCCACGCCCGCGCCGATGATTGTTCCTCTGGCCCGCGCGATGTTTTTGCGTGGCGAGCTGCTGGAAAAACTGTCCCGGGATGATGAGGCGGCAAACGCCTATGGTGCTTTGGCGGGCCGCTTTGATTTTAACGGTGAAAGTGAAGCGCGAAAATGTATTCCCGTAGCGTTGTTTAATCAGGCTGCGTTGCTGGAAAAAATCGGGCGCCATGAACAAGCCATTCAGACGCTCGATGCGCTGCTGGATCAGGCACGCGGAGCGCCGGATTTAATGCCGCCCCGCCTTCTCGTTCAGGCTATGCTGAATCGCGCGGTGATTTGTGAACGCCTGCACAATACCGATGCCGCTTTGGCGGCCTATCAACAGGTGTGGACCAGCTTCGGCACATCCCGGGATTCTGTCACGGGGCTGCTGCTGCGGGAGTCATTGTTCAAACAGGCGGAATTACTAAGACATTCCAACAGAATTCAGGAAAGCCTGACGGCCTATCAGGCACTTTTAGCTCACGGTGAACCCTCGGAATTACCGGAAGATCAAAAGAACTTTTCTGCGGCGGCGGAATTTTGCGCTTCGGCGCTTATGTCGCGCCTGGAAAGGCCGCGGGAAGCAGTGGCGGCTTACGCTGTCGCCAAACAAAAGCATGGTGATCGCGCTGATGAATGGGTGCGAAGCGAAAT
>JAJZVR010000211.1:0-5143 GCA_021847065.1 Planctomycetota bacterium | reverse complement strand
GTGCGGCGGGATGTGGCCGAGGCATTCCGCATGAAAATAGAGATGGTTAAAGAAAGCGGATCTCTGGAAGATGAAATGCGGGCGTGCAACGCATTTCTGTTCAAGTTTGGCCGGGAAACAGAACCCGCGTTCGCTCCGATGCTGTGCCGCACCATGCTGGATCGCGGGCGGCTATTTGGTCAGATGGATCGCGCGGGCCATGAGTTAGCGGCTTATGATGCCCTGATGTTGCGATTCGGAAATTCCGATGATCCCGCCGTGCGTTCGGATATTATCGAAACGCTGCTGCGTCAGGCGAACATTGCCGGGCAGCAGGCGCGCGTGGGTGATGAGGTGCGGTGTTACCAGAAACTGGTAAGCAAATTCGGAAAAGTACTGGATGTAGATGTGCAGCGGCAGGTGGCTGCTGCCATGCTCAGTACCGCAATGGCGTTTCGGAAGCTGGATCGCAAGCTTGATGAACTGGCGATTTATGATGCGATTGTTGGACGTTTTGGTAAATCCGATGATACCGGCATTTTATTTGTGGTTGCCCGGGCGATGATGCGGAAAGCTCTTACGCAGGGCGAACGCGGCAGGCGGCATGAGCAAATTGCTGTTTGCGATGCCATTATCGCCTGTTTTACTAATTCAGAATCGCTGTTTTTGCGGCAGCAGGCCGCACGGTCACAATGTAATCGGGCGATGGCCCTGGCGGAATTGGGGAAAATTCCGGAAGCCATGGCCGGATATGATGCGACCATTAAGCAATTTGCCGATGCGGCAGAGCCACCATTAAGGGCATGTGCGGGTTTGGCGTTATTTCAAAAAGCGGAATTGCTGCGCAAGCAACGGCACCGCGCGGAAGCCATTACGTGTTATCAGCACTTTATCCAGAGTTATCAGTCTGATGATGAGGAAATTTCCGGCCTGATCAGTCAGTCGCAGGCGCTATTGCGGGTGCTTTAGTAGCGTTTTCAAGTAATCGCTACCGCAATGCGGCGACGGGGCTCCGGAAAATTCGGTGCTGCGGCGATTTTGGTTATGAGTCGGGACTCGGCGGTAAAAAAAGTCACGCATTTCCGGACTTATGCCGATAAAAAAGAAAAAGCGAAAATTCTTCAAGTTTCGCTTGCATTACGGTATGGGATGGGTTTAGAATACTTTTAGCGGGAATCATGCCCGCATGCAGTTCTGTAATTTTAAGTGCTCTGAACACCATTTTTTTTCAGGGCGTTAAGGTGGTTGGGAAGGTCGATTTAAGGAGATTGCACATGGAAAATCATTTTCCGCGTTGTGTGCAGTGTATAGCGCCTCTGCAAATTGGTTCGGGTGTCGGTGGGGCATTGAAAAGTATTTTCTGCAAAACCATAAGATGCCCGTCGTGCGGCACGCAAGTGCGCTTAACGGATGCCCAGGTAATGGCTGAAACATTTGCCGCGTGCGTAAGCCGGTTCCGCGAGGAACTGAATCAGGCTTTGGACGTTGCGCCGCATTTATCACAGCATGATGCGCTTTTGGCGGTGGGGGCGACGGATATGTCGCGTGATTCACATCGGCTCCATACGCGCGATGAACTTTGCCGGGTAACCGCCCGGATATTGCGCATGGCGTTGCGGCATGAAGCTTTGGGTCACGAAAGTCTGATAACAGTTGAAACCATAACCCGCGGCCTGCTGCCTCGGGCTATTCGCATCCATGCTCGCAGTGATGGTCACGGATCATCCGAGGCTTTATTGATGATTGCCCGGGTGGGTGATGATGATTATGTTACCTATGAGCCGCCCTTACAGCCGCAAGTTCAGGTACAGGCAAAAGCGCCTGCGGCAGGCGTTGTGCGGCGGGATGTTAAAGGACAGCCCGCAAATCAGGAGTCTCGGCCTGGTGTGGTAGGAGTATAAGCCGCGCAAGCGGTGTGTGTTTACCGGCGGCGGCACGGCGAACCGTCGCTCTGCCGTCCGCTGGAGGGGGATTCTTCGGTGGGGGCGATAAGGCGTTTATATCAGTCGGCCGGTGCCGGCATTGTCGCATTCGGTGTGTGGTTTGGCTTGGTTTCGGCGTTGGCTGCCGGTGCAGTATGTTCCGCCACAGTGCCCGCAGCGGCTTTCGGCGGGCTGGAGCGCTCACGTTGAATAGCCTGATAAACTTCTTTGCGGTGCACCGGTACGGTGTTGGGGGCGTTGATACCGAGTCTTACTTTATCGCCGCGAATGTCCACTATGGTGATTTCAATGTTATCGCCAATCATGATGCTTTCATCACGCTGACGTGAGAGTACCAGCATACATCAACTCCTTGACTTGTCAGCATAACTCCATTTATTTCCGCGACCGGGCTTACATCCTCCGGTCGGTTTGTCATCTGATTTTCCATGCGTACCATACACCTATTGTACCGCTCTTGCCGCAAGAATTCCCGTGGTTTGAAAACCACCCAGGTTTGCCGACGTAGGCCGCCACGCGGGCGGCAAATGCGTCTGATCAATCGTCGATGCCGAAGGCATGGCAACGTAATTTTTAATTTCGGGCATATCCGGCAGTGATACGCATATACCACAACGCGCCGCCGCATGGATCAGTATTGGACGGTCAAATTGCGCGGTTAATCCATGGCCGGCGTTTTCCAATGGTACATAAGCCTCAATTTTCTGAAGATCATCCGCAGCCAATATCGGTAGGATGTCCCGGTGAATGGTCAGATTATAGCCCGGTACGCACGCCATCGGGGCCATCAGCCGGACAGCCAAGGCAGGCTCATTGGCGCTTTGCAGCCACGCACGGGAGTTATCCTCTGCGTGCTGTATCCAAGCAAAGTGCCGGCATGACCGATGGCCCGGCAGGCCGTTATGCAGCGTAAAAACCTCCGATGCCAGCAGTTCGATGGCACCAAAACGTTGTGATTCTATAATCATGGTTATCAGCACTCCATTGCTAGCCAGACAAGCCCCGACGTCGCGATGCACGAATCTGTTCGCAAAACACAGGCCGGTAATCTCATGGCCTGTTATGTTTATTCGTGCAAACCCCATGCTTTCGTCCAATAAATATTGACATTATCTGAAAAATAACAACTTTGCGAATAATAACCTTTGGTAACAGCGCATTGGGTTCCCAACCAGTAAACTGCGACGACAACGTGGGTATTGCAGACCACATGAACACGACTTCGCTCGCTAAAAGCACAATGCCCCATGGCGTGGGTGTGACAGCGCAGGTGCGAAAGATCACTAGAAAGTTTCCACACGGCGGTTTAACATACGGATTGGATGTCATTGAAAGGATATTATTCATGCCTGAAACTGGGGTTGCTCAAGTCGGTTTAATTGGTCTGGCGGTTATGGGAAAAAATCTGGCCCTGAACATTGCCGATCATGGTTTTAATATTGCTGTGTTCAATCGCACCACTGCCGTGACACAGGAATTTATTCAGGAAAATCCCAGCACGCCGGGAAAACTGGTGGGTTGTGATACGCTGGCGGATTTTGTGCTGGCCATAAAAAAGCCGCGCGTGATTATTATTCTGGTGAAAGCCGGCTCCGCGGTCGATGCGGTCACACAGCAATTGATTGATGCGGGCGTTGATAAAAATGATATTGTCATTGATGCCGGTAACAGCCTGTGGACAGATACAATTCGCCGGGAAAAGCAGTACGCGGAAAAGCTCAAGTTCTTCGGATCAGGCGTATCCGGCGGGGAACTTGGTGCACGGTTTGGACCATCGCTGATGCCCGGTGGCGATCCGGAATCTTGGAAGCATCTCAAGCCGATATGGGAAGCTATTGCAGCCAAGGTAGACCCGCAAACCGGCAAGCCGATTCCCGGTGCCGAGCCGGGCAAGCCGGTTACCGGCGGCGTGCCGTGTACGGCGTACCTCGGGCCTGATGGGGCGGGACATTATGTGAAAATGGTGCATAACGGCATTGAATATGTGGATATGCAGTTAATCAGCGAGGCGTATTTCCTTTTGCGGCATTTGTTGGACCTCACGCCACCGGAACTGGCGGAAATTTTCAGCCAATGGAATTTCACCGAACTGGATTCCTACCTGATTGAAATTACCGCTGATGTACTGAAGCAGCGCGACCCGGCCAAACCTCGCAAATATCTGGTGGACAGCATTTTGGATGCCGCGGGCCAGAAAGGCACAGGCAAATGGACCTCTACCAGCGCGTTGGATATGGGTGTGCCGGCCAATTCGATTGCGGAGGCGGTTTTTGCCCGGTGCATGAGCGCGTTGAAAGAAGAGCGGGTGGCAGCATCGAAGAAACTTCGCGGCCCCAAGGTGGGCAATAAAAAGCACGGTAAGAAAATGATTGAGGCCATTCGGCAGGCGCTGTATTGCTCCAAGATTTGTGCGTATGCCCAGGGCTTTCAATTGATGTTCCAAGCCCAGCAGGAATATCACTGGAAGTTCGATTTCGGCACCATCGCCAGCATATGGCGGGGCGGTTGCATTATCCGGGCCGGATTTCTCCAGAAAATCACGGATGCCTATACGCGTGACCCGGAACTGGTCAATCTGCTGATGGATCCCTATTTCCGTAAGCAGATTCAAAATGGTCAGGAACAGTGGCGGGCCGTGGTTTCACTGGCGGCACAAAATGGTATCGCCGCTCCGGCGTTTATGTCCGCCCTGGCATATTATGATTCGTATCGCACCGCGGTGCTGCCGGCCAGCCTGATTCAAGCCCAAAGAGATTACTTTGGTGCCCATACGTATGAACGTGTGGATCAACCGCGTGGCAAGTTCTTCCACGTTGATTGGCCGCACGCCAAGCGCCCGCAGATTGATGCATAATAAATTGGGCGTTGAGGGGCATCTTACAGATATTGAGATGCCCTCGGCTTGGCAGCTTTTTTCTCCGCCGCCTTCAATGCCCGGTCAATCTTTTCCACCGTCTTGATCGTCGGATTCGTCTTGGCTCGTTCCAGCCGGTTTAGGCTTTCAGGCGGGATACCCGCCCGGCGAGCCAACTCGGCTTGCGACAATCCCAGCCGTCGCCGGTCTCGGATAATCTTGCGGGCAAGTGACGCGCGAGCATACTCCAACGCCGGGTAATTCCCATCGGCCCCTAGCCTGGGCAACGGCGGCATAGCGGCTTCCGGCACCGCCATATTGGCCCGCTCCACAAGGCTCAGATAATCCCGCTCCGACAATTGAACCA
>JAJZVR010000210.1 GCA_021847065.1 Planctomycetota bacterium | reverse complement strand
GCCGCCGCCGCCGCCGGACTCGGCGGAATAATCGTCGGCTTTGGCCTGGTATTGCTGTGGGGCTTCATGCACGGCAATCTCCGCACCGTCGGCGATATGCAAATAACCACCTTGAACTCCTACCGTGTTCTCGGAGCTGTTCCACAGTTGCCCCCCAATGGCGCGGCCACGCCACTGGAACTCGCCATTGGCGCTCACAGCATTCACCGCATCCGCGGTCTATTGCAGGTTCGCCCCCGCATGGCCGGCAGTCAGGCCATGGCTCTGACCAGTCCAACCGCCGGTACCGGAAAAACCAGCATGGTTTTGGCCCTTGGAATGTCTTATGCCGCCTCCGGCATGAAAACTTTGCTTATTGATGCCGATGTGGTTGGTGGACAATTGACCGATCGCATGGGCATTCTCCGCAGCCAGCGCCTCGGCGATGTGATGGTAAAACACAAAATGATAACCCGTGAACAACTCAACGAAGCTCTTGCCGCCGCCGGCGAATCCAAACGCCCGGTAGGCTCGGAATTGCTGAATCTCGGTTACATTGACCATGAAATGCTTGAAAAGGCTTTGCAAATGCAGCGATTAAGTAAACGTGGCCTGATGGATGCCGTTGCCGGAAAACCGTTGGATGAATGTGTGGTGCATACCAAGATTCATAATCTCCATGTTCTGCCGCTGGGACGTACCAAAGCTCACCACGGTGCCCGCATGTCCCCGGCGTCTATCCGGGCCATGTTGGCGCATGCCAAGGAACAATATGATATGGTGCTGGTAGATACCGGTCCGGTACTGGGGTCACTGGAATCCGCATTGCTGGCCAGTCAGGCCGACGGCGTGCTGATGGTCGTGGCGCGCGGGGAGAGCCGCAACCTGTCCGGGCGTGCGGCTGATTATCTGGCATCCGTTGGAGCGCACTTGGAGGGTGTGGTATTTAACCGTGCCACCGAACGCGATATGCAGCGGCAATCGTATAGTACATCGCTGGAAAGCTTTACCAGTGCCGCGCCAACCGCGGATAACTCGCTGGCGGTTCAGAATGATACGGATCGTCTCAAGCCGCTGGTTCCGCTTGGCCCGCTGGCCATGGCGGTTGCGGCGTCTGCCAGCACGCAGGATGAAGAGGAAAAATGACACTCCTGGTGGAGCAAAACATGCAGGCCTCTTTTGGTACTCCGGCAAATGCGCTGACGGTGTGGGGACATTCCCCATCCGCGCTGCATGATTTATTCTGGCTTTCCAGGGAAGTGGCTGTTGTGCGGCCCGGCTCCATAGAGCCCATTTCGCCTGATGCCAGGCTGTTTCTGCTGATCCCGGCGGGTAAATTATTCCGCCTGCATCTCCGGTTTGTTCTCGATCAGTTATTTTGGATGCCGCGGGCGATGTATCTCATTGGCCTTAATCCGCCAACGCGACGCAACCCCGCAAGAGACCGCGATAAAAAATCGATGACCAATGATCACAATCACGGAAATCCAGGCACCTTGATCGTTGATCAAAGTCCACTGGCCGTCGAACCCGCCGCTCGACTGGCGCTTACCCCGCACCGGCAGATCGCGGATTACTGGCGTACCATCAGCACAACGGATAACGTATGGATGCGGCTGCGGCGGCAATATCCGAATTTCGGCTCGATCAAAGTGCCCGGCCTGGCGTATGCGGCCAGCGGTTGTCAGGCTATGGATTATCTTCAGGCGTTAACGCGGGATTGGTCTGATCCGGAAATAGCCATTGCCGGTATCACCCGTCTGGCGCATCGTGTATATGGACCCATAGGTTTTGATATGTCAATGTTAAAAAATCATACGCGACCTCTCTGGATCGGCAAGGGCTGTGATCCCGCCTGTGCGGGTCTCACCGCCCCGGTACTGCCGGATGTCGTACCCGTCACGATTCCAACTGCTTCCAATATCGGGAGGAAATAATGAATTCACGGCAACGCATGAAACACCGCCTGCTGATACTCGGTGGTGTGATTTTGGCCTTGGTCGTGCTTGGCGGCGCTTTGGTGATATACCGCAAGCACAGCATTCATGAGCACTTCCTGCAGCTGCGTGCCCAGGGATTAGCCGCGGTAAAGGCCAAGAAATACGAACTGGCACTCGGTGATCTCGGTGCCTATCTGGGACAGGACCCGACTGATCTGCCATCATTGGAAGGTTATGCCGCGGCGAGCCTGAAAGTTCCGCAGCCCGGTGGAAAAAATCTGTATCAGGCCGCCTCGGTAATCAAGCAGATTCTTTATCAAAAGCCCAACGATCTCAAATACCAGCAGAAACTCGTAAAATTACTGGCCGAGCTGAATTACAATGTAGAATGTGTCACGTTGGCCCATCAGATGCTGGCAAAAAATCCCAACAATTTGCCGGCGCTGGAATCCGAATCTCAAGCCTATGGCCGATTGCGAAAATTCAGGCGCGCTTTTGCCGCCGCCAATAAAGCGTTCCAGTTGTCGCCGGATCGCATCCAAAACGGTTTTCTCGCTTTGGATATGCTGTATCAGCGGCAGTTGCCGACCAGCGCTTTGACCAACTGGGCGGGAAAATTTCTGGCCAAATCGCCCGCCAATCCGGTGTATCAGGTTCTCGGCAGTGCCGCCGCCGCGTTGGCCGGTCAGCCGGATAACGCCAAGCATTTGGCTCTTAAAGCCGCCGCAAATCCCAACCTCCCGGAAGCGGTTATTCTTCCGTTGGTTCGGCAACTTGATTCTCTGCAACTTTATACGCAGGCCACTCTGGTGCTGGAACATGCCGTCCGCCATGGCGCATCGGTTCCCATTCTGGAAGCGCTATGCGAACGGCTCTATCAGCAGGGAAATGATGCTGCTGTCCTGAAACTCACGGCGGCGAAATCGACGGGTCATCCACTGCTTTTGGCCTACCGGGCGCGATCTTTGATGCGTCTGGATCATCCGCATCGTGCGGCGCAGATTCTTCAATTGCTCAAAGCTATTAAAACGCCCGTCGCCAGCCAATGGTATGCGGTGCTGAATTTGCGGTTACATCCCAATGTGTCGGATTTGACGCGGATGAAAATTCTGCGCTCTGCGGCCTCCACCTTTCCTGGTCAGGCTTACTTTGTTGAGATGCTGGGATCCGGTTATCAGCATGTTGGCGAATTGGAACTCGCTCTTATTCAGTGGCAAAACGCCGCACGCCTGTCCCCAACCTGGCCGGAACCTATTTTGCACCTGGCACTGGGGTTGGTGCGGGCGGGGCATCTCAAGGCCGCACAATTGCTGGTGAAACATGCCGCACAATTGGCTCCGGATAATAAGCAGGTGCTCATTGATCACATCCGTCTGCTGGCCACGGCGACAGCCGTCAACAAACCCGCTCGCGTGGAAGCGTTGCTAAGTTCTATTGAGAATCTGCAACGCCAATTTCCCGGAAAGCCTATTCTGCTGTCTGAACAAATTCGCTGCCTGATTGCGTTAAAACAATTGGCTGCGGCACGCACATTAATTGCCACTGCCCTGACGGCCAATCCGCCGCATAAACTTTCCACCCTCCTGGGGTTATATGCCATCAATCGGATCAACAAATTGAGTATGGGACAAACCATTTTGGCTGCCGCTGAAAAAACCTATGGCCTTCGCCCGCGCATCGCTTTGGCGTATGCCGGGCGATTGCTGCAGGCCAAACACCCCAAGCAGGCATTGGCATATCTGAAATTGCACCGCAAAACAACCGGCGCTCTGGCTCCGCAATGGGACTTGGCTCTGGCGGAATTTCTCTCGGCTACGAACAATTCTGCCGCCCCCAAAGCTTGGAAAAAGGCTGCCCCGGCGGATGCGACCAATGCCCATGCCCAATGGATGGCGTTGTCCGTGCCGGGCCTGCAAACTGATCGCGGATTTATTCTTAGCACCTTTGCCAATCTGCAAGCCATTATCGGAAACAACGGCTTTTCCTGGAAAATGGCCAAGGCCGGCTGGCTGATCAATCACAGTGCGGGCAAAAAAGATCTTCTGGCCGCCCGAAAATTGCTGACGCAAACCATCCGCACCTCACCTGATGTGCTGCTGCCGCATCTGCTGCTGGCGCAAATTGATCTGAAAAATTCCGACAAGGTTGATGCCATCAGCCAACTTCAGGTTGCCGCAGCGCTGGCTCCACAAAATGCCGGTGTGGCCCTGCAGTTGGCCCAGTTATATCAAAGTGAAGGCGACCGCGAACACGCCCGCCAATATCTCCAACAGGTTGCCAATTCCCCCATTGCAACTCCCGCCCAGCAGCGGCAGGCCGCGGCTTTATTTGTCGCCGATGGGCAAGCCAGCAAGGCCATTACCGTATTGCGTCGCTCCCAAGCTACCGGAAAATCCAACCTCGGCGATAATCTGATCCTCGCGGAACTCTATCAGCAGGAAGGCGATAATACTGCCGCCGCCCGATTGTATAATCAATTGCTTAAAGCCCCGAACGCCCCAATCATCGCCGCCGCCAGCCGGTTTTATGCCCAGCGCGGCCAAAGCGCTAAAGCATTGCAAATTCTGGCGATGCTGAAGAATGTGAAACTCACACCGGGCACCGCAGATATGATCTACGGTGACTATTACGCCGATTCCGGCAATGCCGAGCAGGCGCTTGCTGCCTATCAAGACGCGGTCGCCGCCGCGCCGCAGAATCAGGTCGCCTGGTATCGTCTGCTGGCTTTGAACATACGACTCGGGGATGTTAAAGCGGTAAAGGAAACGATCCGTTCCGCCGTTGCCGCTCTGCCTGATGATAAAACCCTGGCTTTTGTAAAAGATAATCTCGGAACCATTAATCCGCTGATTAACAACGCTGTTCTGCGGCCTCTGGCGGTGGCGCTGTTGGCTAATCCGCCCGTGGCATCCGCACAAAATGTGGTACAAATTGTCGGCACCTCCGTGGCGGCCAAACCGAAACTTGTGGATTTTGCCGCACAACTGGCGCAATTGGCCAAGCAGCATCCGCGTTTTGCCGCGCTGCAAGATGCCGCAGCGCAGTTCTTGATTTCCGCCGGCCATCCCGATCAGGCCGCCATCGTGGCGCTTAGTGCCGTGCGAATGTTCCCCACCGGCGTTACGCCCGCGCGTCTGGCCGCAGTGGCATTTGCCGCCTCGCACCAATGGTCGCAAGCATTAAGCGCTGCACAAACCTGGGCCAAGCGCAGTGCCTCAAACCCCACGTCTGCAATAGTGCTGGAATCTGTGGCATATCTGAATCTTTCAGAACCCAATTCGGCAGTCCGCACGCTGCAACCCTATTTACATGCCGCACTGAAGAACCCGGCGGGTGATCCCGGCGTCATTGCCGCCTACCTTCAATCGCAAATTGCATTGCATAATATGGCTGAACTTAAACGCGTGCTGCTGCCTTTGTTATCGCAGTCTAAAAACTGGCGGCAATTTGCCGTCAACATCGCCAGCCGCGAATTACCGTCGGCAACCGCCGCACTGTGGTTGCAGCGTGTTGCCGCCGCCACATCTGCTACCGCCCTGACCGAACAACTGCAACTGGCGCAAGGCTGGTGGGCCTTGGGCCAGCGCGTTGGAAATAATGCTGATCTTAATCAGGCGGCCGTTTTACTGGCTCATTTGCTGAAAACCCGGAAGATGTCCACAGATCAGCGTGGAGCCATGCTTTCAGAATTGGCTACCGTGCAGCTCTCCGCCGGGGAAACCTCTGTGGCGATCACTAATTATCAGAACGCCTTAAAACTCAATGGCCATTTGCCGGTGGCCCAGAATAATCTGGCCATGCTGATGGTTCGCCAGCCGAACGCTGATCTGGCGGAAGCCCGATCTTTGGCTCAAGGTGCTGTGAAACTTGCCCCCAACGTCGCCGCTTATTGGGACACCCTGGCGTTGGTGCAATCCCGCATGGGCGACACCAAGGCTGCCATAAAGTCAGTCAGCTCGGCAATTAATCTGGATCAAGCGGATCCGGAATGGAATGTGGATCTCGCCCGCATTCTGGTTCGCGCCGGCGACATGAAACAGGCTGCGGATGTGCTGCACAAAATTGACCCCCAGAAATTGAATTCCCCACAAGTGCCGGCCAGCGCCAAGCAGCATTACAACGCATTGATGCAGCGGATTAAGTGAAATGGCCGCAACGGCAGTGAAGCGCTTCGTCATTCTAACATCTAACTTCTAACCGTACTGGTTCCAATCCATGACTGATTCCATTTATCAAAAAGTTGAGGCCATCTCCGCCAAGCCTGGCGCGCAGGGGGTTTCACTTAATATGCCCGAGGCGGATGGTTCACGTATGTCAGGCGAGCGGGCTGTTTTACCCGAAGTGCCGCCTCTGTCCGTGCCGCACCTGGTTCTGCGTCCCGGCTCGGCGTGGCATCTGGTAGACCTCGCGGAAGTCTGGTACTTCCGCGATCTGTTGTTCAGCTTCGCGGGCCGCGACCTGAAACTCCGTTACAAACAAACCGCTCTGGGCATCATCTGGGTGATTCTGCAACCCTTGATGGCGGCTGGTGTTTTCACACTCGTCGGCAGCCTCGCGAAGTTGCCCTCGGGCGGTGTTCCTACGTTTGTATTCATGTTTGCCAGCATGTTGGCGTGGAACCTGTTTTCCAACACACTAAGTCGCATCAGTACTTGTATGGTTTCAAACTCCAACATGATCTCCAAGGTATATTTCCCAAGGATCATTTTGCCCCTATCCATTACGCCTTCGACCTTGGTGGATTTTTCCGTCGGTAGTTGCCTCATGGCGGTGCTGATGATTGCCTATCACATCACTCCGGGATTCGGACTGTTATTGATTCCGCTGTGGGTTCTGCTGATATTGCTGACTGCGGTAGGTTTTGGCATGATCGCCTCCGCCTTGGCGGTCAGTTACCGCGATATACAATATATTTTGCCAGTTTTGGTGCAGACGCTTATGTTCGCAAGTCCGGTAATTTATCCGGCGTCCGCGTTCAAAGCGCATCATCCGGCTCTTTATCCATTTTTCTGTCTCAACCCGCTTTCGGGAATATTAACCGCATTCCGGTGGTCCATTTTTGATAAAGGATCGTTTCCGCTGGAACCATTACTCTGGAGCATCGCTGCCGCCATAATCGCCGGCCTGATCGGCTTGTTCACCTTCAAGCGGCTGGAAAGCCGTTTCGCGGACGTGATTTGAAACTGCGACGGCAACGGCAGTGGAACGGCTT
>JAJZVR010000209.1 GCA_021847065.1 Planctomycetota bacterium | reverse complement strand
ACGCGGTTGCAATAATCAGCGGGTAATCCATATTTCTCAACCCGATGTAATCAACATCACCAAAACACCGCCCATGTTGCCAAGCCCAGCGCCCGGCTTTCCATGGCTTGCCGCGGTACGTCCCGGCGGCTCGGCACGAAAACAAGCTCCGCGCCGTCCGCGAAGCACAGAATTATGGCGCTGTAAGCTGGAATTGCAAGTTATCCGACACAGGAAAACACAAAAATCCCCGATTTTCCATCAGACAGGCTGAAAATAAGTTCCCCACATCCACATTTTCGACATTCCTGGCGCCGTTTTTCAGATTATGGATTGCCCGCCACATTTGGCAGCCATCCCGACTCAAGCTCTCGATCGACAAAATGGCCCGGGACCACATTCCCATGTGCCGCAGCTCTTATTTTGGTGCTTTCAGCAGCGCTTGAATCGCCGCAACCAAACCGGTTTTCGGCTGGAAGCTCCATACCGGATTGGTTACCACATGACCCGCTTGAACAAGTTCGGCACGCCATTGCGTTTTAGCGGCTTGCGAAGTTGCGGGCTTTGCTTTTGCACCAACTGCGACCTTACCGGGCATCGTGATATTCCAAAGGGTCAGCACATCATGTTGCGAAACATATTGGATTTTTACCGGTGTTCCCGGCTTTTTTGCTGCCGTCGCCGAAGTCGAAGTTTTAACAGGATGCAGAACTGTGACATCAACAGTTATGGGCGGAACGGAGGAAGCCGAGCGGGCATTGATAAACCATTTTTTCGCCAGCAGCGGCTTCCAGGCTAAAAGCAGGCTATTGACCAATCCCGCAGGCGCGGGCTTTTTGGAGCTTAGCATCCATTTGCCGTCAACGTTGTTGAGCGGCATGGTATCTCCGGCATGACGGATGACCACGCGTTGAACTTTAACGCCGGTAAGATCGGCCACGGTCTTGCTTCGCAGTGCCGTGAGTTGCGGCAGCAATGACTTGACCGCTGCGGGGCCGACAAAATAAACACTTGGCCAAAGTGAAATCTTAACGGGTACCAGGCCAGACTTTTGTGCCGTACCAAAAGCAATCCGAATGGGATGAATATGGCCGGCAAGCGTGATGGTCCAATTAGCTGCGGGGCTGGTCAGCCCCAGTTCCACCAAGTTGGCTTTACTGTCCAAAAAGCTTTTGGCCTGCACAGCGCGCAGGGCCGCCAATAACTTGGTTACAGCGCCACTGGCGGCGGCTTGTTGCTGCGCGGAGGATGCATTCAATACCCATTTTCCATCTATTTTACGAACTTTAAGCGTGGCGGGAGTATTACCCGTTACGCCGATGCGGCGCGTGATGGTAATTGTGGAAGCCTTCGCTGCAACATTGGCCGCCACAAGATGATGGTCGCGCAATGCAGTTACATTTTGATCCATCTGCTTAAACGACGCGTCACGCACAATGCATACACCAGGGTTATAACTGCTCTGCGCGTACAGAAATTTGCCGGTTAAATCCGTTTTAATTCCAAATTGGATTACCAGCGGAACCGGCGTGGGAAGCTTTTCAGTGGTTGCGGCTTTATTTTTCGCCGCCGCAACTTTCAGTGGATGCGGCGCCTTGAAATCAACGGTAATGGTTAGAGGACCATTTTTGACACCGGCTCGCGCTGCGGGAATATCAGAAAATCTGTGCGCGGTCAGCAGTTGCAGATTGCTGATCCAACTGGTAACGGCAGCCTCGGCGGCGGGCGCCAGAAATGGCTTGGTCAATAGCCAGCCTTTTCCGTGCGGCACCAATTGGATGCTTTGGCCGGCCGATCGCAGTGTGATGCTCGCGATATTACGGGTGTGAAACGAAGTTAGAGAGCGATTGCGGAATTTACGCACCGGACGATTGAGCCGGGCAAGCCAATCAGCCTTAACAACATCAATATAAGGATCATGCTGCCCCGCGAGATGGACATACCATCGTCCGGTGGCATTCTGGGAACCGATATCCAAGGTAAATGTTTTTCCCGCTTGATTCACAACCGTGAGAACCGCTTTGGGTTTTTCCAAACCGGCATGAGCCAGACTATGTGACCCGCTGGACGTGATTTTGTTGCGGTACCGCCATTTCAAATCCGCCAGCGTGCTGGCAAGGTCACCGATCGCATAATCCCGACCGCGTGCCTTGATCGGGTTGACAATAAACCAGTGCGTGCCGACATGCTTGAAAGCCAGCGTTGGGCCGTCGGCGGCCTTATACGAAAAGCTCTGCAGCGAAGCGCCGTGGGGAGAAAACACGTAATTATGTTTCGTCGGATGAGTCGGAGGCTTGGGCTGTCTGCTCACATAGGCCACAACTGCCACAAGAACAATAAGAACCAAAAGTACGACTATTGTTAATCGCGAATTCATCGGCATAATCCTTTTTGGATATTTATTTTGTAATGTCATGTCCTTTGGCTGTCAGTGCGGCGGAATTATATCCGTCGCCGCGCCACAAACACCATCAACCCAATGGCGATCGCCAAAATCGCCGGCATGGCAAAACTGCTCAGTCGCACAAATGCCTCTTCCGTGCCGCTCATACGCTTTATACGCAGAGCAACGGTTGCCCGCGGACTCGCGGCAATCAAATGCGACTGATGCGCCAACCAATAGATGCTGTTCATGAAGAGTTCCGCATTACCGGGGAAATTGGAAATCATCGTCAGAGAACCATTGGATATTGCGGGGGTTGCGGCATTAATTAATCCGTCTGTGACAAACATGACATTACCGATGGCAACCACGCGCGTGGATGCGTTTTGTGCCATCACGCCCAGCGGGATTGGCGATTTGAGATCCGCAGACGCATTAAACGCGGCATCGGGCGCGGCGGGCTGTGTTTGTCCAAACATATTTGGACTGGCGGAAGTCTGCAAAAATATTTTTGCCGCCACGCCTTTGGGCTGCGGTGCCATGACGCCAACATACGTCGGAGAAAGAATAAACGAGCCATCCTGCCCCTGCGTTCCCGCGAGCATCGCCGCCAGTGATTCAATGGGTTTGCTAATGACAGTATCGGGATAACTGGCAATCTGAATTTGCGGCACATCCAGATGATGCCCGCCCTGCGCCGCTACACGCTGCACAACCTGATAGGTACTGCGCAGGCGGATACCGTATCCGGCGAGAATGCTCTTATAGGGTATCTGCCCCTGAGTCATCATCATCAGTTGTGGCGGCATGGCGCTAAGCAGAAACAGGGCGTTACCGCCTTGCGCTAATTGCTGACTGATTTTCTGCTCCATCATGGAATACACCATGGCCCCCATCTGCGCCATCTGCCCGGAGGGCGGCAAATCCAGAATAACCCAGATCACGCCCTTACCGATGGCCGGAGGATTTTCACTGGCGGTCGGTGCCTGCGGATTACCCGCGGCCCCCGGCGACCATTGATAGACCTTGAAATTATTTTGCCGCAACATTTTTGCAGCCGCGGTAAATGGGCCGCCCGCGGAAATGAGGTTCATGGAATTCACGCTGACAAATACCACCTTGGTGCGGTGTTTTTCCGTCATGGCCAATAGCGCCGAATTGACGGCCTGTTCACCCTGAAACGCATACTGCAACTGGCCCTGACCGGGGTTGCCCTGCGGCACAAATAATTGATCCCGATGCAGAACTTTAACGGTCTTGGGGCCCATGACAATCAGCGAATCCGCATGAAGCTCGCTCAGCACACTTCCTGACTTCACGGGCTTGAGGCTCGTTAACAGTGCGGTGTATGACGCAAGTTTCGCCGCCTGATCCTTAAATGCCGTGGCATCTTTTTGCAGCAGCTTTTGTACCAGCGGGCTGAAAGCGGCGATGACATTCTTCTTGCTTAACGCTTCAAATTGCTTTTGTATACTATCGAGGTTTGAGGCCAGAGAACTCGTTAAAGTGGGCCAATCCGGCAACGGATTTTTCCGCGTGGCAGCCACTTTCCGTTGCAACCGGGCTATCAACCGGGGTATGCCGGCACTGTGACTGAAGCTGATTTGCAATGTGGCGAAATATTGCGACTGATCATTGGTGGCGGCTACATCCGGATTGTTTTCCAAAGCATCAATTTTCTTAGCTTCTGATTCCGAGAATGTAACAAGTTCCGCCGCCAGAGGTGTAAAGCGATCCACGGCCTTCCGATACGAATCAAACTGCCCGCCGAAGCGTTTGCGAATTTTGCGTTTTAATTCGTTGAGTGTCGCGGGCTTATACTGCGCAACATGGGAAGAGGCGTTGGCATATTCGCGGATCAGCCGTTGAATTTTTAACCCCTCTGACCGCTCGCCGGGATCAGCATCCAGAGAGGTTGGAAATTCATTGACCAGATAAAACTTTTTGCCGGTTTTGTTGACCAGCTTGAGCAGATTAAGGGTTTTAGGGGAAAGCGAATAAATGCCGCCCGTGGTACAGTCTTTCGAGTAATTAAAACGCACCGAAAGCCAATCCACAAATACCACCACCAGCACCGCGGCAATCACCAGCACCGCGGTATTGGAACCGTATATGGACCGGCGTTTGCCCGCATTCCACACCGGCTTAGCCGCCGCGGATGCAGCCGTTGTTTTATCTTTATTTTCTAGTTCGCCCATGAGAAACCATTTCTCCAATCACGCATTGATCTTCATTCATTGGTTTGTTGTTGGTTATTCGCCGGTCATCGCTCGCGGATTATCTCCACTTGCGACTTTCCAGTACCACATACGTTAAGAACAGAAACAATCCCGCCCCGGTCAGGAAAAAAATCATATTCTGGCTATCAACAATACCGCGCGAAAAATTCGCCATGTGCGGTTCAATGGCCAGATACCGCAACACATGTCGCAGCGTGCGCAGCCACGCCCATGAAACCCCCAGAGCCGCCCCGAGAAAATACGATATCGCCTGGAATAAAATCCCCAGTGCCACCAGTGTTACGCAACTGCTCATGGCCGCCAGTATCTGATGCTGCGTGCAGGCGGAAAAAAACAATCCGATGGACACCATTAACATTCCCATCAGCAGCAAACCCAGATAACTCGTCAGCACCGTCATATAATCCGGTCGGCCAAACAGGGACAAAATGAGGATGAATATCAGGCTTGATGCGATAACCACACAATAAAATCCCATAGCCCCCAGAAATTTCCCCATCAGCAGTTGGAAATCTGTAATCGGGCTGGTACGCAGCGTTTCAATGCGTCCCGAACGGTATTCTTCAGAAAACAGCGACATGGTCATAAAGGGAACGACAAAAATTAAAATCAGATGATTCCACTGAAACATCGGGCCGGGATCAGCAACAGCGCCCGGCTGCATAACCAGCAATGAAAACAGCAGCCCCACAAAAAGCAGATAAATGGCCAGGACAATGTAGCCGATGGGCGAATAAAACAGCCCGGCGATTTCACGCTTTGCCAAAGCCAATGTTGTTGACATATCCAATTCTCCATAATTTTCCGGCGACCGAAACACCGCTCGTTCCCGCCACCGCGGATAACCAGGCTCTGTCAGGCCGCCGCCGCCGCGCCTGGATCGGTAATTTGAACAAAAAATTCTTCCAGGCTTGCGCCCGCGGAACGCATTTCCCGCAAGGCCCATCCACGTTGCTGCACCAGCGCCGCGATCTGCTCGCGCATGGCACCATCAATTTTGCCGACAAGTTCTACCGTGCATACGGCATTATCTGAAACCACTCTGGCCTGATCCACCCCCGGCAAAGCCGCCAGAGCCGAGCGTATCTGATCCGCCGGACCACGTATTTCCAGAATCAGACGGGATCCCGGTCCGCGTTGGGCACATTGCTGTTTTAATTCCTCCGGCGATCCCTGCGCCAGAATTTTGCCCCGTCCGATGATAATAACTTTCTGACAAACCAGTTCCACTTCCGAAAGTATATGCGTGGAAAGCAACACCGTATGCAATCCCGCGAGATTGGCAATGAGTTTGCGGGTTTCACGAATTTGTGATGGATCCAATCCGACCGTTGGCTCATCGAGCACCAGCACCGGCGGATTGTGCAGCAGCGCGTCGGCGATGCCCAAACGCTGTCGATAACCTTTTGAAAGCTTGGAAATCGGCCACCGCTTCCGATCGGAGAGCCAGCAGAGTTCCGTTACTTCATCAATGCGTTTTTTAATGCTCTGCCGATCCATACCACGCAGACGTCCGCGAAATTGCAGATATTCCACGACCCGCATTTCCAGATAAAGCGGCGCGTTTTCCGGCAGATACCCTAAATTCTTCCGCACACTTAAAGAATCATGAAATACATCAAATCCCGCCACGCTCGCGGTACCGCTTGTAGGCGGCATAAAACACGTCAACATCCGAATGGTCGTGGTTTTGCCGGCGCCATTCGGGCCGAGAAAACCCACCACCATCCCTTTGGGAACGGCAAAACTGATATTATCAACAGCTAAAAATCTGCCGTAGGCTTTGGTCAATTGCTCAGCGACAATTTCCGCGGGTTGCGACATTCCATACTCCTCAAGGCCGATTTTGCAAGACCCATTCATCCGCCGGGACTTTTACAAGTCCCTTTTCCTACATTGCACTGTACGAATTGTCAATCCTGATGGTTTGCTTATGGACCTGTTTTTTGTCAGTGTTGACACAAAATCCGCATCACATTTAGTTTTTAACCCCAACCGGCGCGGACTCCCGCACGCCGCACCAGCACGGCATCTCGAAGGTAACACGCCATGCCAGAGCCTTTTCAGATTTCCGTGCGCACACCGTATTATTGGCTCGGTGAACCGCCGGGGACTGGTAGAAATGGCACCGGCGCTTACAATACCGGGAGACGGTCATAACGTGCATGAAAGCCATGCGGGAAATATTTATCGTGCTGGGAGATTTATTTTCCTCCCTCCACGCATGCCCTGGCTGATACTTTCATCCACAGGCCGCCGCGTCTTTAATTATGGAGGCATGTATGATCCGCGAAAAGTCTGCCAATCGTTTGGTCGTAGATCGTCGGAAGTTCGTTAAAACTCTCATTGGCGCTTCAGTTTTACCTGCGGTATCGGGGGCAGCCTCCGATACTGCGGTGGAATTCAAAACACCTTTTTATCAAATTGCACTTTCGCGCCACCAGCTCGCGTTTCGGCATTTTTGTGTCGATTCACTGGGTACGGCCAATGTGGGGCACAAATTATTGCTTCCAGAACCATCGGAAACAGGAATTTCATACCACATGACACGCTCCGGCCAGAGCGTTGCTTACCGGGAAA
>JAJZVR010000208.1 GCA_021847065.1 Planctomycetota bacterium | reverse complement strand
AGTGGGACGCCAATGCGCATCGCAAGTTCCAGATAGGCGGCATCGTAACTGGTCAGACGGCATGAATCGGCCAAACGCAATATATCACTCCATCACGGACGCCCTTGTTCAATCAGGTCCTGAATTTTCAAGCTGCCAAGAGTGACACCCTTTCGGGCCTTTCGCCACTTGGCAATCGCGGTAGCGGCATCCGGTCGGCCCGCGGCAGGCTTGATCGCCGAGAGTATTGCCACGTCACGACCATGCCGGGTGATCACAACGCTTTCGCCCGCCTCAACTTGATCCAGAAGTCGCGGCAAGTGTGTTTTCGCCTCATACGCTCCAACTTTCACCATGGTAAAACTCCAAAAGGACTAGTCTAGACTAGTCTAAACACCGCCGGGTGCAATGTCAAGTTTATCAGGGCTTCTTAGTTGTTTCTCAATTGCTTACGCGGGCCGCGCCCGCGAATCCGGAGGCCTGGCCGGCGTGCTTCTATTTCCGCCGTGGCTTTTCCCACTGCTGCCAACTGGGCTTGCGTGGCTCGCGCCTGGATGGCTCCAAACAATACCCGCTCCTCCCAGCGGATGTGATCATGGAGTTCCCGGCCAAGTGTGGCGCACCAGTGTGACGGCGGTGGCTTGTCAGCAGAGCGCTGACGGTCCGTGGCAACAAGGTCCCGAATGTTGTCGTGCTCATTGCGCATTTGCTGGATTTCCGGTTCGAGCATCAGCGGAATCAGCAATTGCTCCTCTTCATGAAAATGATCGGCGATTTCCGCGTCCCAGCATTGTTGGAAATAAGCCGCCGCCGAGATTCGTCCGGTGTTGTCCGCATCGGCCGCCTGAATCAACTGATTGGCCGCTTTCAGGCCCATAAAGTGGTCGCGGGAAAACGGTTGGAGGCTTTCATCGCGTTGCAAAGGTGGATGGTCATATTCTTCCAAGGTCGGCTCCTTCATGCGCAATGCCCACACCGCCGTACATGATTATAGCGTGACAAACCCTCCGGATTCTACGCCCCATCCAAATGTGGATAAGAGTATCTTGAAGACCGATACAGGGACGCAAGTAGTTTTATGATTTTCCGAAACAGCGCGATGCGGCCTGCGGCGCGATTCAGCACGCGGTAGATGTAGCCGCCGGGGGTATGTCGCGGCTTTCCGACCATGGCTTCAGTACAATATCTTTCCGTGAAAACTTCAATACTATACTCCGCGTGGCTATTAATGGGACATCTAATCCAGCGTTTTTGCCGCAAAAATCAGCCTTTTGCCGCGCCTTTTGCCCCCGAATATGTACCACCAGACACCGAGTTGAGTATAATCGCGTCCCTAATGGCACTAAGTTAAGCCGTAAGAATATATAAATAAATGATTTGCGCGAAAGCAGGCCTACTGTGATAATGGGGTTGTTGAAGGTGCCCTTATTTCACAGGAGACCATGGATGGCTACGTTCGCACTCGCTTTACCTGACGCAGACGGTACGCCGAGGATCTGCGCCGCCGAGGGGGGCCTAAAAGCACGCCGCCCCGCAGAGTGTGCCGGAAACGCACCGCCTGCTTTGTTGTCGCATTTCGATGACTTGTATTCGCCAGAGTCACATTCATGCTCCGCCGCGCATGCGAAGCATTTCCGGCCCATCGCAGTCCCACTGGTTACTCGGACAGGCTCCACATCGAAGTTACGGTGATCACTCTATCCCCCAACAAAACTCGAGCCCGCGCCCAACCATATTTGCTCACCTGTTCACCTGCTCCAAAATCACCTGCTCCGCGGCAGCAGCCGCCGCCGCCCGCGCTTGGCGATTCCGGTGAACTTGGGGACAATACCCGCTGTGCGCTGCGGCGGTTGAGGTTTTAACTTTGGTGCACATGGACAGGTGAAAGGATGCGCGATGGCCACAGAACATAATTTACAAACCCCACTACACGTTGCCGTCGTCGGTGCCGGCCGGATGGGTGGCCATCACGCGCGCATTTATGCTTCTTTGCCGGAGGCGAAGCTGGTCGGCATTGTGGATACTGATTTATCGCGCGCCCAAACGCTGGCACAACCATACAACTGCCAGGCCTTCACCTCTGTGGAAGCATTGCTGCAAGCCTTTCCAAAACTCAATGCCGCCAGCATTTCCACGCCCACTATTTACCATCGCGCCTTGGCTCAAACGCTGCTGAGTCGGCACATTGACACACTCATTGAAAAACCGCTGGCACCAACCCTGGCCGATGCCGAGGCGCTGGTAGCTTTGGCGCGGAAGCACGCATGTATATTGCAGGTGGGCCATTCCGAGCGCTTTAATCCGGTGGTTCGGGCTTTAAGCAAGCACACACTGGAGCCACGGTTTATTGAAGTTCATCGCATCAGCCCCATGCGCTTTCGCAGTGTGGATATCGGCGTGGTGCTGGATTTGATGATCCATGACATTGATATTGTGCATCATTTTGTGCATTCACCCGTAGCGTCCATTGCCGCTGTTGGCGTGGCGGTTATTGGACAGCATGAAGATGTGGCCAATGCCCGCATCGTTTTTGCCAACGGCTGCGTGGCCAACATTACCGCATCCCGCCTGGCCATGAAAACCGAACGCCGCATGAGGCTCTTCAGCCCTGATGCGTATGTGAGTGTGGATTATCAGAAAAAGGCCGGTGTGGTCATTACAAAAACCGCCAATCAGGCGCAGCTTGATATTCTGCAACAAAAACTTGCCGCGGAAGAAACCCCTGATTTGTCCAATCTGGATTACACTGAACTGGTACATGTGGATCAGTTGGAAATCGATGATCAGGAACCGCTGAAATTGCAATTGCAATCGTTCTTACACGCGGTACGCAAACGCACGCAGCCGGCGGTAACCGGTGAAGACGGAGCATTCGCCGTGGATGTCGCTACGCGCATTACCACGGCCATCGCCCAACATCAATGGGGCGACCAATAAGCCGCGGCGTTTGAATCCGGCGCAAAACGTCCCAGACTTGGCCCGGTGTGGTTATAATCCATTTGCTTTGGTGAAGTGCGTCAGAACAGGACACACCCAATGGTTGCCGTGGTTTTATATTTTCAGGTTCATCAGCCGTACCGCCTCCGACGTTATAGCATCTTTGATTCTGATTCCGACTATTTTGAAACGCAGGCCAACCGCCGCTACACCCGGGAAATTGCCCATCGCAGTTATGTTCCCGCCACCAAAGTGCTCCTGGAACTGGCGCAGCAATATGGCGCGGCATTTCGGGTGGCAATGGGTGTAACCAACACCGCGTTGGAGCAACTCGCGGATGATGCCCCGGAAGCGGTCGCCTTGTTAAAGGAACTTTCGGCAACGGGGTGTGTGGAATTTCTTGGGGAAACTTCCCACCATAGTCTGGCGTGTCTTTATTCACCGGACGAATTTGCCGCACAGGTCAATTTGCACCGCCGAACCATTGAGCATTTTTTTGGGCACAAGCCAACCATTTTCCGTAACACCAATCTTATTTACTCCAATGAGGTGGGGCGACTGGTGGCCGCATTAAACTATCAGGCTGCGATTACCGAGGGGTGGGAAGGAGCGCTGGGAAATCGCAGCCCGGGACATGTATACAAAGCCACGCGTGAACGGTTGAAACTATTGCTGCGGCATTATCGCTTGAGTGACGATTTATCACTGCGTTTCTCCGCCCAGGATTGGATCAACTGGCCGCTGATGGCGGATAAATATGCCCGCTGGTTGCATGGCACCGGTGCGGAGGGAGAATACTGCCTGCTGGGCATGGATTACGAAACATTTGGCGAGCGGCATTGCGCCGCAAGTGGCATATTTGATTTCCTGCGGGCGTTGCCGCGGTTTGTGCTGGAAAATGGGGACCACTTCAGCACGCCTTCGGAAGTTATCGCGCACAACGAGCCGGTGGCGGAATTAAGCATTCCACGGAATATCTGCTGGACCGATGTGCAACGGGATTTATCGCCCTGGCTGGGCAATGCCATGCAGGCCAACGCACTGCAGGAACTGTATCGGCTGGAACAGCCGATTAAAGACTCCGCCGATCCGGCATTATTAACCACCTGGCGGAAACTAAGTTCCAGCGATCACTTTTTGTATATGAACACCCGATTTTTTGGGGATGTCAATACACCGAGTTTCAGCATGCATGAATCGCCTTATGACGCATACATGAATTATATGAGTGTGCTTGATGCGCTGGGGGCACGCGTGCAGACCTAGCGGGCGTACCGGCCATGGCGCATTTCTTTCTTTGATCGCTAATGGGTATAAATAATGTAATGAATTTCTTCGCTACGGGCGATAAAAAACTGGAAGGCGACCGTTTTGATATGGTGAAATGACCAATGGCACGCAGAATTCAACCATCATTTTTTAAGGCCTGGGCGTGTGCTGCAACTGTGGCGGCGGCGCTGGTGCCGTTCCTTAGTGGATACCAGATTCAGGCGCAGTCTTCCGCGGCGGTACCATCTGTTGCTACTTCGGCCCGGGCTTCAGCCTTGCTGGCGAAGGGACTGAAAGATTTATCTTCTGAACGCTATGCGGTTCGGCAGCGTGCCACAAAAATTATCCAAACCGCACTGGGTATGCAGCTTCAAGCCATTGTCAACGCCGGCGGCCCGGAACAGGCAACGCGACTGATTAAATTGCTGGATTTTAATATCAATCTGGATCGCTGGACCATGGCGGTTATCAAGTTGCCGCAGGCAAAGCGCATGGCCATGTTTAACTGGGGGATTCAGTCGGCGGTGCTGCCGCTGGTGGGAGCCGCCTTTGCGCGGCGCGCGGTCATACGGGCATCATCGGCGGAGGGGTTGGCAAAAATATCAGGAAGCAACAGCAATTGGATACTGGATCGACTATTGGGTGATCAGCGGCGCGTGGTGTATCTTTCAACCATGGCGGCACTTTGGGACCGCAAGCCCTCGGCAAAAATGGTGCAAATTGTATTCCATCGGGCGGTGGGCAACATGACCATGTACAGCGGAGCCACCACGCGGCAGGTGGTGCATTTTAATGGTCAGCCAATTTATATCATGCACTTCGTGAATTACTGGCAGCAGGCGCAGGATGGCCAATATGCGGCACAATTATTGGAGCATTGGCATCCGGATCATCTGAAATCCATGCTGGTTAACTTCACGGAAAAAATGGCGCGGCAGACCGGGGCCAATGATATACTCCAGAATCCCAGCATGTTGCAGGGACGCAATTTTATTGAGCTATTTTCACAATACAAACCGCTGCTGGCAGCGCCCTACCTGCTGAACTTAATTTGCCGGCCTCAGACCAATCAGATTAATTTCGTATTTAACGGCCAAAGCGTGCATTGGGATAATCGCACCATTCCACTGTACCTGCTGGTATTGCTCTCCGGGCATAAGCCGCAGCATTATCATTTTTTCAAATCCGCGTTGTATGGCGGCAGTTGGTTGTTTAATACTCAGGTGCAGGAAGAAACCACCATCAAAGCCATGCTGAAATTCTGGAAACAACGCGGCATAGCGCCGGTTCCACCCATTCAACCGGGATCCAATAAACCTGCCGCCGGCCCACCCGGTGTCATCCATCCCCCCGGTCTGGCCATTCCCCCCATCGCCATACCAGCGGGCCGCATGCACGTATTGATCAAAAAATTGCAGACGAAAAAACTGTCACCCGCGACCCAATCGACCGCGCAGCCGGTACGGTAGATATTAAGCCTAGGAGCCTGTCCAAGTAATCGCAATCCCGGCCATTACTTGGACAGGCTCCTAAAATACTACTCATCGGGTGGTTCCTGATGGGAATTATGCCGCCGGATGAATTGGCGTTAGAATATCAGTCGCGTTTACGGCAGTTGAGCCGGCGTTGATCGGAAAACGGAAGCACACTTTCGCCATCCTGAAGGTGCCCAAACTTACGGCGGGATTTTATGATACGCCTGATTGAAGCCCTGAATTTTCGTTGCCTGCGATATATTCGTCAGCCACTGGGACCTTTTCATGTTCTGGTAGGCCCGAATGCCAGTGGAAAGACCAGTCTGCTGGATGTCCCGGCATTTATTTATTCCTTGTTCCAAAATGGTTTGGAAAAGGCGGTACGGGAACGCTCGGATAATATTTTAGATTTGATTTGGCGGAATTCGCAAGACCAGTTAACTCCCGCACTGAATCATTTTGAATTGGCCATTGAGTTTTCTCTGCCGGACGACATCGGAAATGGCGGCGGAAACGCTCTTCGCTACTGCGTGGCTGTAGGCTTGGATCATACCAGGCTGGCTCTTACGGTTCGCCGAGAAGAGTTGAGAATTTTGCGCCCGGGCGATTCCCCGCCAGAAATGGGAGGCGAAATTCCCGGCACAATTTTTTACGGCCAAGGTGAATTGATCTCTCCGGGAGGCACGGGGCAGCGCACCAAGGCCGCAAATGGCGCCGACTCCACCCTCCCCATCACTGCTTCAGATCAGCCTGTCGCGACGTCATCTTTGAACCCATTCAATATGGAAGGCCTCCTGGCAAACGGGGTGTCCCGTGACTCGTTCTTTCGCCAGCCACTGGCCATGTATCACGGAAACGCCGTTAAGTGTGTTGAGTTTTTATATAAGGCATTTTGTACACTTGTGACCCTGCACGATGCCGACCTGCGGAAGCCCAGTCCGCCGGGGCACGGAATAACCCCTCGATGGACCGGCGAGAATCTCCCGAACATCGTGGATCATCTGTCCAAGTTCGCCCCGGAACGATTCGATCTCTGGCAACGGCATCTTCGCACCGCGCTGCCGGATTTAGAATCTGTACGGCTATATACGCGCCAAGAAGACCGGAAACAGTTTCTGTCAGTCGCAATGAAAAACGGATGTGAGTTTCCTCAATGGTCGCTTTCCGAAGGAACGTTGGACTTGCTTGCGCTGACAGTACTGGCCTACCTTCCGTCTCAAGCCTCTACGCAGACATTTATGGTTGAAGAGCCGGAATCTCACATCCATCCACTGAATATTGAAGTGGTTTTTCAGTCACTTTCCTCGGTGTATGAAGGGCAGGTTCTCATAAGCACTCACTCGCCCACCGTGCTGGCGCTGGCCGATCCTGCAACCGTGCTGGTATTTTCACGCGATCTGGAGGGCGGCACGCAAATTGTTCGCGGTGATCGACATCCGCGATTACGGGATTGGCAAGCTCATTGTCCCGGGGCAGCCTAAACCCAATACGGTTTACTTAAGATTAAAAAAGGCCTCCATTGCCGATAGAAGTTTTATGAACAATATTCTACGACAAGGAGGCCCAGAACATGTCTGTTATCGTCCAAGGAGGGACGATTGGTGC
>JAJZVR010000207.1 GCA_021847065.1 Planctomycetota bacterium | reverse complement strand
CCCAGAAGGCCGTCATCCGCGGGTACAACGGCAAAAGTGGTGGGGGTTTCCAGAACAATGCGTTCGGGTGTTACCACTGAGGTATGAAAAGTTTTATCCGACATTCGTTTCTCCGCGCATTAAGAGGCAAAACTGCCACTTTGAATCCCGGCTCACCGGGACTCGCCAAGTCCTCAAACAACCCCTAAGATAACAAGAAGTCGCGACTTTCGCCAAGGTTCGCGTTGGTTTCGCATTTAGGAATAGCACCATGCAGCGCACAGAACAAGATGGGGTTGTCATATCCTGTGATTTCTGCCAAACCGACTGGGATGGCCAATCCGCCATGATTGAAGGCCATCATGGCTCGGTAATATGCCTGGAATGTCTGAAAAAAGCATTGGTGGAAGCCCGCGCAGCGGATGGCAAATATCAATGTACGCTGTGCCTGCGAATCAACATTCCACCCTCCTTGCCACGCTGGTACTTTCCCAACCGCCCGGAGAAACTGGTCTGTCAGGAATGCCTGCATCAGGCCGCCAAAACCATGAGCAAAGCTGAACATGTAAATTGGAAGTGGCAATAGAGCGATGCCACAAATAGAGCGATGCCACCATTGTCTGCTCTGAGAAAATAGGATATTGTTGGAAGTCGATAAGCTCTGCACGGTGAATTGTACCGGGTATTGTTTCCTACCGTGCCTTTTGCCAACAGGCAGTGCAACAATGCAAGATGGTGAAATTTCAAAAGACTTGCCGCCAGCGGACGTTTGGGTGGATCAATATGGCGATTTACTGTTTCGCTATGCGCGCCTGCGGGTGATGGATCGGTCGGATTGCGAGGAATTGGTGCAGGAGACATTTCTCGCGGCGTTGAAGGGAAAAGAAAACTTCAAGGGGCAGTGTGAATTTACCACATGGCTGGTGGGAATCTTAAAACACAAAATGATGGATCATTTCCGCCGGCAGCAACGGGATCAAACCGATCCGCTTCCGGATGATTCTGTAGTAGAGGGGATGTTTGGTCGATCGGGCAAATGGAAGAAATTTCCCCGCCGTTGGCATATTGATCCGCAAGATTCGGCGATAGAATCAGAAGTGCTGCCCGCACTTCAGCGCTGTATGGATGCCTTGCCGGAATCTCAGCGACAGGCCTTCGCATTAAGTGTCATGGATGAACAAAAATCCGAGGAAGTCTGTAAGACTTTGAGCGTCAGTGCGACCAACCTTTATGTGTTGTTGCATCGTGCGCGCCTGCGGTTGCGGGATTGCCTTGAAAAAAAGGGAATCCCGCAGGCTCGTGCGGTGAAAGGTTAGCGGATGTTGAAACTCCCAAAAGTATTGAATTGTCAGGCTGCTGCGGAAATGTCCTGCCGCCGTCGGGACGGTTCTCTTTCTTATTATCAACGCATTACGCTGGCTATCCACCTGATTATCTGCGCCGGCTGCCGACTTATGGACAAGCAATTTGCCCTGTTGGATATGGCCGCAAAAAAACTGGGGTCTAAAGGCTTTTCCGGCAAATCTCAGCAGGAGAACGCACTTTCGCTGGAAGCCCGCGAAAAGTTAAAACAACTAATTCGGTAAGCATTATTCGCGCGCGACCCGGACGTTGCCCCACGGCGACCTATAATGGAACGAATCAAAACCATGGCTTCAGACGGGTGGTTTGATTGCATCATTCTTAAAGGAAAGATGGTATGGTTGGAATCCGGGAAACGGCGTCTGGGCGCGGAAGCTCAGAATCAGCGGCTTCCAGACGGAATTTGTGATTGGTCGCCATGGAATACTTCGGCAAATCATTGTCGGCATATACCCGTACCAACGGGTTCGCGCTGTTCGAGAATTGCTGGCCGAGACAGAGCATTAGGATGCCGGTCCGGCGGTAAGGGGTGATCATGCTGGAAGCGCGATACAACATCGGTCAATTGGCGAAGGATGCGGAGTTACCGACAACCACTATACGCTTTTATGAACGTAAGAAGCTGATCGTGCCGGTGGGCCGTACGATGAGCAATTACCGCTGGTATGACCAAAGCTCCTTGGAGCGCCTGCGTTTTATTAAACTGGCTCGCAGTGGCGGATTTTCACTTGATGACATTCGCTCCATGCTGGAACCCCATGATGGCTCATCGTCCCAATGCCGTCGCGTGGCGGAGCTGATCGCCCATCGACTGGAGAAAGCGAAAACGCAAATCAAAGAATTGCAGCGGCTGGAAAAAGTGTTAAGCCGCGAGCTGGCATTATGCCGGGCCGGTAAGTCACCGCGCTGCGCCGTGGCTGAGGAATTGCGGATTGCCGCGAAGAAATCGCGCGATTAACGCGTTGAATTGCGTCCGCTCAGGTGCCCTGCAATGACTCTACCCTTCGCCGTTTGTGGCCGATGGGCGCCTGCGGCTGACACTGAATAAAATACCCTCCAAAAAATAATTTCAGCCCCGCTTGACCTTGCACCTAAGTACAAGGTGTACAATTACACAGTGATCCAAATTCCGGGCTTTCCCGGCTTATCCGGAATGAGGAGGTCTTTGTCCAAGCCGGGTTTAATAAGGACGTGTCCTATGAAAGTCACGACGTTATTGATGGCCGCAGCGCTGCTGACGGCGCGTATTGGATTGCCGGTAATGGCCGGCACCGGCCCCGGAATTCCGGGCCATTCAATTACCGGTGCCATTGTGACAATGAGCGCCAAGTGTAAGAATCCTCAGTGCAATCCCAAGTCACCGCATTGCAAGAAGCTTGGTTGTAAGCCGGGGAGCCAAGGCGGATACAAACGTGCCCCCCAGTAGCCACCCCGGCTGCTGCCGCTGACTGTGTTTAGCGGCGGAATTGCCAGTCCCGATTCACCGGGCGACTGTGCAGGCGCATGCATCACTACGTCTGCACGGTTCCGGTTGCTAAGTCGAATACCGCAGATCATGCGGAAGAATGGAGCTTTTATGATTTCCTGTTGTGGTAATGGTGGCTGTGAAGGTGCAGCAGGAACACTGATTATCATCGGTGGCGGATCAGCCGCATTTTCCGCCGCCACACGCGCGGTGGAACTTGGGGCCGGAAAAGTCACCGTCATTAATGACGGCCTGCCGACGGGTGGTACGTGTGTGAATGTCGGCTGTGTTCCGTCCAAAACACTTATCCGGGCCGCGGAATCTCTGTATCGCGCGAATCATAATCCATTTTCCGGTATTAAAACCAGCGGAATCGTAACAGATTTTTCCGCAATTATTGAAGAGAAACGCCAACTGGTCGCCGAACTGCGGCAAGCCAAATATATCAACGTCATCGGTGATTTGCCGCAGGTGCAATTGGTTAAAGGGCAAGCCAAGCTGCTTGATGGTCACAGCGTCGAGATCGGCACAATGCGCTTAACCGCAGATCATATTCTCATTGCCACCGGAGCCACCGCCGCGATACCGGAAATACCGGGCCTTGCGGAAGCGGGCTATCTCACCAATGAATCAGCGTTTGAATTGGAAACCTTACCGGAGTCATTGATCGTACTGGGCGGACGATACATCGCGTTGGAATGTGCGCAGATGTTCGCGCGTTTGGGCAGCCGCGTAACCGTGCTGCAGAGGTCAAACCATATTTTGCCCACTGAATCAGAGGATATTACCAACGCTCTGACCGGCTACCTCACAGAGGAGGGCTTGGAAATTCTCACCGGCGCTGCGGTAGAACAGGTGCATCGTGGGAAGCAAGGCGTGGTGGTAAGAGCTAAAATCAATGATGAAAAGCGGGAATTTACGGCAGCACAGATTCTTGTTGCCACAGGGCGCAAGCCCAACACCCGCAACATCGGGCTGGAACGCGCAGGTGTGTTGCTGGATGAGCATGGCTTTATTGAAGTCAGTCCAACACTGCAAACCACGCTTCCGGGCATTTGGGCGGCGGGAGATGTGCTGGGGCAAAATATGTTTGTCTATACCGCGGCGTATGAAGGTGGTTTAGCCGCCGAAAATGCATTAACCAAAGCGGATCGGCTGGCGGACTATACCGCGTTGCCATGGGTAGTCTTTACCGATCCGCAGGTGGCTGGCATCGGCATGGATGAGCGGCAAGCCCGTGCGGCGGGCCGCGACGCAGAAGTTGCAACATTGCCTTTAAGTTATGTCCCGCGCGCTATCGCCGCGCGTGATTCGCGCGGTCTGATCAAGCTTATCCGCGATAAAAAAACCGATTTGTTGCTCGGTGCTCGCATTCTCGCTCCGGAAGGTTCGGAATTACTGATGGAACTGGCCATGGCGATCAAATTCGGCATTACCGTCCGGCAGATTCGCGAAAGTTTCCATGTCTATCTGACCCTGAGTGAAGGAGTGAAACTTGCGGCTATTACTTTTGGCAAGGATGTAGCGCAACTGAGTTGCTGTGCCACATAAAAGCTTATTTGTCAAAAGAGGTGTAAGATGAATCCACAAAACCAATCCAATAATCCCGGCGACAATTGCTGCACACCCAAGGCTGTACCGCCAAACACGAATACGGGCCGGAAAGATCCCAAAACATGGTCCGCCGGCGTGGTGGCTATTGGCGCGGCCATACTTTCTTCCGCCTGCTGCTGGCTGCCGTTAGCGCTTCTGGGGCCTGGTGTATCGGCGGCGGCCCTTTCCAAATTCATTGTTGGCGCACGGATGGTGTTTATAGCCATTGCGGTTGCGGCACTGGGACTCGGATTTTACATGAGCTACCGCCGCAAGACCGTCTGTGGCACGGGTGAGGTCTGCTCGCCAAGCGGCTTGGCACGATTCAATCGCGGAATGCTCTGGGTATCCGCCCTACTGGTGCTGGCGTTTGCCACGTTTCCTTATTAGCGCCCCACTGCTGCAAGCCATGGGCCAGGGTGGCAATAAAGCCTCTTCAGACTCCAATCACCCGCCAAGACCGTTACAAAATCGGAACCCGCAAGCAACCTCGCCGCCGATACGGCCAGTGCCGCAACGATGCAGTTCGGGCTGTATGCGTATCAGATTAAGGGTATGGACTGTCAGGAATGTGCGGACGGTTTACAGGCCGCAATCGCCAAGATGCCCGGTGTAAAAAAAGTCACGGTCTCTTATCAACATGGTACCGCCCAAGTACAGGCCGGCGCGGGTTTTGACCCGCAAAGCGTAGCCACACGCATCAGCGGTATTGGATACAAAACGACACTGGTCAGTCCAGGATCGGCATCGACAACCAAGCCGTGTTGCCCGTAAAACACAAGAGTTCCACCAACATGTGTGAAAGAGATATTGACTCCTGCTAAGGTACGTGGTGCCGATATTGCTTAAATCCCGAAGCGACTTGCTCGATTATGGTCATCGCGTTTCTGGGCAGGTTGATTGGCAGTCCCACGTTCGCACGGCTGGCTGATTCGATGGGGGGGGCGTCCGGTGATGATTGTTAACAAGGGCATGATCGCTGTGCTTGCCATTCTTTCCGGCTTTGTCGGCCATGCTATAATCAAGATGATCTATTTGCCGGAAACGCCGCGCTGCGAACTGCAGCATCAGGGTTGGGTTCTGTATGCGATAAGGAGTCTGATATGTCCGGTACAATGGCATCTGCGGATGGGCTTAACATTGATTTATTCGCCAAACGCTTGCCATTGGCGGGACAGAAAGGAATGTTTAATGAATTTATCGATTCTCAATCCGCTGGCGGATAATCGCTTTGATCAGCGCCTTCGCCATGTTGGTGAGGAGGATTTTAATGCAATAAGTATCCGCACGGTGCAGGTGAATGTGGGGTTAAAGTGCAATTTAGCCTGTCATCATTGCCATGTGGAATCATCGCCTAAACGCACGGAGGAAATGACCTGGGAGATCATGGAACTGGTGTTGCAGGCTGCAAAAAAAGCCCACGCCCGGACTATTGACATCACCGGTGGTGCACCGGAAATGAACCCCCATTTTCGACGTTTTGTCGATGCCGCCATCGCGCAGGGGCATGAGGTAATGGTTCGCACCAACCTGACAATTATGCTGGAGGAAGCCTATACCGACTTGCCGGAGTTTTATGCCTCTCGGCGCGTGCATCTGGTCGCGTCGCTGCCTTGTTATCTGGAAACCAATGTGGACCGGCAGCGGGGAAAGCGCGTTTATCAGGAAAGTGTTGAGATTATTCAACGCCTCAATGCCCTGGGGTATGGCGTGCGCCAGGAGTTGCCACTGGATTTGGTGTATAACCCGGGCGGCCCATCGCTGCCGCCGGAGCAGTCCGCCTTGGAAGCCGCGTATCGTAAGGAGTTAGGAACGCATTTTGGTATACGCTTTACGAAGCTTTATACGATTACCAATTTACCCATTGGCCGCTTTCAGCATGATTTGCAGCGGCAGGGTTACGCGGAAAAATATCAGGACCTGCTGGAACGGACATTTAATAAATCCACGCTCAATGAACTGATGTGTCGCCATCAGTTGCACGTGGGATGGGATGGCACTACTTATGACTGCGATTTTAATTACGCGCTAAAGCTCTCTGCCAACACCGGGCATATCCGGGATTTTGATCCCGCACTTTTTCTGGCCCGTCGCGTTGTCACCGGCCCGCATTGCTTCGGTTGCACCGCAGGTGCCGGATCATCCTGCGGTGGCAGTTTGGTCGCCGACGACGCCGGGACTGCCAACAATGCCTGCGGCGCGGCGGGATAATCCCGAAATATTCTCAACGGCTTGTAAGATTATCTCTCGGCATGCGACCAACCAACCATACTGAATGTTGTTTTTGAAAGCCGGGACATTTACATGAGCCAAAACATGACTCCATCTAGACGTTTATCCCGTTTAACGCAAATTGCGTCGGTGCTGATTATCATCGGCTGTATGATCGCGATTTTTCGCATCATTCCTGTGGGATTGGGAATCGCACGTTTGCAGGGTTGGCTTGCGGGCCTCGGTGCGCGTGGGATTGCGGCGTATATTGTTATTTATATTATCGCCACGGTTCTACTGATACCCGGATCGGCCATTACCCTGCTGGCCGGGGTGTTATATGGACCATGGTGGGGCACGCTTATTGTATCGGCCGGGGCCACTGCGGGCGCGGCGGCGGCGTACTTGCTGGGGCGTTACGCCTTGCGATCCGCGGTGGAAAAGACCACTGCGAAAACACCAAAATTCGCGGCCATTGACCGAGCGATTGGCAAAAATGGATGGAAGATTGTGGCATTGTTACGGCTTTCTCCGGTGGTGCCATTTAATTTGAGCAATTACTTCTTTGGATTAACCGCTATCCGCTTTCTTCCCTATGTACTGGTAAGCTGGTTATGTATGCTGCCTGGAACACTTTTGTATGTGTATCTGGGCTACGCGGCCAGTCAGGCGGTCGGGGCGGGCGGAG
>JAJZVR010000206.1 GCA_021847065.1 Planctomycetota bacterium | reverse complement strand
GGGTGGCGGCGCATATTGCCAGTGTGCTTCTCGGTACCGCAAGTTTTGCCGCCGGATGTGTTGGCGGCATAACCTATCTGCTGGCCGACCGGCGACTGAAAAAGCGCGGACGCCCTGGCTGGGATTTGTTTGCGTTGCCCTCATTGGCCTCAATCGAAAAATTTACCCGCCACGCCATTGTGCTGGGGTTTGCATTACTGACACTGGCTGCGATTACCGGGATATTCCGTGCCGTTCGCGATCCGCAACTCATGGGACAACACTGGTATTTTTCACCCAAGGTTCTGCTGACCGCGGTGGTCTGGCTGGTGTACGGATCGCTGTTAAATATCCGACTCGTACCGGTATTACGCGGGGCGCGCTGTGCCTGGTTGAGTATTATTGGATTTGTGCTGCTGATGACGGTTTTTGCCGTCATGTTGTAAAGGCTCTGTAAGCTGACGTATGCAGAATAGTATTCCATCTGAATCATCGGTAATGATGGTGGGACTTAACCATCGCACAGCACCGGTGCGTCTGCGTGAAACGCTGGCCTTTTCTGATCAGGCAGCACAGACCGCCTTATTGGCTTTTAAGCAACGTTTCCCTTCAGCCGAAGCGGTGATTGTTTCCACCTGCAACCGCGTGGAATTGTACGTTGCCCGACACGGTTCCGCACAGCCCACATCCCAGGAAATGGTCGAATTTCTTGCCGAAAATCGGGGTGTGGCCTCGGCTGAAGCCAACGGCAGTATTTACCGTATGGAACAGCAGGCGGTGGTGGAACACCTCTTTGCGGTGGTAAGTTCTCTGGATTCTCTGGTGCTTGGCGAAACGCAGATTCTCAGCCAGGTAAAACAGGCGTATCAACGGGCGGCCACGATGGAGGCGGTCGGGCCTGTGTTTCATTCCCTTTTTCAGCGTTCATTTGCCGCCGCGAAAGATGTACACGAACGCACTGGCCTGGGAGATGGCCATGTGTCGGTGGCCAGTATTGGTGTGGACTTGCTGCGTGGTGTATTTGACCGTTTTGATGATAAAACCGTGTTGCTTATTGGTGCGGGGAAAATGGCGGGGCTTATGCTGCGGCACATGGTGTCTCTGCAGCCGGGCCGGATGATTGTGACCAATCGCACGCCGGAAAAAAGCGCGGAGATGGCGGGGCGGTTCCGCCTTGAATCATCTGATTTTTCGCGCCTTAACGACCTGCTGACCGCATCGGATATTGTGCTGACGAGCACCGGCTCGCCCGAACCGATTATCACGGCCGATACGATTAAACATCTGATGAAAGCCCGGCAATATCGCCCGCTGGTAATTGTGGACATCGCCGTTCCGCGCGATGTGGATTCTGATGTTGCAAGGCTGGGGAATGTCTATCTTTATAATATCGATGACCTGCAGCGTGTGGCACAAAACAACCTCCAGCAGCGGGGGGCCAAAGTTGATTTGAGCCGCGGCATTATTGAACGCCATACGGCTGATTTCATGCACTGGCTGGCGGCACGCAATACCGGGCCGGTGGTCAAGGCACTGTATCAACATTGTCGGCAAATCAGTGATCAGGAATTGGACGCTCTGATGGCGGGTAATCCGGAACTTACGGCGACGCAAAAAGAGGCTATTCGTAAAATGGCGCATCGGCTCGTTGGGAAAATTCTGCATGTACCCGTGACAGAATTAACCACCCAGGCCGCCCATCACCGCCGGATTCACCTCGCTGGGGCCATACAGGAACTCTTTCATCTATTGCCGCCGGAATCGGGTGAATCAGAAGCGAAACAATCACAGAAAAATTCATAGATTCGTCATCGTGTCGGCTTGGTGTATAGTAGCATGTTTGTCCCCTGCATAATGGCGGCAGGGTAAATATTATCGAGGTTGCTTAATGTCGGTTGATGCAAATGAAATTCTTCAGGGCTTAACGCCGCCGCAACTTGACGCGGCTACACATATTGATGGGCCACTGCTGATACTGGCTGGTGCGGGATCGGGAAAAACCCGTACCATTACCCGTCGCATTGCCTATATGGTAGCTAATGGCATTCCCCCATGGAATATTCTGGCTGTGACGTTTACCAATAAAGCCGCCGGAGAAATGCGGCATCGCACCATGGAACTTCTGCATGCTTTGCCGGCGCGGTTGTCGCGTGGCGTAACGGTTGCCACGTTTCACAGCCTCTGTGCCCGTCTGTTGCGGGAATATGCGACGGTGATGGGCCTGGCCCCTAACTTCAACATCATGGATACTTCCGATCAACTTAAAGTGGTCAAGCAAGCCATGGAAAAGGCGGGTCTCTCTCCTGATTCCATGAAGCCCGATCGCGTGCTAAGTGCCATCAGCGACGCGAAAAGCAAACTCAAATCCGCGGAGGCGTTCAGTAAAACCGCATCGATGTTCAATGATCGCAATATTGCCCGTGTCTACATGGCTTATGAGCAGTTAATGAACGAAAACAAGGGCGTCGATTTTGACGATCTGCTGTTCAAAACAGCCGTTATGCTCAGGGATCACGCGGATGTGCGTAAGCAATTACAGGAACGCTTTCGATATATCCTTATTGATGAATATCAGGATACCAACCATGCGCAGTTCGTTATCGCGCATATGCTGGCCATGAGCCATAAAAATATCTGCGTTACTGGTGATCCGGATCAGTCCATTTATGGCTGGCGGGGAGCGAATCTGTCCAATATTCTGGAATTTGAGCAATTTTTTCCCAACGCAAAAGTGGTGCTGCTGGAGCAGAATTACCGCAGTACGAAAATTATCCTTAAAGCCGCGTCGGCCTTGATTTCCAATAATATTGCCCGGAAAAACAAAGACCTTTGGACGGAAAATGAAACCGGTCCGAAAATTCTGCATCTGGTGTGTGCCGATGAGCATCAAGAAGCGCACGAACTGGTCAAACGTCTGAAGGAATTTCATGATCAGCAGCAGATTGGCTGGGAGAAAATGGCCATTATGTACCGCATCAATGCCATGACCCGGGTGCTGGAAGACGCTTTGATGAAATCCGGTGTGCCCTATCAGATTATCCGCGGTACGGAATTTTATGGTCGCAAGGAAGTCAAGGATGTCATAGCCTATTTGCGGCTGATTACCACACCGGAAGACAATATCAGCTTGGAACGAGTGATCAATGTTCCCGCGCGATCCATCGGGCAAACCAGTGTGGCCCGTCTTTCGGGGTATGCCAACGAGCACCGTTTGACGCTTATGGATGCTTGCCGCATGGCTGATACTATTGAAGGACTTCCCAAACGTGCTGCCGACGCATGTCGCAGATTCGCCGCCATGATTGATTCCTGGAGGAATAAGTTTGTGCCATCAGCCATTGGCGTTGGGATGCAAACGGCGCCGGCCGAAGAGGAATTTATTGAATCTGAATCGGGCACGTTCGATTTTTCCGGCGTCGATGCTGATCCATTATTTGATCCGACATTTGCCGATGAGCTTGTCGCACAGCAGCCAGAGCCTTCCGGCATCGACTCGGAAAATCAAGACGGACCAAGCGATGCGTTGGATGTATCCGATCAATCGGAGAATTCTTATTCCAATAATGCTTCCACGATACCAGTAGCGGAAATTATGGAAGCCATTATCGAACAATCCGGAATGAAGCTCATTAATTCCGGATCAGGTGAAGACGATGAACAACGCAACGCCAATATTCTGGAACTTGTCAACGTCGCCGCTGAATTTGACCGGCAAAATCCCGGTGGAACCTTGCAGGATTATCTCACACAGGTAACACTGGTTTCTGATACCGACAGGATGAAAGACCAAAACGCCGCCGTAACGCTTATGACACTGCACGCCGCCAAAGGACTGGAATTTCCGGTTGTTGCCATGGTGGGTATGGAAGACGGCTTAATTCCGCATCAGCGCATGTTTGGCGGGGCAGGATCTGAAATGAATGTCGAAGAAGAACGTCGCCTGGCTTTTGTGGGCATCACGCGGGCCATGAAACATCTGATTTTGACCCGTGCCTCCTATCGCACGATGATGGGCCGCAGCGAAGCGAAAAATCCATCGCGATTTCTGGAAGAAATTCCGGATGATTGTTTAGAAGTTGTTGACCTTACCATATTGCAGCGTCCCGCCGGATCGCCTGGCTTCCACGATGGTGCCAGCTATCACGCACCACGGGGGTATACGCCCGTGGCGCCGGGACGCCCGTCCGCACGCTCAGTGCAGGAATCTCCACCGATCGGAAATTCCCGTTTCCGCCGTGGCACGCTGGTACGCCATGCCAAATTCGGCATTGGCCGCGTGGAAGGTATTGATGAAGTCGGAGGCGATTATCGCGTGGAAATTAACTTCCAGGCATCGGGCCGCCGCACGCTGATGCTCAGCTTTGCCAAGCTTGAAGCCATAGATGGATAATGGCCTGCACGGCCAATGCGTGGGAAATATATCCGCTATGTCCTGCAAGGCCCTAAACCGTGCGAACATAATCATGGAATGCTTCCGTGAGTTGGCGGGTAATTGTTCCCGGCTTACCATCGCCGATGGAGCGTTTATCCACGGCCACCACCGGAACAATTTCCGCACCGGTTCCGGTAAGAAAACATTCGTCCGCAGTGTACAGATCATAACGGGTTAAATTGGTCTCCCGCGATGGAATCCTTGCTTTTGCGGCAAGTTCCAATACCACGCTGCGGGTTACACCCAGCAGAATTCCGCTTTCTTCGGCGGGTGTGATTAATTGCCCATCGCGCACAATAAAAATATTATCCGCCGTGCATTCGCATACGAATCCCAGATGATTCAGCATCACGGCTTCAGCCACACCGGCGTCAATAGCCTCCCATTTGGCCATGATGTTATTGAGATAATTCAAGCTTTTGATGCGCGGGGATAATGCCGCCGCCGCGATCCGCGGTGTACTGGCGGTAATAATGGCCATGCCATGGCGATACGTATCTTCGGAATACATGGCAATACTGCCTGCGATAATAAACACGCCGGGCGTGCCGCAATTTGCCGGAGAAATATCCAGTGATCCGCCCCCGCGCGTTACCACCAGGCGGATGTAAGCATCCACAAGCTTGTTGGCCTGCAGTGTTTCATTAATTGCGGCCATGAGTTCCTCTGCGGAATAAGGAATCTCCAGGCGGATCGCCCGTGCCGATGCGTAGAGCCGCTTAATGTGATCCGGCAGGCGAAATACCCGCCCATGATATTGCCGCAGGCCTTCAAATACGCCATCGCCATAAAGTACACCATGATCAAAAATGCTCACTGTTGCCTGTTGCGGTTCAAGCAGTTTGCCATTCATCCAAATGACGGCCATTCAATACCTCCTTTATGGCCACGATGGCCCAGCACACAACCCTGTCCGGCTGCATCTGCCAATATAAAACAGATCATACATTCAATGCGCACTTAACGAAACACAACATTTGAGCCATTGGATTCTTGATTCCGCTGTGATCGCTTATCATGCTGGACTGGTTTTACAGGAGTTAGGCTTCATGATGGCGGCAAATCAATTTTGGAAGTTTCTTATCGCAGGCTTGGCGCTGGCGGCCAGTGACCGGGGCGTTTTCGCGGCAAGCCCGTCAGTTGCGGCCGGTGCCGCAGTTCCTACGGTAAATAGAGCAATGGTTCCGCACGCGAGTGCCGTAACGATTGCAACCAAAACACCCGTGAATCCCACCGGGCCGGTATATAATGAGACTGAAAAACTATTCAAGCTGGCGCTTACGCCTGGCATGGCCGGTTCGACAATCTTGGGTTCCCTGAAATCGACCGATGACCCGGCATTAACTCCATTTTTTCTAGCTGTTAGCCATACGCGATGGCCGGAGTTACAACTCATCGGTTTGCTGGATGCCAATGGCGTAAGTAAAAACGCCAGGATGATTAATATTGCAAAGTTTCTGGCAATTCCGATCCCTCGGTTGATCGGTCCATCGCTGGCGGTCATGATTCAATCGGGACATATTTCGTCGCGACAGCTTGTAGTAGTGATGAATACAGCTATTGAACCATCGGAAAAACTCATGGCCGCTTCGGAATTGGTCAATCGTGGAAAATCCGGGCAGGCTGTAAAAGTGCTTGATGAGCTAACCAGCAGCCAAACGGCTGCCACGCGATATTATGCCGCTTTAACGTTGTTGCAATGTAAAGAGCCGGGCCAGGCTGGCCATGGTCTGAAACTGCTGATGCAATTGGCCGCCCGCCGGGCAATCCGGCTGGTAGATTTAAAAGATGCGTTGCTGGCTCGAGTAGCCGCACAAAAAATCGCCCCAGCCAGCCCCTGGGCCACAGCCATTGCCCGTGATATTCATAACCCATGGTCTCTGCGTCGTCGGGCTGTGCAATCCCTGCTGGTATTAAACGATCCCGCTGCGCCTGAGCTTTTGGCTAAAATGCTGCGAGCGGCCAAAGGGACGATTGATAAAATTGAGTTGGGCCTTTTGGCCATCCAATATCCCAAAGGTTTGTCATTATCTGATGTGCGCTTATTACGGAAGGCTGATTCACCACTGTTGACAGGCATCGCCAAGACCGCCCAATTGGCGGTTTCGGGAAAAGATGCGATTCCCGGCATCATGGCATTGATTCAACAGGGGCAGCCCATTCTCTTAAATTGGGCGCTGGCATACGCGGATGCGAATAATATGCCGCATCGTTTAACAATCTTAAAGGCGTTAATTGACTACGCCACGACCGCCGGAGGTGGTCAAGATACAGATTTTCGCCGCGCCGAAGCCGCTGCAACGATATTGGCCAATAGTAATGGTAAGGCTGATCGGGCAATATTGGCCGCCGATTTGGATTCGCCCAACGCAGGCGTAGTTGAGGCTGCCTTGGCTGGCATGATTCAAAGTCATAACCGAAATTTTGCGCCCATAATTCAGCCCCTCTGGAAGCAGTTGTTGAAGCGGGATCACCGTAAAATCAGGGAATTTGCCGCCATGGAGCTGGCCCGTGAGAACAAGAAGGCGGAACTTCCGGTATTGCGGAATATCGTGCTTTATGGATTAAGTCGAAGCGATGGATTTCGTGCCGCGGCCGGCTGGTATTATGTGAAAATTACAGGCCGCGCCCCGGCATTGCTCACCGCGGTTCGTGCCACGGCCACGCCAAGCGGCAAAAATTAAAGAAATCCCTATCCCTATGCCGACAAACTATCAGGCAGAGGAATTGGAGGTTGAGAGATAGTCCTTCAGTCTAACTGCGCTCGTATATGGCGGTAAGCTTTGGCGCTGCGTGCAGTGCGATAGCCGGGAAGAGCCATAGGGCTTTGGATCGCCATAAATAAGTATCCAGAAAATTCCGGCATCTTTTGCTTGCTGTTGAAGGAGTGTAATGTGTATAAT
>JAJZVR010000205.1 GCA_021847065.1 Planctomycetota bacterium | reverse complement strand
GCAATATCCCGTTCTATTAGCTCGATGCGGAAGCGTCGAGTCGGCAGCGCAATAGATTGCAAATAAATGCTGTAGTCTGCCCGGCAGTGCCAGCGCCGCCTATTACCGTACGCCGCTGAACTTTGTTTCGCAATCCCATTTCGCCTCCACCCATGGCACGTCTGCATCAGGCTGTGCCGCTTTGGGTATAGCATCCCGGAACTCCGCCGTCTCCGCTGATCGGGTGGCGCTCTATAGGGCCCTTGGTGGCGGCTGGGAAAGTTCTCCGGATGTTGCGGGCAGGCCAAAGGATGGAAAATATACAAAGCGCGGCCGCTGAGCAGAAGCTGTTTGGTCCTATTTTTGTTGCGCGGGCTGTAATCCCAGCTTCGTCATTACCTGCTGTAAATCGCCCCATACTTTGGCACGGTTTTCAGGTGTGTACGCGCGCAGCAAAAAAGATGGATGATACGTCGGCATCAACGGCACGCCACGATAGGTCATCCATGTCCCGCGCAGTTGGCCGATTCCCTCCACCGTGCCGGTAAGATATTTCAACGCCGGTGCGCCAAGTGTCACAATCACTTGAGGGCGGATAATTTCAATTTGCCGGTGCAGCCAGGGAATGTTCAATGCCACTTCCGCCGGGGTTGGCGGGCGGTCGCGCAATCGGCCCGAGTCCGAATCAGGTTCCGCCGCCCGGAGTTTAACAACATTTCCAATGTACACCGTTTGCCGGGTTAATCCCATGGCAATAATCATCTTATTGAGAAGTTGCCCGGATCGGCCTACAAATGGAATGCCGGATTTATCTTCTTCAATGCCAGGCCCCTCGCCGACAAACATAAGCTTGGCTGCGGGATCACCATCGCCAAAAACTACGTTGGTGGCAATCTCGGAAAGATAGGGCGTCAGGGCGGCGATGGTCTGCTGCTGCAATTTCGCCAACAATTGCGGTTTATCAGCATCGGTGATCGCTTCTAACGCATCAAGGCGTCCATCCGGAATTGGCGGAAGTTTTACAGGTCGTGGAATATCAGCTCCTTGGCTGCCAGCCAATGGACTTTCGGTACGCGCTACCACAGGCCGACGGACTTCTGCTTGTGGCGTTGCAACGGCGCGTGCGGGCATCGGCGGCGGTTGCGGTGCAGAGCGATAGGCAGGGCGCGCCAGCGGGGTTACAGTTTGCCCCGGCCTGCCAGTGCTTTTTCCCTCCCCCGAAACCGTTGATTTGGGTAGCACCAGCGGCACGTCGCGCAGACCGAAGGCGGCATCTGTTTGAAGCCACAATCGGGCGGCATATTGCGCAGCTTGCATATCCATCAGGCCGCTACTTTCCCGCCGGTGTTATTCACCGTGCGCCGCGTTGCCGCGGATCAAGCTGAATCGGACCATAAACCTGTTCATAGCGTTGTACCGCCTGGCTTAACGCCAGCGCCAGACGCTTGGCGGCGTAAAAACTCATCGCCACACGGGTATTAACATCCATGACCACCGTATTGGGCTTGTCATGATGCTGCATATTGATCGCAAAATCCAAGAACAAATCTTCCTGCGTGGCGCTTAGACGGAAGATATTGCTGAACACCGTGTTCATCTTCTCTTCACGGATCTGCAACTGCATCTGCTGACCGGCAGGATCACCCATTGTCGGGGCGGCGGCTGGCGGTTGAATCGGTGGAACATTGTTATCAGACATTTCCAAACTCCTCTTAAGAAAACTCTTAAACTCAAGACCCATGAAGATAACTCACCACACACGTTTTGTCATCTTACAGGTCAGTGTTTTCCCGTGTGACTCTCGCCGCCCCCCTGGCCCAAATCTTGAATTATTAGCCAATGTGTACCCCTTCGCGCCATCCGATGGCCTACCGACGCATGTGCGGGCGTGACAGAGCAATAGAACCCTCGGATGGTACCGGCTGCATAACCAACCGGTACAGAAAGCGTAGCTTGGTTATAATGGAGGAATGAAGTCTGTATCGTCAGCGGCCGCCGACAGCAGGTTTCGGTGACGAGGCGACGTATGCCTAGGAGTACCGCGATGTTAAAATCCTTATCAATAGACAATTTCCGTGGAATAAAGCACCTAAAAATCGGTAACTTTAGTCGCGTTAATATATTTGTCGGAGGCAACGGTTCCGGAAAGACGACCGTGCTGGAAGCGTTGGCAGTACTTGCATCACCCGGCGATCCTCACATGTTGTCAAAATTGGCAATGTGGCGCGACATGGGACCGATGAACAGCCAAATTGATTACCCGTTACGATCATTTTTCTTCGAGTTGAATGCGGGGAGAGAGATCACCTTGTCGGCGGTCACAGATGCCGGTACTCAGCGGCTTGCCGTTACCGGGCTGCAAGCCAATATTTCACAACCGAACGGGGCGGAGTCAAGCTTGGCAATGAGTGGCGTCATATCGCAAGGTGTGAATGGGCCTGTCAGCAGTTCGGGCCGTATTGAGGAATTGTCCGGTGCTGACGTAAACAATCTTGCGGGAGTTAGCTACCAGTTCGTGGATGAAATTGGAGAAACCGCAACCGCAACCGCATCGCTGATACCCATGGGTTTACAGGGAATGGTTCGTACGGTGCGTCGTGGATTGGGCGTTTTCTATATTCAGGGCCGACGTGCAAACAGCGTCGCCGAAACCGCGGAGGCAATCACCCGGATCACTGAAAGCGGGGACGAGGAGGAGTTTTTGCGGATTATCCGCGCCATTGAGCCGAGGTGCAGATCCGTCCAGGTCGGGCTTCTGGGCGGCCAGCCAATTCTATTCGCCGACGTGGGGAAAATGAAGAGGCTATCCATTTCATTGCTGGGGGATGGGTTCTGCCGTGCCTGCCTGATCGCAACCGGGCTTGTCGCCGCAGCACCAAAGATTACTATCGTGGACGATATTGATGCCGGTCTTCACCACACTGTAATGGAGAACTTCTGGAGAGCCATTCTGCGGATATGCCACCGGCGTGATATGCAACTTTTTTGCAGTTCCCACAGTGATGAAATGCTGCGCGCCGCAGTTACAGCTTTGACGGAATCACCGGATGATTTGAAACTTTTTCGAATCGACAAATCCCAAGATGGCCATGTTTCCGCCGAAAACTATGATTTTATACATGCGCAGACCGCCAGCAATAATGGAATTGAGGTTCGTTAATGACTTCGGCCAGCACCCGCAGCTATACCCCCCAAGAGGATAAACCCGTGCTTCTTCTTATCGAGGGAGCTAATGCATTTTATTTTTTAAAGTCGTTGTTCTTATTCCGCCCAGAGTTCCATGGTATATGCGCATATGATTTTGGTTCAATAAGCCAATTAAAGCTGCAAATGGAGACAATTGCAAAAGCGCCGAATTTCAGGCGCTTTACAAAAGCAGTTGGTGTAGTACGGGACGCGGAACTTGATCCGAACAGCGCGGTCGATTCTATTCGTGGGGCTTATCGTTCCGCCGGGATGAGTGAACCCAAAGTGGACGGGAGTGTCCTGCCCGGTAGTCCGGCCACCGGATTCTTTCTCTTTCCGGGTGATGGCGGCGCGGGCTGCTTGGAAAACGCTTGCTTGGGTGCTTATCGCAATCAACAGGAGTTGGATTGTGCTAAAGGCTTCTTGACCTGTGCCGGTCGAGCGGCCAGAAACGCTAACTGGCAGGCAAAGGCAGTAGTACATGCTCTGATCGCAATTAGTGACAAACCGGAGATGACCCTCGGCGAGAGCGCGAGGGCCGGACTATGGAACCCAACCGTTCCTGCGTTGGCTTCCGCTGAGAAGTTCTTAAGGGAGCTTTGCGATACAGCAAAACCACAGGCTGGTGGCGAATTAGAATATTAACACTCTTTGTGATACGCTCGGGCAAAAAGCCCCTTCTTCTGACAGTGTGCGCAAAAGGAGATTGCATTGGTTGTTACCGTTCAAATTGACTCGCAACATCGGCTGGGATTATATGGCTCGGCGGATCGGCACTTGAAAACATTGCGTGAACTGCTGGGCGTTACGCTGATCGCCCGGGACGATCAAATTAAAATCAGCGGTGATCCGGCGGCGGTGGAACATTGTGTCGCCACTTTGCATCAGATGCGCCGGCTGTTAAAAGAACATCGGTCATTGAATCAGGAGCATATTGCCTCGGCCATTCGCCTTGGTGCGCCGGAAGGTCATGGACATCATCCACCGCTGCTGGATGTCGCCGTCAGCGGCCGGTCTGTTGAACCGCGCACCGCCGGCCAGCGGCATTATGTGAGTGCCATGCTGGAACATGATCTGGTCTTTTGCGCCGGTCCTGCAGGAACCGGAAAAACTTTTCTGGCTGTGGCATTGGCGGTAAGCATGTTACGGCAAAACAAAGTGCGGCGGCTGGTGCTGGTACGGCCCGCAGTGGAAGCTGGTGAGAAGCTCGGCTTTCTGCCGGGGGATATTCAAGCTAAAGTGAATCCCTATTTGCGGCCACTGCTGGACGCTCTGCATGACATGATGCCCTATGAACAGATTCGCCGATTTATGGCCAATGATATGATTGAGCTGGCTCCGCTGGCGTATATGCGCGGGCGTACGCTTAATGAAAGCATTGTCCTGCTGGATGAAGCGCAAAACACCACGCCGGCGCAAATGCTCATGTTCCTTACGCGTTTGGGTGAGGGCAGTAAAATGGTGGTTACGGGTGATCCTACACAGGTGGATTTGGAACCGGGGCAGGTAAGCGGATTAATCGACGCGCGAAGAAAACTTTCCGGGGTAAAGGGCGTAGCATTTATTGAACTTGGACGCTCTGACATTGTGCGCCATCGCCTGGTACAGAATATTGTACAGGCGTACAATCGCGAAGCAGATGTTCCGGCCAAACGCACAGCCGTTCGAAATGCCGATACGTCCGGTGAATCGGACGCCCGGGTTCCACCGCCGCCGGAGCCGGCATAATGGCGTCAAGCTGTGCGTTGGTTGGCAAGCCGCCGCAATTCCGGCTAGTAGTTCCCAGGCTCTTGAACCAAAGTATCCCACCAAAGGCCATCATTTATGTTGCTTTTGATCGAATGACCGCAACAAGTTGCTGCAGTGATGCGCGCGGGTGCAGGGCGATAAAATATTCGCGCCAGGATGCCACAGATAAATTCTTCTGAGTTAATTCCGCGCTGGTCATCTGTGATGCGATCTGATTGACCTGCGGATCAAAGAGTGTCAGCAATCGCGCATTGATCTCATGCAACTGCCGGAAATCCGCCCGGCGCTGCAACCAATGCACGCCACGCCGCCGATGTTCTCGTCGGTCGGCGATTAATGATTGGTTAATGCTGGTAATAAGATCATGTCGCTGTTTGGATAGTTCCAAGGCTTGGCCAGGTAATGATGTTTTGGGGACTAATTGCTCCGGATTTGAACGCAGGTGATGCTGTCGCCATTTTAATTGAGATATGTCGGCGTGGCTTTGATCAATGTGTCCGGCAATAGGAAGCAGCCACCCGGCGGAGGCGCACGCATACGCCGGGCGAACGCCAAAGAGTTGATCCATAATTTGATCTGTCATCTGGTCATACAGCGCGCCGCCGATGCCATGAATGAATAAATCCGAGAGCAACAATCGCACAAACATTGTCAGCGTCAGCGCGCGGGGCCGCACGCGCAGCGCCACGGATTCCAGCCGCTGCCGCAATTTCTCTGCGGCAGAGAGTAAATCTCCGTTGAGCAAATCTGTGGCATCAATGCGGTGGTTCGCGCTGATCATGTGCAGGCCGTTGTTGTTTTGCAATGCCAGTCTCTGTCGCGGCTGATGATCCGCATAAATCCAGAAGGGAAGTTCCATTTTTTTTTCAGTGAGGGCCAAATTGGGCATGGGGCGGCCAGGATTGGTGATATCCTGCTCCAGGCGATATTGATCCACGGCGGTGTTGTACTTTTTACACCAGTCATGCGATTGGCGCAGCCACAGCAGCACAAAGCTGTGCCACGCCAGGCCGGAACAGATATAACTGCAAGGGACATGCTGCACATCCATGCCAAACGAGAGTTCAAAGGTTCTGCGTGACCGGCTCATCCATGAAACGTAATGTGCATCGGAATCCTCTTGCCATTGGTCGGTGAATTCCCGCAATGAATCGGTTTGGACAAGCGGGAATTGCTGCAGATCGCTTAGCCATCGCGTCTTTTCTTCACCCTGTGGTGATGATAAAAATTCAGCCGGTAAAGCCGATGCTTCGGCCCAGGTAGCCATTTGTTTTTCAAGTTCAGGGCCGATCCATCGGGGCACGGCACATCCGAGATGGTCTACGGTGTCATGATCCACCAGCAGGTCAATGGCTAAAGCATGGCTTTGTTTGGCCAAGGCATCGGTTAAAATCACTTTGCTCCACACGCCGGGATGATACAGTTCCACCTGATGACCGGTAACAACCCATGGTCTGACCGCAGCATCTGGGGGCGGCGGACTAAAGCCGGTTTCACCCGCAAAGCGAATCATCGCATCCATGAGTTCCCGTCGGGCCAGATTCGCCAGAATGTCTATTGTCGCAGGGGTCCTGCTGCCAGAACGTATCGTGTTGGCGCGCGCCGACGTAAGAAATTCCGCTAGCTCTGCAGCGGGGGGTTCAATGAGCACTTCGCCATGGCGGCGCGGAACGATAATTGCCGCCGGGTCGGGGATAAGCGCTTTGGGGGACAACACCTGGCTGGATGGCTGAGACGTTTCCATGCAATCTATTGATTCCTCTCACGGAAACATACGCTGGAGCAACGAATATTTCAAATGCGGTGTCCTCAAAGCAATAGCATTATCAGCCTTAACCCGCCGCCAAAGATTGCTGGCATTCATTGGAATGCAGTGCACGGAAGAAAACATTGAGATAATGCCGCAATCGATGATTGGGATTATCCAGCCGGCCACCAAAGTGGCGATCGGGATCATTGTAAATCAATCGAATCGGCAATTCAGAAATGCGCAGAGAAGCCTGGGCCGCTCGCACCCAGAATTCCAGTGGGAAGGCGTAGCCGGTTTCGCACAACTCCAATTTTTCCATGGCCGATACACGATGAGCCTTAAAACCGCAGAAGCTGTCGGTGAGATTCAAGTTCAGATTTCGATTGATGACTTCGGTAATAAGTTGATTGATGAGTCGACGATCCATCGGTGGCTCGTCTTTGCGTGATTGGGACAGCAGGTATCGTGAGCCGCTGATGATGTCCGCGTCATCAGCTTCAGCGGCGGCGATAAATCCGGGAAGTGCCGCCGGTTCATGCTGTTCATCGCAATCCATGGTAATGACCCACTGATAACGATGCCGCGAGGAATAATCGAACGCATCGATCAGGCTTTGGCCATAACCCATATTCCGGCCATGATGCAAAACTGAAATATCGG
>JAJZVR010000204.1 GCA_021847065.1 Planctomycetota bacterium | reverse complement strand
TCGCAAATTGGCCGCGCAGGAAACCGTGACCGCCGTCTGCCTGGCTTTGGCCAGCGCCGGTAACAGCAGCGCGATAAGAACCGCAATGATACTGATCACCACAAGCAGTTCCACGAGGGTAAACCCGAATCCTGCGCCGAACCGATTTTTGGCCGGTGTTTTCGAGGTGGATTTGGATGTGCCATACGCACTATGTTGATGACTTAGCATTGGATCACTCCTTAACATTATTTTTCTGTTCTTTTTTCATCCCACCGCAATACCCACAAGTGGTTCGGCGTGAATGAAAAAAGCGGGCCGGGAAATACTTCCTCCCCGGCCCGCGCGGTTTAAGTTAAAGACCGACGGGGTTCTGCACCGGCGGTACGCCGTTTGCGACCAATCAGCATCAGGCCCAAGGCACCCACGCCCACCAAGCCCAGCGTGGCCGGTTCGGGGACGGAGCTGCTGACCAACTGCAGCCCGTTCAAGGTTCCTCCGTTCCGATAAGTGGGCGTGCCACTAAGTGGCTTGGGAATTATCTCGATCGTTCCGGTAGCGCTGGCCGTGACATTAAATACCACGTAGTTGGCGTTTTCCTGAAAGTCACCACTGTGGGTGGCGGGGGCAACCGTCTCATCGTTACTGCCGGGGGCCGTAGAAGCGGCCCCTGCACCGAAGGTGAAAAGGGAACCACCACTATTGTAACTGCCATCCGCTGCGTACAAATAAAGCTGGTAACTGCCGTTATCGGTCAGACCTGAAAGGGTGACATTATTGCCGTAGCCGGATACGCTATTGGTGTAGGTACGCAGGAGATTATTGCCTGGCGAAGTTGCTGAATAGGTAGTATAAATACCTTGGAAGTTATATGCGGCATTCACGGAGGTAGCCGTCCCCGTTGACGCCAACAGACCATTGGTCGTGCCCGGAGATTGAGAGCCGCTCGGTATGGTAATCACGTTCCAGACCGGGCTCGTTACGCCATCGCCCGTATATGCCCCTTGGTTGCCACTAAATGACGCTGGAGTTGAGCCTCCGGAGCCTATGAACTGGACGTCAACGGCTACTACCGAGCCGTGCGATGTCCCGGCCAGAGAAACCGCTGCTACGGCAGCCACAGCCGCGATGGCCGCTGCCGTCAGAGAAGAACCACGACACATTCGAGAAAATCTGGAAAACATAATAAAAGCCTCCTGCTCCCTTGGGGAGCCAGCTAAACCGCCCACCGACCGGATGGGTCGCGGCCCGCCGCGACTTGCGGCGGATAATCCTGAAAATACTTTGCTGAACATGGCAAACTCCGAAAAAGAAAGGACTTTGCTCTCCCCTCCGACCAACCGCACGACTGGAAAATACGATGTTTAGAACACTACGGAAAAACCAATGCCAACCCGGCGAGACCCGCCCACCAAGGAAAGCTCTTGCAAGCATCCACCTCCTTTTTCGAAAAACGTCCTGCAATCCCAACGGCCAATGTGTATCCGGGCTTTCGCCCAGCCGTTGCTCTGACTACGCTTAACTATACTCATCACCCAACCCATTACAATAATGGACAGCGCAAAAATATTTATCATTGGCGCAAAAGTGGAATTCCGTTCCCTATAACGCTGCCATGAGTGATAACGGTACAGTATGAAACGGCAGAGCCATGCGGATCATGAGGCTGGAGCGCTACGGCATTGCGCCTTAGAAACGTTGGCGGATAATGGTGGCGAGTTATCGGCATTCAGGGTTCAGTTTTTCAACATGTTTTTGGGGACCCCCCGGCGGCGTATGAGAAATTTGGCAAAACCGCTGGTTTCCATCAGCCCAAACTATCGCTCAAGAATCTGATGATTGGCCAGCAGTTGCCGGCGCAAATCACGATAAAGCAGATCGTGCACACCGGCCTTATTGTTATGGGCCAGCGCCGCGACCGTGCCGACAACCTGCCCGAGCATCATGAATACCGGCTCTAACCTCAGCGAGCCAAAACCCATATGCGAAGCGCTGACCGCCGCAGCCACCAGCAGATTCCGAGCTTCGCCACGGGGTGGCAGAACTATCCGCCACGAAACGCGGTATGGCCGCGGAACAGGATATTGCACATCGCCCTCATTGCGCACCTGCCCCAGGTGATCGACATAGCGCTGCACATTGTGTGAATCCATCGTATATGATCCAAGCAAGGCGCCATCCCGGACAGCGTGGTCATTGAGCACCTGGTTCTGCGTTTGAACAAACTCGCCGACCATCCGCCGCGCCTCCCGGACATAAATTTCCTCGGGCCAATATTCGGTATGGATAAACTCATCCCGCGGCAGACCCCATGGACTGTAGAATTTGCGAATCTCCATGGGTACGCGAGGATGGTGCTGGAGTGTCCAGACCAGCCCTATTTGCCAGTGGCGATGCGCACGAGAAATATATTCCCTTTGAGCATCGGAACCATCGGGATATCCATAACTCATACCGATGTAATCCGTGGACATTCCCCCGCTGTTGTTGGAATCGGTTTTGCGGTTAGGCAGGGCGCTGAGGGTGAAGAACCGCCGGACGCCGCGGGAAATGGAGCGAAAAAGTAATTCATAGTGATCGGGATCGTATCCGTCAGGTTTTTCAATAGCGACGCGGTTCGCCGCCACATCTGTCAGGCACATCCTGTATGCGTACGCCTGTATCTTTTTGTCGCCGCTGCCGTCGGGGCCATCAATGCTTGGAAAAACTCCCGGCAATAACCCGCTTTTCCGATTGCCGGGAATTTTCCAGGGATCAATCCCTTGTGGCAATTGATTGCCGATGGCCAGGCGTCGCTCAATACCATCAATCGTTTCGTCATAAACATTGTTGGCTTCCCGACCGGTGACATAACGCACGCCCGCAGCCGCCATCAGATCGCCTTCGTAAGTTGCGTCAATGAAGATACCAGCCCGGAAGATATCGCCTCGTGTTGTGCGAATTGAATGGATCGTCGGGCCGGTCCGATTTACTCCTCCGGCGCTGCGATCCAGTTGCCCATGCACAACGCGCACCGCCGCTTCTTTGAGCATGGCTCGGAATACGTATTCCGCCGCATGAGGCTCAAAACACCACATGGCCTGAAGCTGATCATCCATGGCCAGGGGACCCTGGCCATGAACACCCTTGTAGCTGTCACGGCTTTGCCAGCGCCACACCGCGGGGTTGCGATAATAAAGCCACAGCCTGTGGAAGAATTCATAAGCCAGACCGCCAATGGTACGCCACCATCCCACATCGGCAAACCCCAGGCCGTTGGAACTGGCACCACCAATTGACCGGTGCCGCGCCAGGAGCGTCACGTTTGTTCCCATTCGCGCTGCCTGAACGGCCGCCAGCACGCCGCCACTGGTGGCACCGTACACCAAAATATCCGAAGTATCTACGGTGCGGGGCAGCCTGACCGCCACCAGCGGCATGGATGTCGATTTAATCCAGTCTCTGCGGGTAAGAGTTTCCATTAGACCGCCCTTCATTTTTCTATTGCATCCGCACCATGCCGGTGGCGGCAATCGCGCGGCTGTTGTAACCAACGGCAATTTGATACTTACCGGCGGGAACTTCCCATTGATCCGCTTTGGTATTGAAATAAGCGAAGTCACGCCAATCCAGTTTCATCGTCACGGTTTTGCTTTGACCGGCATGGAGATTCACCCGACTGAAGCCTTTGAGCGTTTGCACGCAGCGGTCGGCCTGATCTTCCTGCGGACGGATAGCTGCGGTCAAAATCTTCATGTTCCAGGCGCGGGCCGTAGCCGACGCAAGTGATCACGACATCAGCGGATTTAATTTCCCGGCGCTGTTGCGCGGTTAACAACGGGTAGTGCAGGCGATGTAAGCCGATTTTCATTTTTCCCGGCAACATCACGCCGTGTTTTTCGGCGGGCTGTACCTCAATGACAAGCTGATATGTATGGCCTTTCACCAAATGATAATCATCCATAAAGGAAATTCGCGGGCGGGGCCGCCATTGTTCAATAATTTTCTTCCGGTTGAGAAATACCATCGCGTTGCCGCGGCAGAAGAACTTGAGCATATAATCGCCGGTTCGCGACGGCTTTATCTCCGTTACCCATTGGGCGGTAAAGCCGGGGCCAACGTGCCGGGGAAGTTCGCCGGGATATTCCCAATATAAATTCAGCCTCTTAACATCATGTACCATGGGCGGCACACCGGGAACATCGAGAATATTTTCAAACGCCATCATGCGGACTTTTTCCCGCAATGTCATTTGCTTAAGCAACGCATTGGCCTTGGCATCCACTTGCCGTGGGATGAGCTTGGGTCGAATGTATTCGCCGGCTTTGACGCCACCAGCCCCGGCAAAAAGCGTCAGTAACCCCGCCCCGAGAGCGCATAATATCTTACGACTTGTCAATAGTTGTAATTCCATACCTTTAGATTCCATCCGGAAAGTCTGTACAATTAATAGCTACAAAGAATGCTAATCCATGATCAATAAAGCGGGACGTCCTGAGGGTGAAACATCTTTTGGATAACACCGGTCGGCGCAAGGAAAATCGATCAATATTTACACTTTGGTTTTGAACAGCCCAACACCGCCCGCCCAAAGTTGGCGCGTTACGGGGTCGAACCGCAGAATAATCGGCTTGCGGTAGGGAAGGTCGCCGGTGATCTCCCGCCAGGTGATGCCGCCGTCGGAGGTTTTAAACACGCCCCCTGTTGCCGAGGAATCCCAAGTTGTGGTCGAAAACCAAAGCGTTTTTGGATTGCTCGGATCGGCGGCCAAGCCGATGATCGTCCAATTCTTCCTGAAGTGGGTGAGTTGCTTCCAAGTTCGGCCGTGGTCGGTGCTGCGCCACAGATTTTCCCCGGGGCAGTATACCGTACCGTCGTGGGTCACCATAACATTAAAAATCCAGGTTTCGTTCTGGAAAACATGCCGCCAGCTTTCGCCGCCATCGTCACTGCGCCAAAGGCCGCCACCACTGCCGCAGCAGCCCCAATATAGCCGACGGGAATCGGTCGGATCAACCACCAGACCGAAAAACATCTGCCGGTCACCGGGCTGATGGCGAAGTTGCCGCCAGGTGTTGCCGCCGTCTTCAGACTTGAAGATGCCCCCGCCTTGGTTGCCGTTGCTCGGCGCACCGTCGATGCCCAAGTAAAGCACCTTGGGGTCACGCGGATCGGCGGCCAAGGCACGGGCGTAACCGCGGCCCCACATCGTCTCTACGGTGGGGACGTAATCAGGCAAGCCGGACTTGACCACACGGTAGGTTTTGCCGCTATCGTCACTGACGATGACCAAGTTGGGACTTCCGGACCAGGGGCTGACAGTGGCCACGACGTGGTCCTCCCCCGGTGTCTTGCCGTCGCTGACGGCCAGCCGCCAGTCATGTCCGCTGATCGCGGGTGAATACCCGGAGGGCCACAACGAGCGCCAGTCACCGCCCTGATTGTCGCTGACGAAAGTGCCCTCGTCCATGGCACACGCATAGACCCGGCCATGATGGAAGCGGATGTCATAGATACATGAGATGTCCGCGCCGCGGTCGGCTTCCACCCATGTTTGTCCGCCATCGCCGCTATGAACGCAATGCCAGTTGCCCGACATGTACAGTTCACGGGAGTTGAAGGGATTAATCGCGAGATCCGTCAGTGTGCTTAGCCCCCACGGGGCCGTGCCGGTCGAGGAGCCTGCGCCGCTGACCGGGCTGGCGCTAAGATCGACCGTGGCGCTACTTATCCCATGCCAAGTCGTGCCGCCGTCTTCCGATCGGTAGAAAAAACCACTCCAACCATGATTACCAATGGCGTAAAGATGCTCGGCATTGTCGGGCGCAATCACCACGCGCAGCATTGAGCAACCTGAGTCTACACCATCGGCGCATTTGATCCAGCTTTTCCCTTTATCGCTTGACTTGTGGATGCCGTCATGACCGAACGTGGCATACATGATATTTTCATCCGTGGGTGCCACCGCGATGCCGGTGGCTTTGGGCGGCGTGCCCAGCTCCCGCCAAGTTTTCCCGGCATCTTGGCTCATCAGAATACCATGCTTTTCCGTGGCGGCCAGAACCAGTTTGGGATTCTTGACCGCCACAGTTACCGATTGTACCGTGCCGGGCCCGGACCCACCGAGTTTGACGTTACCATAGGTGTAAATGACCCGGTCCCCGCTGAAATCTTTGGCCACCAGATGATCAGTCTGAAGGCCGGCCACCGGGGTGCCTTCGGGACCACGCAGTACAAAAATAAAATTCTTTAATTGTACGGTGGCCCCTTTATCCAGCCCGTTGACGCATACAAAGTCCAGCCGGTTCACCTCCGGCCAATCCGGTGTGGGCGGTGGTTTTGGATTGGCTTTGGCAAACTTGGAATCAAGTTTGAAATCTTCGGCCTTAAGGAACACATCCTGCCAGCCTTTCCTGGCGAACAGATCAGCCAAGTTTCTGTTGGTGTTATAGCGTACCCCATCCTTGGTGGTCAGGGACACGATGGTCGTACCGGGAACCATTGTTCCTTCGACTTGAAAGGAAAATTGAAGGCCCTGGCAATCCTCGGGCTTGATGGTTGATGGTGACTTGAGCGGAAACCAGAATCCACCAAAAGCCTGGCCGTTCACGCCGCCGATCTCCAACTCCATGACATCCGCCGCCGCCGTTTTGACCTCTGGTTTGTATACCTGTTTCCAGGTTTCTCCGCCATCCGTACTTTTGCAGATGGTTCCGTTAGGGCTGCCGACGTATACTACGTTGCCATCAACGGGATCCACCGCGATATTGTCCGTGCTGCGCCCGCGCTCGGCGGTCAGATGCAGCCCTTTTGGGCCGGTCTTTGGTAAGAGAGTCCAATGTCCGCCGCCATCGGTGCTTTTGCACAGGCCCTGTTCGGTGCCGGCAAACACCGTTTGGCTGTGTGGATCCACCGCCAGCGCATAGACTGCGTATCCGGGCAGACCGTTGTTAATCAAACGCCAATTCCGTCCGTGGTCTTCGGATTTATACACGCCCGCGACATCACCACTCATGTAGATTACACCGTTTCGGGTCGGGTCGAAAACGGTCGCCCAATAAAATCCGCCCCCACCCCAGCCAACCTGCTGCCAATGTGTTGGCACTTGCGGCAAGGCCCCGTGCTTCCCGGCCTTCCCCAAAACCAGTTGGTCAATAGACCCGCCCGCGACCAGAGCTGCTGAAGCGACTCCGGAATACTTTAGAATGGTACGTCTTGATAAGGACATGTTGTACACCTCTGGCAATATAGTTCAAAAACTCGCAATCGGTACGCACCAACGCATATTATTGGCCATACGGGGGCCCCAGTTGTGGGTATTGGCCATTCCCGATCACCGGGTTTATGACATTGAGTATCCTAAGACCACTGGTACCGCTGGTGGCAGGCCCGGGAGTCGCGTTGGCGGCATT
>JAJZVR010000203.1 GCA_021847065.1 Planctomycetota bacterium | reverse complement strand
TCCGTGCGAAAAAGTTCTACATTGTCGGCTGGATTGGAAACAATTGCAGCGCTGGTACTGGCCATAGGTTTAGGCGGCTGCGCTAAAAATCAGACCCAGATGACCGGCCCGTCGCTATACGAACAACTCGGCGGCCAATCCGGAATTACCACTGTGGTCCACGCCTTTCTGATTAACGTCGGCAAGGATAATCGCATTAACGCGGCCTTCGCGCATGCCAATCTCGCGCAGTTGCAGACGCAAATGGTGGCATACCTCGGAGAAAAATCCGGTGGCCCGCAAATTTACACCGGTCCGGATATGTATCAGGCCCACAAAGGCATGAACATCACCGATGCCCAGTGGAACGCATTCGTGCAGGACCTCGGTGCCACATTAAAACAGGAAAAGGTGCCGGATCTGGCCCAAGCTGAGTTACTGGGTATTCTTATGCCGAAGAAATCAGAAATTGTCGGCCACTGATACGAGCACAGCCTGTACAATTAACTAAAAAAGGCCGGAGAATACCGGCCTTTTTTTGTAGGTTGATCCGTCGCCTTTGGCGGTTTGCTGGCGGTGCATACATCAGCCGTGCTAAACTCGGTTGTCACCGCGGTGGTAAGAATTGAGAATTAGCGGGCCAGAGACCATCATGTTGAATGGGAAAATGTCATTGCGTTCGCGGCATGTGCCCGGTGGGTTATATTTTGGCCCGCCAGCCTGGGACGCACCGGTCTGGCCGGCGCGTGACATCGCCGACGGTTCCCCGCCCGCGGAACTGCCGACAACAAGCGCGTCACTACGGGAGTTGTTACTGCGTCTGAAACTCACCAGCCATGATCTTTGGACGCCCGCACTGATAGATCAACTGACGTCGCCGACAATTCGGGATGTGGTTCTTAATCTTATTGCTCCGCAGCCGGAATCTATCTTGCCACGTGTATTAAGCGAATTTGAAATGCCGCGACTGGTGGCGGGGTTGAATCTGGTGCGGCGGTGTGTCTCGGCGGTAAAGACCCGGCTGGCGGTTCCGCGGGAGGAAGCGGAATTGCGTTATCAATGGCGCGGAGCGGCGAAAGCGAATCAGTTTACCATTCATCCATTGATTAACCGATATCCGCTGGGCCATCCGAGCATATTGTTACGCGCCCTGCTGGGCTTGAAACTCCAGCCTGGCGCATCACCCGCCGATGTGGGCGTGGTGTTATTGGATCCCATGACGTGCTGGATCCTGGGATGCTGGATTGAATTTGGCACCCTGCCGCAGTGGCGTCCTGTGGAACTCTTCACGCACAACGCCACACCCCGAGTTATTGCCGCAAATATCGGACAATCTCTGGCCCACATTCTTTCTGACGCCGGGATCATCTATCAGAACCGTCAATGTATTATCAACGGCATGATGGCCGGAGAATTGGTGGATCCGGAAAAAACCGTGTTGGAACCATCGATTCGCATGATATCCATCAGGCCGGTGCCTATAGCGGAAGATCCGGTTGATTGCATCCGCTGCGGCTGGTGTGTAAGCGCATGTCCAGTCGGGTTGAATCCTGCCGGACTGATGGCACAGGTGCGCGTGATTGACAGTTTACCGGCTATTTCCGCGCGGGAAGCGTCGGCCTGCATAGATTGCGGCCTATGCAGCTATGTGTGTCCTTCTCGCCTCCCCCTGACGGTCACAATTAACGCATTGAAGGCCACCGTCGGCCAGGATCATCAATCAGGAGTGTCGGCATGATTGCTAAACGCACCACTCCCGACCAGGTCATCGGGCCATCGGAAAAAGCGACGGAATTTCGCAGCGCCTGTTGCGAAAGGCCATTTCTTTTGTGGCCCGTAGCGCGACGGGAGTTTTATCAAACCATCAGCGTGTCGGTACTTCTGCCGCTGCTGTGGGGCATTGCCGTATTTGGATTCCGTGCGTCGCTGATTATTCTGGCCACTTTGGCTGCGGCGGCCGTTACGCATTTTATCCTGGCCCGATTTACCGTTCGCGGCCAATTGTTAACGTGGAATCATACAATGGCCTACGCGATGATCAGTTCAGGCCTGACCGCGCCGCTGGTTCCCTGGTATTGGGCATTGGCCATGGGCGCGGGCGTGGTGATACTGATTTGGATTGCGGGCTTACCGGGGAAGCAACGGTTTCATATTGCGCTATTGGCACCGTTGGCTCTGACGGCAATTTTGCCGCTGGCCGGTCGCTGGCCGGTACTGGTATTGGATCATCTGACAATTGGCGACATCGGTCAGGCAATACCCGCGCAGATATATCGCTGGCCGCAACGATCACCGCAAAGAGGTGTTGACGCCGTATTGCTGCCACGGCCCGAACAGGTCATCCAGCGGACCTTGGGAAAAATTGGGGGCGATCCAACCGGAGTTCGGGCCCGCATTGCCCTGCGAAACATGTTTGCCTTGAACTTGCCATCGCCACCGGCACTTCTGCTCGGTGGCGTGCCGGGCCGCATTGGCACGGTCGGCATTTTTGCGATTATTATTGCGGGCCTTTATCTATCTTACCGTCATATTTTGCCGCCGGATGCTTGGGCATTGTTTTTAATTGCGGTATTGGCGGGGTTGATTTTTGGCCCATTATCCCCGCGAATGCTGCACCATGCGTTTTGGCAAAGTATTGGTGGATTGTGGTATCTGCCGCCGGAACGGGCCATGGCACTTTTACTTTATGAATTGTGCAGCTCGGATTTTCTATTCGCCTCGGTATTCATTTTGGCGTTGCCCGGTACGTTGCCCATTGAACCGTTGGCCCGCAAAGTGTTTTTGGTGCTGGCGGGCATTGCAGCCGCGTTGTTGCATCGGATTGCCATACCGTTACCACCAGCAACCGTGGCGTTGTTGCTGCTGCAACCAATCGCCCCTGCTTTGGATATGCTGTTGCACCGCCGCTCCTGGCTAACGGATTAAAAACATATACCGCAACTAAATTATGCGCTAAACACCCCAATATTCCTAAATGCGAATTTTACAAAAAAGTGTATAAAATTGTTATCTTGAAAGTATTTTGATCCGATAACAAACGAGGGCAGCTATAATATTGGCTGTCTGCTCGTGGCTGGCGGCATTTATTGCAGCTCTTTATTTTGGATTGTCGCGGCCTTGAGCTATTAAGGAGTAACCGCTGGTGTGAGCCATTTAAAAAAGCATCAATGGCAAATAATTGCACACGATTCTCCTCTTAAATGTAAGCGAAAACGGGAAAGAATTCCCGGATAAAACCCAGCCGATGGCCGAAAGATGGTAGGCGTGTCGGACTTTTGTAAGCTTGAGAATCGGCTGGATGCGTGATTTTCCACCCTGATGCAGATTCAGGCCACATGAATCTGCTGCGGGGTGCCTTGCGAGGACGGGCTATGGGAATAATCGGTGAATTGCAGGACCGGAAAACCGGCGACAGCGATATCTTACGCCAAATATTCAACCAAAGTCCGGCGATTGAATACCTCTTGGATCCGGAAAATGGCAGTATCGTTGATGCCAATGATGCCGCATGCACATTTTGGGGCTGGTCGCGCCAGGAACTGCGCACCATGCGCATTTGGGATATTAACACATCGGGGCAGAAAAAATTAGAGGACCAATTTACTGAAACCAGAGCCGGCATCACCCATTTTTTCAAAAACAAGCATCGTATCGCATCAGGCGAGATTCGGGACGTGGAGGTCTACGTTAACCCTATCGCCATTCAAGGCAAAACATTGAATCTGATTATTGCACATGATGTAACAGACCGTCGGCTCGCGGAGGAATCACTGCGTTTAGCACAGCGGGCTTTGGCGTCCGCGCCGATTGGAATTCTCATCTCCGACGCGCAGCAGCCGGATATGCCAATTACCTATGTGAATCCGGCGTTTGAACATTTGACCGGTTACTCACAAGCGGAAGTTCTGGGTCGTAATTGCCGGTTCCTGCAAGGCGCGGAACGCGATCAACCTGAAATCGCGCAAATACGCTCTGCTCTCAAAGAGGGCAGTAGTTGTGAAGTGACTCTTCGGAATTTCAAAAAAGACGGCACGCTGTTCTGGAATCAGTTGCATATTGCGCCGGTGCGCAATGACGCCGGCACGATCACACATTTTATCGGCGCACAGAAAGATATATCCATGCAGGTTGCCGCCAATGCCCGCATTGATCAACTCGCATTCTATGATCCGTTGACGGATTTGCCCAATCGGCGGTTATTTCTGGATCGGCTGGGCAATTGTATTTCCGTCGCACAGAGAAACAATGTGTTTGGAGCGGTGGTATTTATTGATCTCGATAACTTCAAAAATATCAATGATGCCGAGGGGCACGAAATCGGCGATGACCTCTTGCGGGAAATGGCCCAGCGACTGCGCCAAGCCCTCCGGCAGGAAGATACGGTCAGCCGCTTGGGCGGGGATGAATTTGTGCTGCTGCTTCCGGCTTTATCAGATAGTTCCGAAATTTCGGCACACATGGTGCAAATTGCAATCGCCCGAATCCAAAAAGCGATCTGTGAGCCGGTGGTTCTGGGGAAACTTCAGCATCAGATTGCCGCAAGCATCGGCGTAACACTTTTTCCCAAGGGTGTCGAATCAGCATCCGATTTGCTCAAACAGGCTGATACCGCCATGTACCGCGCGAAGGCGGCCGGGCGCAACAGCGTCTGTTATTTTGAACCTACCATGCAGGCCGCCGTCAGCGCCAGGCTTAATATTGAACATGATTTGCGCGAGGCCGTGGAGCGCCAGGATTTTCGCATGTTTCTGCAGGGACAGGTTAATGCGGCGGAAACGGTTATTGGGGCTGAAGCATTGATCCGCTGGCATAATAAAGACGGCGGCCTTATTTCACCGATGGCCTTTATTCCCGTCGCGGAAGATACCGGATTAATTGTCCCAATGGGCGAATGGATGCTCAGACAGGCGTGCCTCGCAATTAAAAAGCTGGAGGCCGCCGGGCGGCCCATTCGCATCGCCGTGAATGTCAGTCCGCGACAATTTCGCGGCGCGGATTTCCGGGATCGCGTGGCGAACGTCTTGCGGGAAACCGGTGCCAATGGAAATTTGTTAACGCTGGAAATTACCGAAGCTGTCGTCTTTGATAATCTTAATGAAGCAATCAGCAAAATGCGGGAACTTAAAGAGCTTGGCGTTCACTTTTCCATTGATGATTTTGGTACGGGATATTCATCGCTGGCGTATCTGAAAAAACTGCCTCTGACGGAATTGAAAATCGATAAATCATTTATTCAGGACGCCCCCACCGATATGAACGACGCCTCACTGGTCGAAGCCATCTTGGCGGTAGCCAGCCACCACGGCCTGCAGGTGGTGGCGGAGGGCGTTGAAACACCTCAGCATGTTGATTTCCTAAAAGAACGTGGATGTCCCTTGTTTCAAGGCTACTATTTCGGTCGCCCCATTCCCGGCGAGGAATTCGTCAACAACCTGCTGACGGCCTGATCTGATCTGATCTGTACAACGCCTCAATAAATGGCCCCGACTCACATCATATCCTCATCTGGGCGAACCGCGAGACTCCCATCAATGATTTCATGAGCGGACGGAAGTTGGAATATAGGCGTGTGCCATGCCTGTGAATTCTGCCACCTGCCGCCGCATCCAAGTTTCATCGTTATGCAATTCCATGGCCATAATTGCGGCAATTTTTGGTGCTACGGCGATGGCGGCGCGGGCGTCCAGCAACAGCGAACGGGTGCGGCGGGCTAAAACGTCATCGACATTGCGGGCCATTTCATGACGGATGAAACGGATAACGTCGTTGGTGGTAACGGATAATGTCTCATTCAAAGGCTGATCGCACATCGGGTCGGCAGAGCTGGTTTTGATCGTTTCCGCTGCGGTATCTGCGTAAGCGGCCATGTGTGATCCGCGGATTTCCAGCCGCTGCGTGACACAATCCCGTGGTGGTAAGCCGCCGACGGCAATCGCATGATCCACCACATCTTCCGCCATGCGCCGATACGTCGTCCATTTTCCGCCGGCAATCGTCAACAGACCACTGGAACTCACCTGAATTGTATGATCGCGGGACAACGCGGCGGTATTGGTGCCATGTGGGGCTTTCACCAATGGCCGAATCCCGGCAAACATGCTGAGAATGTCACTGCGCTTAGGCGGATGGGCCAGATATTGTCCGGCGGTAGTGAGTATAAAATCTATTTCCACCTCCTGCGGCAACGGTTCCAATGTAACTTCTTCCACCGCGGTATCCGTAGTACCTAACAATGTGCGATTGTGCCACGGAATGGCAAACATGACGCGCCCATCGCTGGTGTGCGGCACCATAATGGCGGCATCTCCGGGAAGAAATGTTTTATCCAGCACCAGATGCACACCCTGGCTTGGCGCCATAATGGATTCAACCGATGGATCATCCATTCGCCGCAATTGATCACTGAAGGCCCCGGTCGCGTTGATCGTACAGCGCGCCGCAACACGATGGGATTGGCCCGTTTCGCGGTCTGTAAACACCAATGCCTGAATATCGCCCGCGGCATCATGCTGCAAGTTGATAACCGGGGCATAATTCAGCAATACCGCGCCATGAATATCAGCGGTATTCGCCAGATCCATCAGCAGTCGAGCATCGTCAAATTGCCCGTCATGGTAAAGCACACCGCCCCGGAGTCCGTCGGTTTTCAGTGTGGGAATATGGCGCAGCACCTCCGCCTGGGTTAAATGACGGGATTTGCCGAACCCATATTTCCCGGCCAGCATGTCGTAGGCCTTTAACCCAATGCCGTAAAAGGGGGCCTCCCACCATTGATAATGAGGCACCACAAAAGTCAGATCATGCACAAGATGTGGAGCATTGGCCCGCAGCAGACCGCGTTCATGCAACGCTTCTGTAACCAGCGCAATATTGCCCTGCCGCAAATAACGCACGCCGCCATGCACCAGTTTGGTGGATCGACTGCTGGTGCCTTTGCCAAAATCGCTTTGTTCCAGCAGACATACCGCATACCCGCGTGAAGCCGCATCGACGGCAATGCCCACACCGGTGGCTCCGCCGCCGATAACCGCGATGTCCCAAGGCCCGCGCCGAGCGACCATGCGTTGTAATGATGTATTCCTATCCATTGAAATATTCCATCGCCCCGTGGACGGTCGATTATCCGTGCTCTTCCCAATCGCGTGCTCGTGTTACCGCCTTCTTCCATCGCCGGCGATGCAATTGCACTTCATCGGCGCTCATCCGCGGCTCAAAGATACGATCCAACGCCCAGTGCCTGGCGACATCGGCGGGCGTTTCCCAGAAGTGCACAGCCAAGCCCGCGAGGTACGCAGCGCCCAATGCGGTAGTCTCCGTGACCTTGGGCCGCAAGACTGGCACGCCCAGCAGGTCCGCCTGAAACTGCATCAATAAATTATTAGCCGAAGCGCCGCCATCCA
>JAJZVR010000202.1 GCA_021847065.1 Planctomycetota bacterium | reverse complement strand
GTTTCCACGGCATTGATGAATGGCAGGAAATCTGTGGTTGTCAGATGCAGCTTGGTATAGTCATATTCCCATTGCTGATTGCCGGCGCTGTTGAAGGATACCTTCAACGGATCGCCGAGATCAGCTTTCACGTTGGCTTCCGTGGTTTGTCCGCGGACAATTTTCTGGGATACCTGATTCGGTGTGAGATGGTCAATTTGCTGGTTGCCCTGACTCGAGCAGCCCACGAGGCCGGCGGAAAGTACTGCGGCAATCGCGATGATGGTAAAACGTGCAGCTTTCATATACAGGCTCCTTATGGTTGTAACATCCGGGCAAATACGCATTGGGCATCCGGCGAATGATTGTAATTGTCCGGTTTTAAATTGCCAAAGTCAATGATAAAACAACACTGGCGGTGGGAGATCAAACGGAAGAGCATTGGTTGAATTGCCATTTATTGATCCCGGATGGACAATAATCTCCATGGACATTAACGAGTTCATTGCGCGGCGCGAAAACCAGTGGCAGCGGCTGACCGCGCTGACGGATAAAGCGGGGCATGATACTTTGCAGGGACTGTCAACCGCCGAGGCGGAAGAATTCTTTTCGCTTTATCGTCTGGCATCCAGTGATTTGAATCTGGTGCAGACTCGGGGAGGAAGTTCCGCGCTGCTGGATTATCTTGAAACCCTGGTGGGCAGAGCGTATCAGCATGTGGCCGTGCCGCACCGCGGAAGATTTTTTGTCACATGGTGGCATATTCTGCGGTACGATTTTCCGGCTACAGCGCGGCATCAATGGAGGGCGTTGCTGCTGTCGGCGATGATCATGTTCACCGGCACTGTGGCGGGATATGTGATAACCCAAGAGCATCCGGCAACCGCATTGACATTTGTACCTGCGGAATTTTTTCGCCAAAGCCCGGCCCAGAGAGTGGCGCGGCGCGTGGAGGAACAAAGCTCCCGACACTTCCATTACAGCGGAGAGAAAAATCTGCTGTTTTCAGTGTTTCTCTTTACGCACAATATTGAGGTCTCGGTATTGACGTTTGCGTTGGGCATGACGTTTGGCATCGGGACGCTGGTGATGCTGTTTTATAACGGGGCCATGCTGGGGGCACTGGGGCAGCGGTATCAGGCGGATCATGTGGGAACGTATTTTATTTCATGGGTGGGGCCGCACGGGGTGCTGGAATTGCCGGCCATTTGTGTGGCGGCGGCGGCGGGATTAATTATTGCCCGGGCGATGTGGACGCGCGGCGGACGCTATGGCGGCGTGTGGGCCAGTGTGCAGGCACAACGCAATGATCTGATGTATCTGTTAATCGGCTGCGCCCATATGCTGGTGCTGGCGGGTTTGATTGAAGGCGGATTCAGCCAGATTACCGCCCCGGTGATCCCCTATTTTATAAAAATATTTTTTGCCTGTGCTTTGTTTGCGGCTCTGATTGCCTATCTGTTTTTTATGCCGATCAAAAAGCCGGATTCGCTTGGTCAGATCGATTCGTTCGCACTGGCGCCGGCACCCGCATCGTTTTCCCGCTACCGCTGATCCGGATGGCAAGCCGAGAATGAGGATTTCATTCAGGGTTGCGGTTTGATATGCACTGCCTGCATATAAACGGGTTTATCGCCGCTGAAGGGTTCAAAAAGCCGTCGGGTGATGTTGGCGGTAATTCGTCCGTGCGGCATGCGGCGTTGGAAGCGACGCAATATTTCCGGAGAAATCGGTTCGGGCTGGCTGAAATGAAAATGCAGTATCCAAAGATTATCTCCGGTGGTGACCAGCCCGGATTTGTCAATTTCGGGAAGAATTAAAAATGGATGCGGGGCGATGGCCAATTGCCAGGCGAGCAACACCGAATAGTGAAAAGGGTGCTTGTTAAGAATGACAATCTGGGTGTCGCGGCCCGCGTGACGAAATACATTGTGAATAAATCTTTGCGCCAGCAGCGGTGCCGGTGTTCGCCAGGGGTAGCAGATGTCCTTGGCGATCATAACACTCGCGAAAATCACCATCACTGCAACGGGGATGTTGGCGATATTACGCCACGCGCGGATATTGCGCGACCGTTTTATAGCCAGTGCGCCGAGGGTTACGGTACCTAAGGCGGCAAGGATCGTGATGGATGCAACCAGGTGCTGCTCGACGCGAGCATCGGCTCCGTAAGGGTATTTATGCAGGAAAGCTGCGATAAATGTCAAAACAAACGGCCCAACAAGAAGAATTAATTCGGCCATTCGCCGTTTTTTCCATAATCGCAAAATCCCGACAACCACCAGCGGGGCAATCAGCAGGGCAATTCCTTTGGAGCCGCCAAAGGGGTAGCTCATCATATTGGAGATATGTGCATCAATAAGCCAGGGGACTATGGCCCAGCCGTGCGGTGGAAAGGCGGCTTTCCAGAATTCCTGCATGAATGTATGGGTGTGGCGCATTTGCCCATGGATAACCGTGAAATAAATGGCCGCGAAACTGCCAGCGGTCAATGCGGCCCAGAAAATATACGCCGCGCGCCAGGATGTATTTTGGCGGCGGAATAATGCGGGCAATAGCGCCAGCAATGCCGCCGTGAGCACAAATATGCTGGGATAAGAAAATACAATTGCCGGAGGCGACAGCAAAGCCAGAAGCAAAACCGGGCGATAATCGCGTGGCCTGCGGATGGCAATAAGTGCCAGTGCAATAATGCACAATGCCAGAAGCAAATCCATCGAATAGGGTTTGAAATCTGTGCCGAAGCGATTGGTCGCCAGGGAGCAGGCAATTAACGCGGTTGCCAGTAGCCCGACACGGCGTCCCGCCACTTTTCTGGTGACGGGCCATGCCAGCACGACCGCCGCAATTCCGGCAACCAGAGGTATAAAGCGCAACACCCAGTCATCCGTACCGCAGGTGTCAATGAGAAATTTGCTGATCCAGAGAAAGCCGACGGGGCAGACTTGTCCATACCGCAGAGGCCGCAATAAGCCCAGATAACCGCGATGTAGAATATTCAATCCCAGCGAGGCTTCATCATCCCACACCGGGAAACGGAGAAGATAATCCGTCATTCGCCAGGCGACCCCGATGCCAATGGCCATCATGAGCCAGAATCGCCAGCTCCGCCAGAAATGCATGGTTCGCAGTTTATTGATCATTTGCTGCTCGCTGCCCGCCGTAGCGGGAAGAGATTCGCCGCATCAACGGTTGCGGATTAAGAAATTAAAAACTCATTACGATCCAGTGCTATCATTTCTCCGATTGCAAGTTCCCATTTTCCTGTTTGAATGCCGCGGTTCAGGTTATTTATGTCGCGGATATTTTTTTTCAATGAAGCGTTGCAGGCCGGAGCGCCAGTCGGTCATGATGTCCAAACCGAGGTGTCGCAGGCGGGCGTTATCGAGCACCGAATAGCTCGGGCGGTGTGCGGGTGCGGCAAATTCGCCGCTGCTTACCGGCGCGATAGGATGGTCTAATCCGGCCATGGTTAAGGCGGTACATGCGAATTCATGCCATGAGCACTGCCCGTGCGATACGGCATGGTAAAGGCCCGGGCCGGGGCGGCGTTGGATCATAAGAATCAGTTGTTTCGCCAGATCATCCGTAGGCGTTGGGGCGACGATCTGATCCGCCACCACGCGCATGGGTTTTCCGGCCCGGGCGGCAGCGATCATGGTGTCCACAAAATTCAGGCCGCCCTTGAGTTTGCACCCGGCGAGTCCGAATAGTCCGCACGTTCGTACCACATACCCCATGGTTGGGGCATGGGTAAGGGTCATGCAGTCGCCACCGAAGCGTGTCAGGGCATAAATGCTTTTGGGATGTACGGCTGCGGATTCCGGCAGCGGCTTAGAGTCTGACGGGCCGTCCATGACATAATCTGTGCCGATCTGAAATAACAATATGCCGCGCTTTTGACATTCCACCGCCAGGCCGCGAACCGCAATGGTATTAACCTTATAGGCGGAGTCGGTTTGACTTTCGCATAGATCGACATTGTGAAATGCGGCGGTATTAATGACGGCATCGGGTCGATGCTGATCCAGAAACGCCGCGAAGGCCGCGGTATTGATAATGTCCAGATCCTGTCGCCCGCTGATGGCCAGGGCCTGCAACCCGGCCTGCGGCAAAGCTGCAATCAGGTCTGCTCCGAGTTGTCCAGTACTTCCAATGACCATAATTTTCATGTCGCAGCTCCAAGTTCAAAGCATTAAGTTTACAGCAATGCGGGGCGTGTGTCTTTCATGCGTGGGGGGATATAATGGTTTTTGAAAAGCTGGCGTGTTTGTATTTGGAGTTGTTTGTGTCGAAAAGCTTTAAGGATCTTACCGAACAGGAAATTCTGGCCCTGGCGATCGGGCAGGAAGAGGAAGATGGGAGAATTTATGGCGAATTTGCGCATAATCTATCGAAGACCTTTCCCGCCACGGCCACGATGTTTACAGAAATGCAGGCTGAGGAATCGGAGCATCGGCATAAACTCATTGAATTGCATCGGGAGAAATTCGGCGAGCATATTCCGCTTATCAAACGCGATGATGTGAAGGGATTTATTAAGCGCCGCCCGCTGTGGCTGGTGATGAAATCCGGCGTCACGGCCATGCGCCGGCAGGCCGAGATTATGGAGCTGGAAAACACCCGGTATTATGAAAAAGCCGCCACCCGCGCTACGGATGCGGCGATCCGAAAACTTCTTATTGATCTGGCGGAAGCGGAACGCAAACACGCGACAACCGCGGAAACGCTCGAAGCGGAACATGTTCCAGAATCTGTTAAGCATGAAGAGGCGGCGGCGGAGCGGCGATTGTTTGTGCTGCAGATTGTGCAGCCGGGACTGGTGGGGCTTATTGATGGGTCGATTTCCACGCTGGCCCCGGTATTTGCCGCCGCCGTGGCCACGCAGGACAGTTTTAAGGCTTTCCTGGTGGGTATGGCCGCATCGGTTGGTGCGGGTATTTCCATGGCTTTTGCGGAATCACAGTCCGATGACGGCTCATTATCCGGGCGCGGACATCCACTGATACGCGGTGCGGTGTGCGGGTTAATGACCACGGCAGGTGGCATCGGGCACACGTTGCCGTTTTTGATCCCAAATTTTCATATCGCGATGACGGTGGCCATTGCGGTGGTGATCGTTGAATTAATTTGCATCAGTTTCATCCGTCACCGTTATATGGACACGCCGTTTCTGCAGGCCGCGTTCACGGGCGTGGTCGGTGGCATTGTGGTATTCTTCGTTGGCGTGTTGATTGGTGGATCGTAAAAGATCGGGCGTGCGCGCGTGGAGTGTTATCTGTAACGGGCGCGGTAATATTTCCGGGCACATAATTTTGCGAAAAGAATCCTATAGCCGTCGGCTCTGCCGGCGGTGGAATTCGTGATGAAAGCACTCCGCCAAGGCGATGGCGAGATATTGTCCGGTGACTGATCCGTCAATCGCTGGACGACCGGGAAATCACGCTACAGCATGCTTGCCAGCCACCCGGCGATGTCTGTTGCCGGTGTATGGGCGGCGGGCGGGGCAACATCACTAAGCAGGACAGGTTGCTTTTCAGGTGCCGCTGCAATAACGCCGTGCGAGCCTTTAACCAATGCGGTATCCTGCGCGATACATTTACGCACAGGGTCGAAAAACAGTTCTCTAGGGTCGTATCCGGGCTTGCGGTGAATATCAACCGAAAACTGCCAGCGCGGTTTTTCCGCATCATTGTGCCACCAGTCATGGGCGAACCACGCATCGGAATTGGACAGAGCGATTATTTGTCCCGCGCGCGGCGTGTTGAGTCCCAGGCGGGACTTTTCTTCGGCGGAAATGGCAAGGTTCCCAATGCCATCGAGGGATTGCAGGAGCTTTTTTGTTGGATCGACCGCATCGGCGGCGCAATAGATATAGGCAATCTGATGATCCACCATGGCTACAGCGCGGCTGGCGGCAAAATCAATGAGCAGTTTGCCATCTTCATCGGTATGCGTTTTAAGCAGACCCGCATCGCGTAAAGCCCGATTGGGGAAAATAGCCTTGGAAACAGCGTTCATGGCATAGTCGCCGGCGATGACGGGAATGCCTCCGTCTTTGCGCACCATGTCCACCAGTGGTGCCAGCAGGGTTGCGACATCAGCGGCGTCCTTGGCCACCGCGGGATGATCCGGACCCAAGCGCTGGAGGTTGTAATCCAGGTGTGGTACGTAGAGCAGTTGCAGGTCAACGGGATCATGACGCCAAATGTCCATGGCAGCGTTGATAATCCATTGCGAACTGGGCAATGAGGCCAAAGGCCCCCAATATTGGTGCAGTGGAAAGGCTCCAAGTTTGGCGGTCAGGCGCTGGTAAAGATCACGGGGGCGGCTGAAGCAACTGGCAACGGTTTTGCCATCGGGCGTGTGTTCCGGTTTGGGTGTCAGGACAATATCCGCGGCATCGGGCATGGACTGCTGCCAGAACAGCATGGCGGTGCGGATGGGTTTACCGGTCCAGAATCGCGGCGTCTGCAAGAGTTGATTGGACTGTTCCCAGAAACTTATTTGTCGGCGGAATTCAGGAAAGCTGTCATCATCCAGAAACTGCTGTAAAGCGGCATTGTCATGCGTATACAAGCCATTGCAGATTATGCCGTGCCGGGCGGGGGTTTTACCGGTGGTCAGCGTGGCCTGCATGGTGCAGGTGACCGCGGGTGTGACCGGGGCAAGAGTGTTGCGATGAGCGAAGCTGGTAAACACGTCCGCCGTGGTCGAGGCAAGTTGTTGATCCAGTCCGGCAACCAATATGAAACAGATTCTGGGCATAAATACTCCGTATAGTCATTACCAAACGGATTGTAGCCGATCAAGCGCGGCATGAAAATGCGTGACAGAGCGCCAGGCAATTTGGCGTTGTCAACAGCAGCGATCCGGCGCGGAACCACTTAGCATTGTTGCATTTTGTGGCATCTCTGGGCGTTCTGCCGTTCGATGCTCGCGCCGCCGAAGCCTATGGCCAGATCCGCAAAAGCCTTGAACTGCGGGGTATTCCCATCGGAACGATGGATACACTCATTGCGATTACTTCGGCAGTATTCCAAGCACCGGCGACCGGAGGATCAATGAATCTGTCGTGCATCTGTGGTGTTGCTTGAACTTGACGGATTCTCACCGGCCCGTGTATCCTCTGTGGATCATAAATTCTTCATTGTGATGCTAGGAAACGCTATGCAATGTCCGAAATGCAATCAACCTTTGAGTGGCATCGACTATCAGGGTGTTCACATTGAGACTTGTCCGGCTTGCGGCGGAGACTGGCTGGATGCCGGCGAGTTGGGCAATATCGTTGAAGCTCGCGAGGCGCGTTTTAGTGAACAAGAGTGTCTTGCCATTGCCCAGGCGGCGACCATTACCGGTGTAAAACTCAATACGCTTAATCGCCATCTGACCTGCCCCAAATGTGGTGGA
>JAJZVR010000201.1 GCA_021847065.1 Planctomycetota bacterium | reverse complement strand
TCCGGAATTCGGAACCTGCAATATGGTTTTGACACGCTGCTCATCCCCGGCACCGTCGGAAGACGTGGTTTATAGCACGGACACAATCCGTGGAAGGTAAGAGCGCCGCTACCCCAATTGGCGCATATTTTCAATTCGGGTAATGATATCTCGCAGTGGCTCATCGGCCCCGAGTCTCTGGCGCAGTAACTGTGCAACTTGGGCGGAGGTCGGCAATGCATCCCAACCGCCTGATCCGGCGGCCTTGATGGCTGCGCTGGCAGTGGCAAAACATACTGCTTCCATAATGGAAAAGCTCTTTGCAATGGCCAGAGCGTATGCGCCATGGAACGTATCACCGCAACCGTTGGTATTGACCGCCTTGACCGCAAATGCCGGCAAATGGACCGGTGCACGCTGCGGCGAATCTGTCCACCAGCAGCCCGCGGCACCCGCGGTTACAACAGTCGCAGCGCGCGGTATACGGGCCAGTGCCGCACAGGCGGCTTGCAAATCCTGCCGGCCGGATGCCCACCGCGCAAATTCCTCCGGCACCACGAGATGGTCCACATGCTCAAGCACTGATGCTGACTCGGCGGATTGACCTTCAATGTCCAATACTACCGGCACGTTGGCCCGGCGGGCCTTGAGAATGAGTTCCAACGGACCGGGAGCGTTGAGAAAATCAACCAGCAGCACGCGGGCGGACGCCAAAAGCTCGTCCGACACATCCGCAGCCTGCACGGGTTTATATCGACTCAGATCATAAAGTATGGTGCGTTCGCCGGTAGCGCGATCTATGACAATCCGGCTGTGATACGGCTGGCTGAGAGTATCGGAAATAATATGCGACACGTCCACGCCACGCTGTAATAAATTAGAACGAATGTAATCGGAAAGATCATCGGTTCCGAAACGCGCGATAAACGCCGTCTTCCCACCCAGAACGGCAACTGCCGCGATAGCGGTGCAAGCCAACCCTCCGCCATGCCGGGCCGATGACTGCACCGCGACTTTTGCTCCAGACTGCGGATAACTTTCAACAGTCAGTGTGTCATCCACGGCGGAAATCCCGACGCCAAGGACATCATAGACTAATTGGGTTGTGGCCATAGCTTTAACTTCCCGCTGTTTATTAAACATTCGCAGCTAATCCGCAGTACCGCCGGCGGCATAGTGCATAACGCCCTGAGTAAGCCGCAGATCGTGCGCCAGACACCGATGCGGCTTTATGCCAGCATCACTTAATTTACCGTGGTAGGCCCGCACCGCTTCTTCCGGGGTTATGTCGTCATTGGCGATGTTGCGTAACATGGTGATAAAGGACAATTGATCCTCGGCCTGATTTATTTTCCGCCCAAACAGCGCGGCCCGCGCACCATATTTTTTCGCATCGTAAAGCAATTTGAACGCATCATACGTGGTGCCGGAGCTCCCACCGAGAACGCCGACAATAATCGACTCGTCATAGCGGCAGAGTTCTTCCATATATCGCGGGCCATGGTAAACAATTTTCAAAAACACCGGTCGCGAAGCACGCGGCACGCCCGCGAGCATCCGGCAGATATGGTCATTGATAAACCCGCCCATCTGGTCAGGTGGCAGTTTATGGGTTTTGGGCGGAACATTTGGATCAAATACTTCCAGAAAATGCCGAAATCCCTTGCCCTCCGCCTCAATGCGAAAATCCCGATAGGCTTCCAGAGTGCGTCGATCCGGCTCCGAGAGATTATTAAACGTAACCGAATATAATCCCAAATTCGCTCCCAGCAGCCGATCCGATGCCGAACAAGGTGATTTCCCAGCCTGAATATGATCGATGGGCGCGGAGGCAAACGGTTGCGACGGGTTGCTTCCATAAGAGCTTCCGCGGCAAATATGAATATCCGTGGTGTCATTGGCTCGAACGGCGGGCGTAACGAGGCTGTTATCAAACAGCCGTTCACGAATGGTCAGTTGATCGCTGGTGGAGCAACTCATGAGCATAATATCCACGAGTCCCTGCTGAACCACCTGCCGAATGGTATCACGGTATTGATCCAGCGTACGATATGGAAAGCCAGCTTTGCCGGAACCTGGGTTCGGGCCGGGCGCGGCAATACCCAATGCCATGTCGGCATCTTTGGCGTCGGCGATAATAAAGTCTTTTCCGAAACGTTTACCGGCCAGTTCGGACAACTTCTGATCAAGCGTCTTCTGCATTCATCAATTCCTTATCAAACGTCACGATGATAATCGCTGCAAAGCGGATGCAACGGACGTTCATCCTCAATAATCTTAGTGAAACGCGGCAATGGGTCATGGAACCGATTATCCTTCGTATCGTCATTTACGCTGGAAACTTCGCCCACCATGGCGTTACCGCCGATGGCATAAAACGAATGGTAGAGTCCCGGAACCAGCGTAATACTTTCACCGGGTTCCAGAATTATCCTGCCGCCGGGAACGACGATTCGTTCCAACCCGTCGCAACGCACGCGGATTTCGGTGTCGGCAAAGCCACCCTGTTGGTCCGAATTATATAATTCTATCACCAATTTGCCACCGCCGCGGTTAATAATGTCTTCGGTTTTCTCGAAGTGGAAGTGAAAGGGCGTACGCTGATGGGGCCGAACCACCATGATTTTCTCGGCAAATATCTTGGACGGGTCGCCAACCAAGCCGTTGCGCATGGTAAACAGCAGCAGGCCGCATTCGGTAAATTTCCCCGAACCAAAGTCCGTTACGTCCCAGCCCAGGCCGCGCTGCCGAATATATTGCCCCGTCGCACCCAGCGTGGCCCAGTATTCAGGAGACCAGAAGGCAAATGGTGGCAGATAAAACTTCTGGGCCGTGAAAAAGGACATCGCCTCCGCCAGATAGCGGTTTACTTCAGAACGCTGCATCGCTACTCCATTTCTAAAACATCTTAATGTCAAACCTATGATGCCAGTATGTTTCAATTTGTTCAAGCGTTTTTCCCTTGGTTTCCGGCAATACCAGCGCTGCGAACAGGAAGCTTATAAACGAACAGCCGGAATAAATAAAATAAGTCACCGTCAGACCGACACTGGCCTTAAGCATGGGGAATGTCTGGGCGACCACAAAAATTGCCGCCCAAAGGGTCAGCACGCCAACGGACGCGGCGCGCCCGCGAATCCGCGCCGGGAAAATTTCAGAAATGATGATCCATGGCATCGGCCCCATCGCCATGGAGAACGCGGCGATAAATACCAGTATGCTCATCAGCAGAATCAACACCTGATTGGAAGTAAAATGCGGGGCCAGGATGATCGGGCTGTGCGCCAACCGGGCCATGGCCGCGAACCGCGCATTGGAAAGTGTTCCTTGAAATTGGAGCGAATCGTGAATATTAATGGCCCGCGCCTTCGGGGCGATGGCAAAAACCAACCCCACTGATGCCAGCGCCACCACTTGAATCGCGGTGCCAATGGTTAACAGCAGTTTTCGGCCGGCGCGGTCTACATAGGCGACGGCAATAAACGTGAATAGCACCAGCACCATGCCAATAAGGGCCGTGGACCCGAACGCGCTGGAAGTATTCATGCCCGCCGCGCCGAATACACGAGGCGCATAATAAATAATGGAATTGATGCCGCTGAACTGGGAGAACACCGCCAAAAACAAGGCTATCAGCAGCGGAAATCGAAAAGTTTTTCGGAATAACTCCCGCAGCCGACCTTCTTCCTGATTCGCCACCTCCTTAACCGCCGCAATTTCCCGACCCGCCCGCGCCGTGCCGAAAAAACGCGTCAGTATGCTCCGGGCCTCCGCCTCGCGATCGTTGATGATCAGCCAGCGCGGACTTTCTTTGATGGTCAACAGCATGGCCAGAAACACGAGGGCTGGCAGCGTTTCCGACCCCAGCATCCAGCGCCAGCCCGTGGTCTGGTTCCAGTCCATCCCGGCCAGATGGTGCCCCGCATTGATATGGTGGCCGGCGTTGAGGATCAAATAATTGACCCAATAGACCACCGCAATGCCCACGACAATGCCAAGTTGAAAAAGCGCCCCAAATCGTCCGCGATGTTTTTCCGGGGAAATTTCGGCAATGTAAACCGGTGCGATCATGGATGAGGCACCAACGGCTATGCCGCCGATTATTCTGGCCAGCACCAACTCGGTTATATCGCGCGGTATGGCGGAGAGGATGCCGGAGATTGCGAACAAAATGGCGCATAGGATCAGAATTTTTTTACGACCAAAGCGATCCGCCAGCGTGCCGGCCATCATGGCGCCGGCGATGCACCCCAAATCAAGGCTCGCAATGGCAAAGCCCAATTGCGCATTGCTTAAATGGAAATAGCTTTGCAAATAGCCCTGAATACCGGAAGCCACTCCGGTGTCATAACCAAACAGCAATCCCGCCAGGGCGGCGGCGAACACCGCAAAGACAATCGGCCCAAGGCCCGGAATAGTCGCGTCTGATGGCGCGGCAACTGGATTTTCAAATGCAGCGGACATAAAAGCATTCTCCTCAACACGTCAGTTCGGCAACACGACCGTGGCCGCAACCGCAGGCTGCAGATTGTTTGTGGAGGGCCAAAAGAATCCCGGCCCACCTGGACTCCGCGATTTCCTGTAAAATCATAGTATTTCCCAGCCAATCATAGCCTGTTTAAGGTTGTGTCATATCACCGGCGGGGGGCATCGCGGCCCGATTGGCGGCCCATTTTTTATTGGGTTTTGGCCCCATCTTAAATACCAGCGTGCCACCATGTAAAATGGTGCGTTGATTTATCCAAAGCTGGTTAAACGGCTTGCCGTTAAGAGTGGCGGATTGAATGTAATAATCTTTCGGGCCGTTGCCGATGCTCCGAATTGTGAACGTTTTTCCATGCCGCAAATGCAAGGTCACGCGCCCCACGGTGGGACTTCCCAAAACGTAAAATGGCTGCACCGGTGAGAAGGGATACAGGCCCGCAGTATTGAAAATATACCAAGCCCCCATCTGCCCCTCGTCGTTATCCCCCACCATGCCGGTGGTGTTGTAAACCCGTGCCATGGTCTGGCGTACCCAATACTGGGCCTTCCAAGGCTGCTGAACAAAATCATAAAAGAACGCATCATGACTGCTGGGTTCATTGTTGGGGCCATACTGCCCCATCCCCAATATCTTGGACTCATTTTCCTCAGGAATGGGGTGACCCCAAGATGCATAGCCGCCTAGGTGAAAATCTGAGTTCGTTGTGAAATAGGTATCCAGCCGCTTGATGGCGGCCTCGCGCCCGCCGAGCAGCTTAATCAAACCATACGGGTCCTGCATGACCATCCACTGGTAGGTCCAGGCATCGTCTTCAGTAAAGGGGCTGCCCCACCAAATCGGGTCAAAGTGTGGTTGCCATGAGCCATTGGCCTCGCGGCCCCATGGAAATTTTACTTTCGGATCAAACACATTGCGATAGTTCAATGCCAATTTCCGGAATTTCTTATAATCAGCAGTCTTGCCCATGGCCTTGGCCATTTCCGCTATGGCATAATCATCATACGCCTCTTCCAGCGTGGTGGAAGTGGACTCGCTGATGACGTTGGCCGGCAGATAACCCAGCCGCAAGTAATCGTTCAGATGCGGAATCCCGTGGCCCGGGCCGGGCGGTTCAACTGTGCCATCCTTGCGTATGGCGTCGTATGCCAATGACGGGCTAAAGCCATGAATCCCCTGCAAATAAGCTTCGGCAATGACCGCATCGGCATCGGTTCCGACCATACAATTCCAATAGCCGGGGTTGGGCCATTCAGGCAGCCAGCCGCCTTCCTTGTAAAACCGCAGGAAGCCGCGGATGACGCGGCCATCCTGATGGCGATAAACCAATGTCATCAAAGGAAATGCGCAACGATACACATCCCAGAAGCCGGTGCCGGTATAAAACCGTCCGGGGAATACTTTACCGTTGGTCGGATTGTAATGAACGCGTTGATTGTGACCGTTGATTTCATAAAAGCTGTGTGGATACAAAAGCACCCAGTAGAGGGATGTATAGAAAATTTCCTTTTGACTCGCCGTCGCCCCACCGATGTCTATTTTTTCAAGCTGCCGGTTCCATATGGCCTTGGCTTGATCGGCCACGGTTTTGACGCTCCATCCGGGAATTTCGCGGCGTAAGCTGATCTCGGCCTGCCGCACGCTGATGAAGCTTGTGCCAATGCGCATGCGCAGCGTTCGTGATTGAGTGGTGTTGAAGGTTAAGACCGCGCCAAGGCGGTTGCCCTTGGCTCCGAAAAGTGTCGCCGCGGTAGGCTGGCGGCTGAACTGAGCCACAAATCGGCACGCAAAATTCTTTGGAACCTGTCCAAAATTCCGCCAGACATGGCCAATGATTACCAGGTGATGATCCAGGCGTCCGATCTTCACCGTCGCATCCTTGGCCGATATGACAATTCGCGCCAAGTTTGTTTTGGGAAAGGTGAATTTGAAAATGGCGCAGCGTTTGGTGGGGGCCAGTTCCGCCCAAGTATGATAGCGCGGCAAATACACACGATAGCTGTAGGGATGTCCCGGCGCGCCGGGACGCTTATGAGTAAATGGTGAGGCCCACTTGACCGGATTGGTTTGCGGCCGCCCCACCTCCGGCATGATGTTAAATTGGCCGTAATCGCCGGCCCACGGATGGGCCTCATGCGTGCAACGAAAGCCCTGAAAGGTCGGATCAAGGTTATTGTAAAACCAATATCCCGTGTGGGTTTGCGGCGCCCAGATGGCCATGGGCCGTGGCAGCGCGATTTCCGGGTACATATCCCCAACCGAATGCAGACCGGGCTGCATCGGTTGATGGCCCGCGAGATTCTTGCCATGCACGAAGCGATCCATACCGGCACCCCAACGCGGGTTGACATATTGCACGGGATTTTGCGCGGCCACGGTGGTGGTGGCGGCAAATCCAAAAACAATCAGGCTCCATGCGAACAACCATGAATTTAATGGTTTCAGGGCAACAGTCTTAACTCTGCGAACAAACATTTTAATCCTCGTTATAGCTCATTGTATGCGCGATACCTATCCCAAAACAATATGCCCCTTCCAGAACAATCGAGCCACCGGCACAAAACAGAGTAGCGCTTCATCTCGCCGGACATCAACACCCACAAACACTCACTGTCCACAGCAACCGGGGGTATTTTTCCATTCTTTGATCGCAGCAGCACGCTATGGCGATCCGGCGCGTCAAATCCGCGAGTTTATTGTGGTTTGTAATTGAAATCATTTGGAATCCTTTAAAAGAACTAATCTTGCACTATGTTTTCTGACCGGCCTGATACTTTACGCCGCCAGCATTATCCGCGACCTACCAAGCGCGGCATCACCGTTCACCGCACCAGCCCCGATGGCGGCCGATCCGCCGGGGCCGACGCCCAATCCTTATTGGGCTTAGGGCCCATGCGGAAATACAACTCACCGCCAGCGACAATATCGGCATGGATAAACCATGATCGGGTCAGTTCCT
>JAJZVR010000200.1:3482-7425 GCA_021847065.1 Planctomycetota bacterium | reverse complement strand
GCTTTGGACGTATTGGCGTGCTGATATGCTGGGATCAATGGTTTCCGGAGGGCGCGAGACTTACCGCCATGCAGGATGTCAATGTGCTGTTTTATCCTACGGCGATCGGATGGCATCCGGCGGAAAAGGCGGAATTTGGTGCGGCGCAGGTGGATGCCTGGCAAACGATTCAACGCTCGCACGCCATTGCCAACGGGGTGTATGTGGCGTCGCCCAATCGGATCGGGCATGAGGGCGCGAAAGACGGCGGTCTGGAATTTTTTGGCAGTTCGATTATTTGTGATCCATTTGGTCGCTGGTTACAACGTGGATCGGTGGATAACGAAGATATTCTTATTGCGGAAGTTGATCCAAAGCTGCAGGAAACCGTTCGCCGCAATTGGCCGTTTTTCCGGGATCGGCGCGTGGACGCATACTCTGAGATTACCCGGCGATTTTCCTGAACAACAATGAAATGTGGTGGAATTATTTAGAACGGAACCGTTGATGACCGCTTCAAAGAAAACAATTAAACAATTGAGTGAAACGTCCGCAGTTGGCACACTGCGGCAGCAAGGCTTTCAGATGCCCGCCGAGTGGGCACCGCACGCCGCCACGTGGTTGGCGTGGCCGCACAACCAAGAGGATTGGCCGGGAAAATTTGAGCCTATTCCGTGGATCATTGCGGATATTATCCGGCATATTGCGTCGGCGGAGAGGGTTGAACTCATTGTGCAATCAGCGAGCGGTATATCGGCGATACGCGATATTCTTGATAAATCAGGCGTAAAATTATCATCCGTTCGGTTTCATCCGCTGAAAACGGATCGTATATGGACACGCGATTCCGGGCCGATATTTGTAAAAAAAACCGCCGATGCGAACGCGAGAATAATCGCGTTAGGTTGGCTGTTTAACGCCTGGGCGAAGTATGATAATTATCATCGTGACGCGCTTGTGCCGACGTATGCGGCCAAAGTCCTGGGCGTGCCGATGCATCATCCGACTGCGACAGGTTCGGACGGCAAAGTTGTTCGTCTGGTTCTGGAGGGGGGCAGTATTGATGTCAATGGCGCGGGGTGTCTGCTGACCACACAGGAGTGTCTGCTTTCCAAGGTGCAGTGCCGCAATCCAGGAATATCGCGGGCGGTTTTGGAAGAAAAGCTCTGTGATAATCTGGGGGTGGAGAAAATTCTGTGGCTGGAGAGCGGAATTGTTGGCGATGATACGCATGGGCATATTGATGACACGGCTCGTTTTGTCAGCGCAACGGCGATTGCGGCGTGCGTGGAACCTAATATCCGGGATGCCAATCATCGGCGAATGGAGGAAAATGTTCGCCGCTTAAAGGCCATGCGCGATGGCAGGGGCCGGAGCTTTGACATCATAGAATTGCCATTGCCCAAGCCGGTCTATTTTGAAAAGCAGCGTTTGCCGGCGAGTTATGCCAATTTTTATATTTGCAATGCCGGTGTGATGGTACCTGCATTTAATGATCCGGCGGATGTGCAGGCACTGAAAATTCTGGAACAATGTTTCCCCGGCAGGCATATTATTCCAATATATTGCCGGGATCTGGTTTGGGGGCTTGGTACGCTGCATTGTATGACGCAGCAACAACCGCGATAATGCTTAACGTTGATGTTTGTGGTAATGGATGCTGGTAGAGCGTTTTGGAGTATACATGCGAATTCTGGTAACCGGTGGCGCGGGATTTATTGGTTCAAATCTGGCGAAGTATTTAATTTCGCACGGACATAACGTTGTGGTGCTGGATGATTTTTCCTCTGGAGATTTCAAGAATCTCGTTAAATTCACGGGCGAAGTATACACAGACCGCTGCGAAAATCCGCCAGCCGGGCGGTTTGACGTCATATTCCATGAGGCGTCGATCACCGATACGACCGTGACGGATCAATGGAAAATGATGGAGAATAATCTCGAGCGATTCCGAAGCGTTTTACAATGGGCGATGGTATGGAAGGCACGCGTGGTATGGGCTTCGTCCGCGGCAACTTATGGCAATCGACTCCCTCCGATGCGCGAAACCGATGAGCCGTCGCCGTTGAATGTTTACGGTTATTCTAAATTAGCGATGGAGCGTCTGGCGGCGAAGTGGCACGCGGATTCACACTTGCCGATTGTCGGCTTAAGATATTTCAATGTATATGGTCCCGGCGAGTCGCATAAGGGTAAATTCGCATCCATGATTTATCAATTGGCGCAGCAGATGAAAGCCGGTAAGCGTCCGCGGATTTTTCATGACGGCAATCAACGGCGGGATTTTGTGTGGATTGAGGATGTCATTCAGGCTAATGTCAAAGCGCTTGATGCCGAAGGGTGTCACGTTCTGAATGTCGGCAGCGGCGTATCGGAATCGTTCAACGCGGTTATTGCGGAATTAAACCGCGTTATGCACACGAATCTGCAGCCGGAATATATTGATAATCCCTACAGCTTTTTTCAGAATCATACGGAGGCCGATATTACCGCGGCTCGAACCATCCTGGGCTACAGCCCGAATGTCGGATTGGTTGAGGGGGTGCGGAATTATTATGGTTCGGGAGCGATGTGATGAATTTCAAGGCAGCCATACCAGCAGCGCTTTCGACGATTCTACTATTGATGCTGGCGGGATGTCGTAATGCTCCACCATCCACAGCGATGAAAAGCGATTCACCGGCCCTGCGGGCAATAAAATCATGGGTGGCCGCCGGTGCCGGGTATTATGATGGAAGATTCAGTGGTTCGCTGGATTACGACAATCATGCCATGCCGATATGTGGACAACTGCATTTGATCAATGCGTACCGATTTACACTGGCGGTGCAATCGGCAGATGGACGATGCGCGTTTGTTCTGCGCCGCAATTGGGCGGGCACGCACTTTTTGCTTTCGCCGTCTGGTTCGTATGTGGCCTTGGCGCGGGCCATTGGCGAGGGCGTGTCTCTGGCTTTTCGACGGCCAGAGGGACCTTGGCGAGCGGCCATTAAGGGTTCTGAGCCGATCGTGGCATACAAGGATGCCAATGATAATAAATTTCATTGGCGGCTTGGTTTCGGGTCGAAGCATTTGCTGGTGACGCAATTGGGTGTTAAAACGCCATCGGGTTGTCATTATGTTGTTACATATATCGATGACGCGGCTGAAGGCCCGGCTGGCCTGAGTATTTCGGGCACTTCTCCGCGGTACCTGCTGCAACTGCGGTTGACTGACCGAAATCAAGCCACGGCAATGGCTCAGATTCCGTAGATACCAATGATTTAACGAAAGTGTTGATGAGCGCGAACGTCGTGAGTGAAGTTATTATGCGGCACCCGTTTGTGGCGGGCGGGATGGGGCTTGGCGCTGCCGGCGCGGCGGCGATGTGGTATAGCGTACTATATTCGGGAAGTCATATCGTGGCGCCGGTGATTAAGACCATTGAACGCAACGATGCGGTGGCTTTGACTTTTGACGATGGTCCGACGCCAGGATATACGGATCGTGTGCTGGATACATTGCAGCGGCACAATTCACGCGCCAGTTTTTTTCTTATTGGAACGCACGTTCGGCAGCATCCGGAACTGGTGCGGCGAATAATGGCAGAAGGGCATACGATAGGCAATCATACATGGGATCATGACCACCATGGCGTATGGCATGGCGAAGCGTACTGGCTGGATCAGTTGCAGCGAACCAGCGCGGCATTGGAGGATGTCACCGGGCGGGTGCCGGCATTGTTTCGCGCGCCAATGGGATTTAAAACACCGCCGCAGGCACGCGCTGTGCGCAAGGGTTCGATGCGATATATTGCTTGGCGGGTGCGCGCCTGGGATACGCTGAAGATATCGCCGCGCACCATTTGCCGGATTGTGACATCACAAATTCGACCGGGCGACATTGTGACAATGCACGACGGGCTGGAACCGGCGCGCAAAGCCTGTTCGCAGGAGTCAACGGTTCAGGCGTTGCCGGAGATTCT
>JAJZVR010000200.1:0-3382 GCA_021847065.1 Planctomycetota bacterium | reverse complement strand
AGATCATCCGATTTTGCCTGTTTACTGGAGGCGGTGAGTGCTTCAACGGCGGCGGCGTTGCGCCGGGCGGTCTGGGCGGCGGCACCGGTAACCGCAACGAGGCGGCGCACGCCCTTGCTGACTGATTCTTCGGCAATAATGGCAAATTCTTCCGCTTCGCCGGTACTGGCCAGATGCGTTCCGCCGCAAAATTCAATCGAATATTGTCGCCATTCGGGGTTTTCGGGATGCGCCAGTAAATCCGATACCGGCACACCAACTGAAACAACACGCACGAGAGGGGGATATTTTTCACCAAATACAGCGCGAAGCGAATGTATTTGTCTTGCTTGTTCCAATGGTGCGAGTTGCGTGTAAACCGGGAGCTTTTTGCCGATAGCCCCCCGCACCAGCATTTCCACTTTCTCCAATTCATGATCTTCCATGGATTTTGGCTGCACAAAATCAAAACGCAGTTTATCTGAGTCCACCAGCGAGCCTTTCTGTTCGACATGATCGCCGAGTGTTTCGCGTAAGGCCCAATTTGCCAGATGCGTTGTCGTATGATTTTTTTCAATGCGTTTTCGGGCGCTGAAGACCGAGGCGCTGGCGGAATCGCCGCGTTGCAGTTTGCCATTTTTCAAGTGGCCAACGTGCAGCACATACCCGCCAAGTTGCCGCGCCGCTTCCACAATAAATGTGGCGCCAGAATCGGTTTTTATTTCACCCTGATCACCGATCTGGCCGCCCATTTCCGCATAAAAATTAGTCTTTTCAAGAATGAGCGCGACGGTGCCGGATTCATTGGCCGTGATGGATTCCTGCAGGCGATGTCCATCCCAAATGGCGGCTGCGCGCGTGCGCAGGGGCTTATGTTCATATTTGGCATGATCGTCGGTTGGTTTAACGCGAAGCAGTGGCAGTTCGGCCAGGACTTCCGGTGGCATATCTGACACGCTGGATTGAGTCGCCTTTCCCCCGGCGCGGGCCTTTTCCCGGGCCTGCTCCATGAGCTGCTCATAGCCATGGATATCCACACCCATGTTCTGCTCCCGTGCCATTATCTGCGTAAGATCAATGGGGAATCCAAAGGTATCGTGCAGTTTGAAGGCGTTCTGGGCGGAGATGATTGTGCGCTGCTGTTTTTCAGCGCGGGCTTCCTCGGCGGCGAGTTGGAACAATTCCAGTCCACGATCCAATGTGCGGCTGAAACTCCGCTCTTCATCTTCAATGATAGCGGCGACATGTGCGGGATTTTTGGCTAATTCCGGAAACGCGTCGCTCATGGTGCTGACAATCACCGGAACGAGTTGATGCAGAAATGGTTCGCGCAGTTGCAGATTCTGCCGGCCAAAACGCACCGCGCGGCGCAGGATTCGTCTTAATACATAACCGCGGCCATCATTTCCGGGAACGGCACCATCGGTAAGCGCAAAGGTCAGGCAGCGAATATGATCGGCAATAACGCGGAAGGCAATATCGCCTGCCAGGGCCGGATTTTTTGATTCTTCACCGGAGCCTTGATCCAGATCTGGAAATACGCCGGTGTAGCGCTTGCCACAAAGCTCGCCAATGGCGTTGAAAAGCGGGGCAAATAGATCCGTTGCATAGTTGTCTTGTTTATTCTGCAATACCTGGCAGATTCGTTCCAATCCCATGCCCGTATCGACATGCTGCGACGGCAGGGCTGTGAGCTTGCGATCGGCGCCACGGTTGTATTGGATAAATACCAGATTCCATATTTCCATCACGCGCGGGTCGGTTCCGTTGACTTGGGGGCCGCCGGTCATATCCGGTGTGCGGTCGATAAAAATTTCAGTGCAGGGGCCGCATGGACCGGTCTCGCCCATTTCCCAGAAATTATCATCCACAAATCGGTGGATATGATGATCGGGTAACCCGGCGATCTGCTTCCAGAGCCGGGCAGCTTCGTCATCGGCCGGTACGTTATCCGCAGGATTGCCCGCGTAGACGGTTACATGCAATCGCAGTGGATTAATCTGCCAGACCTCGGTTAACAGTTTCCAGGCCATTTCAATGGCACCGGCTTTGAAATAGTCACCGAAGCTCCAATTGCCGAGCATTTCAAAAAAGGTGTGATGGCGGCGTGATCGGCCAACATCATCGAGATCGTTATGCTTACCACCGGCGCGAATGCACTTTTGCGTATTGGCCGCACGTTTCCACGGAGCAGTTGCCGTACCAAGAAAATAAGGCTTGAACTGATTCATACCCGCATTGGTAAACAACAGTGTTGGATCGTCATGCGGGACCACCGGACTTGACGGCACAAACGTATGGCCATTTTGTTGGGTGAAAAAATCAATAAATTGCTTGCGTATCTCACGCGATGTCATGCGCGTAACTCCTGCTAACCAAACTCGAACGGGGCATTCTAACAGGACAGGCCGAATTTTGCTTCTCACTGCCTGATGGCCAAGAGCGAAACGTGTGCTCAGGCAATGGGCGCGCGGGCCATAACCATTTGAATAATGGCGTCAGGCTCGCTCATACGGCCGACACCTATCGTGCGACAGGCCTGCCAGCCGGACTCCGGGCCGATCATGGCGATGTTTCGGGAACGCAGCATCGCGACATTGGCCTGAACCGCCGGATTATTCCACATCTGTTCATTCATCGCGGGGGCCAGGAGCAACTTTTCCGGTTCCGCCGCCAAAAGCAAGGTGCTTACCAGGTCATCGGCCAGGCCATGGGCGATTTTTCCGATCATATTGGCCGTTGTGGGCGCAACAAGAATAAGCGAGGCTTTTTGTGCCAATTGAATGTGCTGCGGATCCTGGCTGTCGGGGTTGTCCCACAGGTCGGTGTGTACCGGACGGCCGGATAGCGCTTCAAACGTCAGAGAGCCGACAAATTTGAGTGATTCCGCGGTCATGGCTACGTCTACGCTGTATTGGTGTTGTGCCAATTGGCTGACAACATGGCACACTTTGTAGGCGGCAATTCCACCGCACACACACACCAGAATGTTTCTTCGTGCGGTAGTCATAGCGGGTATCCGTTTCCGTCTGAGGGCAATAGACCGAATTATCAACCAATCATGCGGATATATCGCTTATTTGTGTCCAAGGGCTTCAGCTGGTTTTGTGATATTGCTTTTCTCAAAATCGATGCTGACTTTGCCCTGCAAAATCTCATCGAGAACCACTTCCATGTCGCTGCGGCCATTGCGCTCAACCAGCGGCCTCTGGCCTTCAATGAGTTCGGCGAGACGGTGTTGTACCAAAGCGCAAAGTTTAAATCGGCCACCGAGCTTATGTACAATTTCATCGCTCTTAATTGCTTCGATCATCGGGGTTACTCCTGAATATATTCCAACGGGCCATTGTGGCCAGACGATTTTCAATTACCGGGCCATGCAGCAGGCATAAACCGGCACAAC
>JAJZVR010000199.1 GCA_021847065.1 Planctomycetota bacterium | reverse complement strand
TTAAGGGCGATCAACGGGAATTGTTCCATCATCCGTTGCATACTCGTCGTGTTCCATGCCAGCAGCCTTGAGTCGCACACTGCGTGTGCGGTGATGGGATAGGTCAGACCTCCTACCGCAGCCATGCCGCCAATCATCTGGCCCGGGCCAATGAATCGGTGCAATACCTCATGCCCGTCGGCCGTAATTTCAGATACGCGGATTTGGCCGCCAATAACAACGTAAAGTGTCGTAGCGGCGGTACGTTGTCGAATCAATAAAGTCTTCGCTTTTATCGTGCGCGACTCGGCCAGACCGGCGATGGTATGCAGTTCTTCCGTCGTCAGCGATGCAAACAAGGGTACATATCGCAAAACGCCCACTACTGACGGTATATCCGCTTCGATCGCCATCCGCAGGATGATACTCTCGGCCATGACAAAATACGATGGAACCTAAAGAATATGACACGCGGCAACTTTAATGACTTTCGCACCATTCAATTGATTTTACCGTGTAAAAATCAGCTATAGTTGCCCATCGTCCCCAATAGGTGCACGGTGCGGCCTGAAAAGTTTGCTCTGGAGCAAAGACGTACAAATTAAGCCGGTCATAATAGGAGCTATGAAAATGTGCGATGTGAGGTTGATATGAAACGGATCGACAAAAACGAGATTTCGGAGTTACCGATTCGAGAATTGCTTATGCGATGGCCGGATATGGCGCGTGCGTTTCTGAAACTGCGCATGTCATGTGTTGGCTGCCCAGTTTCAAGATTTGAAACCGCGAAGGATGCGGCACGAAATTATGGCAGAGACCTTGATGTGCTTCTGGAACGGCTGGAGCAATGCACGCGGCACCGCCGGAAACCAGCAGTTCCAAGGACCAAGACGGCGACGGCACGGAATTGAGGCGTTATATGTCCATTATTCTTACTGAAAAAGCGGTGGATCAACTCGTCAAGGTTATGGGCGAGCAGGGGCTGGACAAGACTCGCGCCTATCTGCGCGTGTCGTATAGCCCGCGAGCGCATCATCAGCAACGATGCAGTATTGAGTTAAAAGAACATGATGGTCAGGATTCACCCATGGATCAGATCATGGAATCGTCGGGTATACAAGTGCGTTGTGATTCCAAGAGCCACCATTATGTCAAAGACATCACCATTGATTATCACGATGCGGGCAATTCGCATGGATTTACCATCACGCGGCCACCCTCAAAATGGCCGGCGGATGAGCCATACGCGGCTGCATGGATTCAAGAGGCGCTGCGGACCGTTATTGATCCGGAAATAGGCGTGAATATCGTGGATTTAGGCTTGATTTACGAGACTCGTATTGAGGAAGCGATGGTCACGGTGACGATGACGATGACCACACCGGCGTGTCCGATGACGGAAATGATTGTGTCGGATGTCAAATCAAGCCTGCAACGCGCCAGTGATCGGATCAATGCGGTAAATGTTGACGTGGTATGGGAGCCTCCGTGGGTGCCGGAAATGATTTCCGAACAGTGCCGGGCGCAGATGGGATGGCGATAAACAACAGTGTGTCACCCACCCCCGGGCGGTGTTAACCCGTGTGTTGTGGCGTGATGATTTTAAGGAGTGTTACCATGAGTGAAACGGTAACGATTATTGATGTGCGGACGATCGCTCCGCGTGAGCGGCATCCCCTGATTTTTCAGACATTTGAAAAATTGGCGGCGGGGGGCTGGTTTTATCTGGTCAACGACCATGATCCCAAGCCTCTGCATTACCAGTTCGATGCGGAACATCCTAACGCGTTCACATGGCAGTACATTGAGCAGGGACCGGAAGTATGGAAGGTTCGCATTGGTAAAGTGTAATAACCGCCATGGGCGGGCTGTTGGTTTACCCTCGTAATGGCAGCTCGCCCTCTTTTACGAGGTTGTATCCTTGGCCTCATTTGGAATTAATCATGATTATCAAAGATATAGAAAGTCTTTCGGATTTCCGCACCGATCAGTACAAAGCGGTCGCGCTGGGAGGCGGAGGAAACTGCAAAGCAATGCTGGTGTGTTTGGAGGCTGGGCAGTTTATTCCGGTTCATCAGCCCGGAATCGATTTGTGCCTGCTGATTATAGACGGCGAGGGCATTTTGTCTGATGGTCAAACGGAACAGAAGGCCGGCCCCGGTGATTTCCTGTATTCCGCCGCCGGTGAAAGTCGCGGGGTTATGGCCAAGGCTCGAATGCTCGCATTGGCGGTTGTTTCACCCCCGCCGGGGCCTAAAGATCATGAAACAGTGCAACGTATGTTAAAGGAAGGCCGGTGGCGCGATGCCGATACGGATCATATCATTGGACGTACCTGATCCGCGCGAACGCCATCGGCCTGCGAATGGCTGGTGGCGATTTCCCGTGCTTGTCGCGGCGATTGCCGTGATGGCGCTGGGGATTTGGGGAGGATTGGTTCGCCTGGGCTGGGCGTGGCCCACGCCCGTGGGAGCCGTTGTGGATCATGGCGCGATCATGATTGGCGGCTTTCTCGGAACACTGCTGGGGTTGGAGCGGGCGGTAGCGCTGGGTTGGAAATGGTGTTATCTGGGCCCGGCGGCCAGCGCTGCTGGCGGAATATTGCTCATTGCCGGAGCCTCGCCCGTGTTGGGCGGCGGCCTGATTCTCGCGGCCAGCATGGTCATGGCGCTGGATTTCGTATTTATAATCCGGCGGCAGGTGACGGCGTTTACGCTGGTTATGGCCGGCGGCGCGGCCGCATGGGTGATCGGAAACCTGCTATGGTTGGCTGGTAGACCAATTTATCAGATGGTGTTCTGGTGGATTGGATTTCTGGTGCTGACGATAGTCGGAGAGCGTCTGGAATTAAGTCGGCTGCTGCCGCAATCGGCGCGAAAGCAGCGAACTTTTCTGACGGTGGCGGGGTTGTTCGCACTGGGAATGATCTTGACGCTTATCTTTCCGGGTCTGGGCGAAAGCATTGCCGGTGTCAGTTTGCTGATGCTGGCGGTCTGGCTATTCATCTATGACGTTGCGCGCCGTACCGTGCGACAAAGCGGCTTAACTCGGTTTATAGCCGTATGCCTGCTGGCCGGATATTTCTGGCTGGGCATTGGCGGAATTCTGGCAATCGTCCATGCCGGCGTGATTCCGATGTTGCATGGACACGCTTGGATTGCGTCCGCGATGGGGCCGGGGTTTGCGTACGACGCCGTGTTGCACGCGATCTTTCTGGGGTTTGTTTTTGGCATGATTTTTGGACACGCCCCCATTATTTTCCCGGCAATTCTGGGCGTGCGGATGATATTCAGTCGGCGGTTCTATTTGCATCTGCTGTTGCTGGAAGGCTCGGTGGCATGGCGCGTCTTATGCGATATCAGCGGTGGCTGGTCCATGCGGGAATGGGCCGGGTTAATCAATGCGCTTGCCATACTCCTGTTTTTCGTCAATACTGTTACCTCAATCCGGTTCACATCCCGGCAGCCCGCGACAGTGATTGTTGAAGGAGTTTTATGAGCGTTGCAGTCAAGTTGTTAATTACGTTCCTTGTTTTTGCCGGCGTGGCGATTGCAATATTTATCGCCGTCGCTGTTTCCACGAAGTTGCCGCCCCGGGATCAGCGTGAGGTACAGCGCCGCGGATACGCCATTCGGGGCTGGTGGTTTATGGGGCTTTTTCTGTTTGTGATTGCGGCGTTTGCCGCATCAATCCCTTTTTATCCTTGATATGTCGGCGACTGCCGCACTGGCACCCGCGCGAAAAGTTCCAGTTATCGCGGAGCAATATGCTTTTATCATGCCCTCGCACCTGCCGGTGAATACGCCGATTATTTTTGAGGTGACATCGCGCGATGTGAATCACGATTTTGGAATCTACAACCCGCAGGGACATCTGATGGCTCAAGTGCAGGCCATGCCGGATTACACCAACTATTTACGCGTGGTATTTCAGGAACCGGGGCAATATTCCGCACGCTGTTTGGAATATTGCGGTATCGGACATGCCATCATGGCCAAGACGTTTACAGTGGGAGGCAAGTGATGATCATAACATCCGACAAAACCGGTCGTCGCGTGATGAACCTGTATATGGGCACGGGACTGGCATTGACCGCCTTGATGATGCTGGCGGGCTTGATGCTCCGGGTGTCACAGGCGGGTTGGATGCCCATGTCACCGGGCCAGTTTTATACCCTGCTGACGCTGCATGGAGCGGGGCTGATTGTTGCATTGATGATGTGCGGCATGGGCGGCCTGTGGTTCTTAATACGCCGTGAGACCAGCCTTAGCGCTTCCACTGCCGTGGTCGCATACAGCCTGGTTGTCGCGGGCGCGGCCGGAGTTCTTATTTCAACGCTTTTTGGCGGGTTCGCCGGGCTTTACACGTTTCTGGCCCCACTGCCCTTTCACGGTTCGTGGCCGAATTGGTCAACGGGTGTATTTCTCATCAGCATGGCGCTGATCACATTGGGGTGGATGGCTTGGTGCCTGCAGATGCTCGGCGCGGTGCTGCGCGCTTATGGCGGGTTGCGCGGGGCGCTGGCCTGGGATTTTGTCTGGCATCGGCAGGCGTTTGATGCTTCTGGTCGAACGGCCCCGCCGCCCCAGGCGTTCCCGGCTCTTATGGCGGGTTTTGACGGTATGTTGGCGGGCATGAGTGCCATGCTTCTTGGGGTCGCGTTGATTGTCCGCTGGATGGATACGCGTGTGCTTATTAATCCTTTATGGGCGAAGAACCTGACCTATTTTTTCGCGCATACTTACGCCAATCTGATTATCTACATGCTGGTAGCACTGATTTATGTCGGCATGCCTTATGCAACAGGGCGGAAGTACCACACCTCGGCGGTATTGGCAGTGGGCTGGTGGTGCTCAATGGTTCTTACCCTGACCAATTATTTCCACCACCTGTACATGGATTTTGTCCAGCCCGGGCCTTTTCAGTACCTTGGTGAATTATCCAGTTATCTTAGCGCGCTACCGGTGACGGCGGTGACAATATTCGGCGCATTAATGCTGGTGTGGCGATCCGGCATGAAATGGACGCTGGGGGCGATTTTCATGTATACCGGGTTAATCGGTTGGGTGGTGGGCGGCATCGGTGCGGAAATTGACGCCACTGTGCCGTTCAATGTGCATCTGCACAATACGCTTTGGGTGCCGGCGCATTTTCACACGTATCTCGTCGGCGGTTGCCTGTTGTTTGCGATTGGATGGGTGTTCTTATGCGTGGAGTCGCGCAGTACACGCCGCACCGGCGCTCTGATGCGCTGGCTGATAGGCCTGCTCACCTTTGGGGGCATGTCGGTGTTCTTGATGGGTTTTTATTGTGCCGGCGCGTATGGTGTGCCTCGGCGTTATTCCATCGAACCACCGCCGGGGCCCGATCTGGCGAAAATCGCTTCCGTTGGAGCGATTATCATGATGATTGGTTTTATCGTGGCATTGCTTGAAGGTGTTCGATTGAGATTTGGATATCCCGATCAGACTGCGGGCGGAGAAAGCATACAGGGGGCTGGCGCATGACTGAGGCGAAAAGTAAAGTGCCGTTGGGACGTACTGTCATGGGGGTGATCGGCGCGTTCATTGCGGGTTGCGGTGTGATCGCACCTCTGGTTTCGCATGAGACGACAACCATCGCGGTGCATCATCTGCTGCACGCGGGTATGGCGGTTGGTGCGGGGTTGTTGGCCTTGTCGCTGCCCGCGGCCAGAATTGATCGCGAACGAAGCTTTTGGATATGGCCGGCGGTCACTGCCCCGGGCATCGGCGTATTGCTCATGTGGCCATCGGAATATGCGCACCTTATATCGCATCCGTGGCCGCATACGCTGGAACATCTGAGTATCGTGCTGGTCACGCTGCTGGCGGTATACGCCGCACAGGCGTATGTGCGCGGTCTTGGATGGTTCATGTTGGTACTGGTGGTGGCGATGGACGCCGCCTGCGCCGGCGGATATGGTGTATCCCCCGGCCCAAGCTTTCTGCTCAATCCGGTGCCGCGGCACAATGCCACGGCTTCCAGAGCCCGGCCCATTAATGCTGTGAAGAAAGCAATAACACTCCATGCGATGGGAGCGAATCTTTACAACACGATGGGGTGCAGCGGCTGCCACTCTGTGGACGGTGCCAAGGGCGTAGGGCCAAGCTGGAAGGATCTGGCGGGCTATCCGCAAAACTTATCCAACGGCAAAACGGCGATTGCGGATTACTCATTTCTACGCACCATGATCCTCGATCCGGGAAAAATAGCTCTGGCAGGTTATCCGGCAGGTGTTATGCCCGATACGTATAAAGCCATGCTTGCAGGACCAAAGCATCCACATGAAACAGAACTTAACGCAATTATATGGTATATTAATTCGCTTAGTAACAAGGCCGGAAAGGCCAGCGAGCCAGCAAGTCCCGACCAGGCGGCCAAGTGAGGTGCCGCTTCCGGACATAAGCTGCTGGTGCTGTCAATGTACCAAAGGAATAAGCAATGACGAAAGACACTGATTATCAACGTTTACGACCTCATCCCGAAAATCGGTTCGCTAATTCCGCAACACCCGTGGATTTGCATGCCGTGGCGTCTGCTTTGCGAGCGGAACCAAATACTGGTGAACGAGGCCATCGGCAGGAAACTGTTTTTAAGCACGGCAATGTTACGGTGGCACTGTTCGTATTTGACCGTTTTTCCCACCTGTCGGAACACACCGCCCAAGGGATTGTAACGATGCATGTACTGAAGGGATGGATGAAGATCAGTGCTGGCGATGTTGAACACGAGCTCAAGGCTGGACAGATGCTGGTTTTGGATTCGGGCGTTCGGCATGCACATAAAGCGGAAGAAGAAAGCGAAGTGCTGGTTACTGTACATCTTGGTGCATAATTCTGGTCATCAAAGCGCCGCCATGCTCGCCGATGGATCAAGAACCCGTTCCATCACAGAGCCTTTGTTCAGTGATATCCCGAATCTAACTGATTGCTGTCATCGGCGTGCCATAATTAAACCATAATGATATGGCGACAGCGCAATGCTTTCAGGGCCTGCGCGTTCAAAGCCCACTTTTTTCGCCCATTGTTGACATTCACACGGCTTGGGCCGAATAGCCATGCTTGGCCCACGCGGCGTGGTCGGGTCATAGTTCCAGTGCATGATCGCCAATAGCCCGCCGCTGGAAAGTATTCTCCAGGCTTCCTGCAGGAGGATGTCCGGAGTTTCAGCGTGCAGGATATTAAACAGCATCACATAATCAACACTTGCATCCGGCAGACCGGTGCCATTGGCAATAAAATCGCATAGCGATGCGCGGATATTCGTTAACCCTTGCGCCTTCGCGCGGGCATTGGTTGCGGCAATCATGGCCGGATCAATATCAAAGCTGTGAACAACTCCCGTGACAACTCTGGCCGCGGGTATGGAAAATGTGCCGTAGCCGCAGCCGAAGTCGGCGACATCACGATGCGTCGCTCTGAGGCC
>JAJZVR010000198.1 GCA_021847065.1 Planctomycetota bacterium | reverse complement strand
ATCGTTTTCACCTCGGGTGGAACAGAGGCCAATAATCTCGCCATTCGTGGAGTCATGGAACTTAGTAAAGACCGCCGCCATATCGTGACATCCGTCGTGGAACACCCGGCCACAGTCCAACCTTGCGCGTGGCTGGAAAGCCAGGGAATTGAAGTCACGCGTGTTCCCGTAAACCGCACGGGGCACGTAGAGGAACAATCCGTTAGCGCTGCGTTGCGTCCAGATACGGCGCTGGTGACAATCATGCTGGCACAAAACGAAACCGGTGCGGTAATGCCGCTGGCGCGGATCGCAGCGCCGGCCCATGCGCGTGGGGCCATCGTACACACCGATGCGGCACAGGCTGTTGGAAAAATTCCGGTGCATGTCGATAAATTACAGGTGGATCTGCTTTCGCTTGCGGGCCATAAGCTGTATGCCCCAAAGGGCATCGGCGCACTGTATGTGCGGCGCGGAACACGACTGGCCCCGGTCCTACGCGGTGCCGGGCAGGAACGCGGCCTGCGACCGGGAACGGAAAACGTTCCCTATATTGTTGGCTTGGGCGTCGCCTGCGAACTGGCGGCAAAGAATCTGCGGGCGGAATCCCGTCGGCAACGTGACCTCCGGGATGAACTTTGGGCTTTACTGCGCGCAGGTGTTCCAGGATTGAAACTCGCCGGCGGCCAGGGACCACGATTGCCCAACACACTGAATATTTGCTTTCCCGATATGCGGGGTAGCGAGGTACTTGCCACTGCGCCGGAAATCGCGGCTTCCACCGGCTCGGCCTGTCATGCCGGCGATGAACACGCACCGGGTGTGCTGCTGGCGATGGGAATACCAGTGACGGTCGCGCTGGGCGCGGTGCGGCTGTCATTGGGGCGCGGTACCACCCGTGCCGAGATCGCGGTGGTGGTGCGAACTTTGCGGCGGGCGTATCGGCAGGTAAAAAAAAGGCGGACGCTTGCCGATACGCGCGCGAGCGATGGTAGGCCAGCAGACCAATAAGGAAAGCTTCAGCAGAGCGAGGGCTAGAAATGCAAGCCAGGCCATAACAACGCTATTTCTTGCTGGAGGGTTGGAGAATTCTATTGCGTGGCGGAATGTCAGCGATCACGCACTGGAGCTAAAACCGTCCACGCGTGCCAATGTCAGCAGTCCGAGCCTCTCTAAGACTGGCTACCCCGCAGCCCGTTTTGCAGTTGTTTTGCAGTCGCTTGCCATTTGCCCCTCTCTGGCGGGACAATGGAGATCGGTTATTTTTGCGAGGTTGACTTTGACTGGGGCATTTCGGTTTATTTTATACAGCACGATGACAGCGTTACTGCTTTTTACGCTCACGGTGCCCCGTGTATGGGCGGTGCATGTGGTGGCCGGGCCACTGGTGGGCAGTATTACGCCTGATTCGGCGCGGGTTTGGATTCAGTTAAGTACCAGCGACCGGGTCAAGGTTCGTTGTTTTGATGTCGCCACAGGGCAGCAGGTTTCAGCCATGGGCACGACCGTTCTGGGCCCCCCGCCATTTATTGTCAACGCCGCGCTTAATGACCTGCTGCCGGACCATGATTATCGCATTTCTCTGGTGGTCAATGGTAAACCGCTCCCCCTGCCGCCGCCACTGGTGATTATTCATACCGTACCCGCGTATGGCTCCTACAAGCCGGTGCACATCGCGTTTGGTTCCTGCGCGGATACCGGGGTATATCCAAGCAAGGTCATCTGGCAAAGCATTGCGCAACTTCAGCCCCAGGCCTTTATTTTCGCCGGTAACACCGCCTATCTGCCCCGGCGACTTAGCCGCTTTCCATATACATATATTCACGCATATAATTTCATACTGACCCGCTATGATCAGTCGCGGATATTCGGCGGACTGCGGAAGTTATTCAGCGTATGCCCGGTTTACGCAACCTGGGATGACCGGGATTTCGGCACACCGCATTCGGATTCGTCTTTTGTGTTCAAGCATGACTCCTTTCTGGCCTTCGAACAGTTCTGGCCCAACCCCGCCTATGGCAGCGGCACCACGCTGGGAACCTTTTGCCACTTCCGCATTTCCGATGTTGCGTTTTTTCTCGTTGACGACCGGAGTTTTCGCGTTAATCCCACGTCCAAGGCTCCGGGAAAAATGCTTGGCACCCGCCAGCTTGCCTGGCTAAAGCGACATTTGCTCAACAGCAACGCCACATTCAAAGTCCTTGTGGATGGCGATCAGATGCTGGCAGATTATCCGGGGCATGAAAGCTGGGGGAATTTTCCACGCGAACGTCGCAATTTTATTCATTGGATATTCGGGCACAATGTTTCGGGAGTCGTGTTTTTAAGCGGCCACAGGCGGTTTGGAGAATTGACCCGACGGAAAGCAAACCCCAATGGCCTGGATCAATACCCGCTTTATGATCTGACCAGTTCCTCGTTGGCCGCACAGCCCATTCCGGCAAGCCAGATGCTGGCGTGGCCCAATGCGCAGCGAATCGGTGCTCCGGTTTTTGAACATAACTTTGGATTCATTAACGTCGGCGGCCCGCCGGGCAACCGGCATATCACACTGCAATTGCGCAATGCCCAAGGGACGATCGTGCTTTCCAAAACCATCCTGGCCAGCGATCTGCAGGGACAATGACACACAGGTATTGCCGGGATGGCACAGCCGATTATTTTGTCATGTACAATTTTTCAGCGGGCGGTTGCGTAAATTCGGGAGATGTGTCGACAACGGCAACAAATAAATCCTCGCGTAGCGTGCGGATGGGGAAAGTGTTGTCGCATGTCGCCGCACGAGTATAAAATGGGTGGATATGGATAACGACCGCGGGATTCCATCCCGATAGTGATCGGGGATGCATGGTATCGGCGTTGTCCGGAGGTGATGATCATCCGTTGGTTGGTTGCGGTGTGGGAATGGCGCGGAGGCGGTAGAGCAGCCAAAGGCTTAGCCAGATTATGGCGGTGGCCGCGACAAATGTAGCGCCAATGGCGGCAAAATGATTGTTGAGAATTGTTATCCACGAGACAATTCCGCCAGCCGTGGAGCCGCCGTGGGTCGGCAGGAACAGTCCCCAAGCTTCAATCACGGCAATACCCAGAGCCATGCACACGGTGGTAAGGGTCATAGCGGCATTGTAATACCGGGTGCCACGCGGTGTGGTCAGCGCCCATTTGCAGGCCGATAGAATTAAAAGGTTATCCACGGTATCAATGAGCGTCATCCCCGATGTAAACAACAGCGGAAACAGCAGGCAATGCCATAGGGGCATTCCGTGCGAAGCGGCTGCGGCGGAAATAACGAGAATGGCAATTTCACTGGCGGTATCAAAACCCAGGCCGAAAAGAAAGCCGATGCCGTAGATTTTCCAGTTGCAATCCACCAGGCGCAGCGCCCGTCCCAGCAGGAGCGTGAAAAAGCCGCCGGAAACGGACGGAAGAATATCGGCGGATACGCCATCACCGATGTCTTCCCGATTGTTACGGATCGACTTCCATAATGCGGTAAGATTCGCGGCCCCCACCACCAACAGTAATAACGCCGATACCGCCCCGCCAAATATACCACCGAAGGTCATTAAGTGGCCCAGTGAAGCGCGCACCTGTTGCACGCTTACAATCAGTAATAATGACAGCCCCATTACCACAGTCGAATGTCCGAGAGAAAACATTAATCCGACGGAAATGCGCTGCCGGCCATCGTATAAAAGTCGACGGGTAATACTGTCAATGGCGGCGATATGATCGGCATCCATGGCATGGCGCAGGCCGAAAACAAAGGCCAGCGAGGCCAGAGCCAAAAGCGATCGATTGCCGTCAAAGGCCAGAAAGCTCAGCGCCCAGAGAAATGCACTCATCAACAACAGCGATGATACCAAGGCGGTGGCGCGAAGCCTTATTTTGCCAATGCGTGCAGTCATCAGACCGCACTGCTGACGCAAGGACGGTGTGTGAATATTTGACATCGCTATACTCCATCACACCGATTCAAGCTGCTTTTCCATTTCCTCCATTTCCTTGGTTTCATGCTTGGAGCGATACACCGCCCAGGCGATCACCGCAACGGCCAATACGCCGATCGTTGCGGCAATCCATGGATATGGACTTAATGGATGCACCACTACGGATTTGTGCATGGCAGTTTCAGCCCTCCACAGCGACGCATCAAAGGGAAGCATCAGGGGCAACGCAAGCAATGCCACCATGTTCATAACTTTTAACAAGGGATTAATAGCCGGCCCGGCGGTGTCTTTCAGTGGATCACCCACGGTGTCACCGGTAACCGATGCTTTATGGCGTTCCGACCCTTTGCCGGTGTTGGCTTTTAAATTTCGCGGTTCATCTTCGATGGTTTTCTTGGCGTTGTCCCAGGCACCGCCGGAATTGGTCATGAATACCGCCAGCAACTGACCGGAAAGAATCGCCCCCGCAAGGAACCCGGCCAGCGCGACCACACCCAGCAGAAATCCCACGAGAATTGGGGAAAGGATCGCCAAGAATCCCGGTCCAATCAACTCACGCTGGGCGGTGGCGGTGCAGATATTAACGACGCGGGCATAATCCGGTTTGGTTTCGCCGCTCCAGATTTTTTCATCCTGAAACTGCGATCGACATTCCTTCACAATTAAAAAAGCGGCACGCCCCACGGCGCGAATGGTCATTGAACTAAACAGGAATGGCACGGCCCCGCCAAGCAGCAATCCAACCAGCAATTTCGGACTCGCAACGGTCATGATTCCGGAAATAACCTTATAGGCCGCACCGCTGATGCGCGCATGGTCGGATACCCCGCCGGTAGCCACGAGTGTAATGAATGCCGCGTAAAGACTGACGGCCGCAATTACCGCCGATCCAATCGCCACGCCCTTGGTCAGGGCTTTGGTGGTATTGCCAGTGGCATCCAAATCCGCTAGAACCTGTCGGGCGGCGATGTGCTGCTGCGCTCCCATTTCTTCGGGGTCGTAGCCCATTTCTCCTATGCCGTTAGCGTTGTCGGCGACCGGGCCGAAAACATCCATGCTCAAGGTGTTACCGGCGAGTGTTAACATTCCGATACCGACCATAGCAATACCGTAAGCGACAAAGATGGGATTTGTCCCGTAGAAAATAAGGCTGCTGGCGGTAAGGCAGCAGGCAATGATGACGATAGCACTTACGCTGCTTTCCAACCCCACCGCCAGGCCGGCGATGATGTTAGTGGCATGTCCGGTGGAACAGGACTTAACCAGCGAATCCACCGGCGGCTCATGGGTGCCGGTGAAATATTCCGTGGATAAATTCAGCGTCAGAGCCAATATCACACCGACAAACGTAGCCTCCGCTGGTCGCATATCCAAACCATGAATACCAAAATTCGCCCACCATGGAGCGGAACCCAGCACATGCTGCAGACTTGGATTTTCAGCAATCGCGGCGGCACCAAAACGCAGATAGAAAAATCCAACCAGGAGAAAACCAATCGTGCTGATAACGGCACCGAGGCGATAACCGCGATTAATCGCGGCCATGGCATCTTTATCCGACCCTTTGTCAGCGGCCCGCACGCTGAAGGTGGCAATGATATCCGAGCAGACCCCTACCGCTCGGACCAGCAGCGGAAAAAGCATGCCGATGTGCCCGAAACTCGCCCATCCTAAAATCATCGCGGCGACCATTGTAACTTCATAACTTTCAAAAATATCCGCAGCCATACCGGCGCAATCACCAACATTATCGCCAACATTATCGGCGATTGTTGCGGCATTACGCGGATCGTCTTCCGGAATATCCTTTTCCACCTTTCCAACAAGGTCAGCGCCGACATCGGCGGCTTTGGTATAAATTCCCCCGCCGACACGCATAAACAGCGCAAGCAGCGTTCCTCCGAATCCGAACCCCAGTAATGCCTCGGGGGCGCGGTTGCCAAAATACATGAAGATGGTCGTTGCCCCCAGCAGCCCCAAACCGTCGTTAAGCATACCCGTGACAGTTCCAGTGCGATAACCGAGTTGCAGAGCTTTTCCAAAACCCTGGCGGGCGGCGGCAGCCACGACCACGTTGCCCTCCGTCGCCATAAGCATACCAATGGTACCCACGGCCATGGAAAACAGGGATCCCATCAGAAACGCAATGCCGCGACCAATCGGTAGACTGGCTCCGGCCGCCGTAGTCCAACTCGCGGTGCCGACCAGAATAAATGCGATCAGTACAATTAAGGGCAACAAGGTTCGGCGTTGTCGCCCGAGATAGGCGATGGAACCTTGTCGGATTGCATGGGCCACGTCCTTCATTTTTTCCGTTCCATGATCCGCCCGGCGTATAATCCGCATGAGTAATACCGCATACGCCAACCCTGCCAGTGCGATAAACAAAACAGCAAAAAGAGCATAACGTTCAAAGGTGGTAAACGTGGAGGTGTATAAGAATCCAAACGGATGAAATACACCCGAATCCGACGCAACAACATGGCCCCCCGCGGCGGAACTCGCCGGATAATGGCTGCGCGTTAACGTTATATAGACGGCCAGAAACAATATCAGAACGCCGGTCATGGCGGCACTTTTCGCATGGCCGGCGATAAACGCTTTCCATTGGCTCCAAGACATTGGCATAAAGAACGTCCTTTCCGCGCACAATCGGCGCGATCCTCAACCCGCGCCTCGCTTGCGTCCATCTCCGCACGACATCACAAGGCGTTACCTATTTCCGCAGCTTGAATGTCATTGTTAGATGCCGTGCCTGAAAACGCAAGGGATATTTTTCGCTTTGTTTATCCGCACAAGCAATGAAAGTCACCGTGTCGGGACATGAATCATGTCCGGAGTGCATTGGATTTTGAAGACAGCTCCGACTACCGTGAAATACGCTTTACCATTGTCAATGCCCACTGACTATCGATGTTCCCGTCCACCGTACGGGCGCGGGAAATACTTTTCCCGCACACGGCCATCATGAGCATCCTCATACGTGATTAGGTACTTTACGGATATGCGGACACGGAGATTCACCTATCCGCATTACCGCGTTTTTCCGATTCTGATTTTCAATCGCACAATAGCAGCGACCACCCTAAGAGTTTCACCGATAGCGTTTATGGTTGAACCACCTATATCCGGTAGAGGGATTGTCCTGATGATTCTAATTTCATAAGCACTGTACCATTGAACCCGTGCGGAGCAGAGGCTCGGTTTGGCGGTGTGTGGATCGATTCACACGCAAAGAGAAGTCCGACGGCTTTGGCGGGGTTTACAGCATGAATACGCTGTTGAACAATCAGGTTATACAACGCCGCCGCTGGATCATCCGCGGCCAGGTGCAAGGCGTGGGATTTCGTCCTTACGTCTATCGTCTGGCGCTGAGCGCACAGATCAGCGGTTTTGTGGCCAACGATACACGTGGTGTCATTATTGAAGGACAAGGCCCGTATGCAAATCTGGAACATTTCGGCGAATCATTAAAATGCAACGGACCGCCGCTGGCCCGG
>JAJZVR010000197.1 GCA_021847065.1 Planctomycetota bacterium | reverse complement strand
GGTGCGGGGACATCTTGGCGTGGCCGAGCAATATTTTCAATTTTTCGCGTAACCGGTGCGTCGCTTCCTGGTTATTAAAGGTATAATTAAGTTGAATAGCGCCGTCGCTATTAAGTGTCACACGATTATCAGCCATGGGCAGGTCCTCGGTGGTAAGCCAAAAATCGACCGCGTGGGAAGCAATCTCGGTGAGTAAAAACCCGGGGGCAAATGTTCCCGCATCATCACGGAACATCGGCCCGCGCGATTTCCCGATCATCTGGATATTTCCGAGTGGAAAATCAAAGTCATCGGCCTTGAAATAAAAATCATTGCAGGAAAGCGTCTTTTGAAAAACTGTTTCGTTGGGTCGCCGGGAAAGCGCCACGACCGCATCAGAATTATGGAACATAAAGTTCCGCCCCACCTGATCGGATCGGTTTGCCAGACCATGGGGATGCTGGTCGTTCCCTGATAGCAGCAATACGCGCGCCGAATTGGCCGCGCCGGCTGAAAGCACCACAATACTGGCTGAACACGCCAGTTTTTCGCCCTGATGATCCACGAGCACGCGCGTGACTTCCCGGCCACTGGGGCTGGTTTCGAGTTTGTAAACCGATGCGTCGGTAAGCAAGGTGACATTGGAATGCTCCAGAGCCGGACGGATGCAGATATTTTCCGCATCGCATTTTGCCAATACCATGCAGGGAAATCCATCACAACTGTTGCAGCGAATGCACCGGCTATTGTGCATCTGATCCTCATTGAGCATGATGCCCGTGGGCGCATGAAACGGGTGATACCCCTCACGCTTCCACGCATTGGAAATCTGCTCAATTACCGGTTCATGACTTACGGGCGGGAAGGCATAGGGGCCTGAGGACGGTCCTTCTGTCGGGTCTTCGCCGCGCAGGCCATGGACCTGATAGAGTTGCTCGGCACGAAGATAATAGGGTTCAAATTCATCGTAAGACACTGGCCACGCCGGAGAAATACCACCATGGTGGACAAGCACACCAAAATCCTGTGGCCGGAGGCGAAACAGGGCGGCACCAAACATTTTGGTCGCTCCGCCGACATAGTAATGCGAACCTGGTTGAAAGGCTTTTCCGTCTTTGTCATGCCAGATGTCTTTGGAAACATAGCGGCTATCAACAAAGACCTGCTTGGCATCCCAATTATCTATTTGTCGTGGCAACCAGCCGCCCCGCTCCAGAATCAAAATGCGCTTACCCGTGGCCGCGAGGTGATGCGCCAGCGTGCCCCCACCGGCCCCGGAACCAATAATAATAATGTCGTAGTCTTGTTGTGCGTTCATGCAATACCTTTCAGGTTGTAGAAACGAAATCAGGGACATCGACACTTGTACCCGGCAGACAATGACAGGGGTGCAAGGTTGGAATGGTTGTTGAGTGATTCAGTCGCAGACACAACCGGGATGGGTCAGTGGCAAAAAGGCGATGGACTTCCACCGCGGCCAGCATTCCCAGCACCGGAGCGGTGTAATAAATCCACCAGCCGGTCCAGATGTCGGCGACTATGGCGGAACTGAAAGTGCGGGCCGGATTCATGCTGAATCCCGAGAGCGGCACTTCAAACGTTACAAATACCAGGATCAGCATTCCGATAAATACACCGGTCAATTTTACGAGTTTAGGGAACTTATTGAGCAGCAATACCGTTGCCACCAGAATAAAAGAAATAACAAATTCTCCGCCCCATGCCCCCCAGATTCCCCATATTCCCGGCACGGTGACAACATACCTTACCGACGGGTCTTGCACGACGGAGCCAAATATCAGTGCGGAGAATAAAACACCGGCCGTACCGCCGACCAACTGCCCGATGACATATCCCAGAGCATCAAAAGCTTTGATTTTTCCCAGCCATAGAAAACTTAACGTAAATGCCGGATTAAAGTGCGCCCCCGAGCGTTTCCCCCACGGACAGTAAACCAAAATCACCGCGGTTAAGCCCATTGCCGCGCCAATGACCACGCGCCGCAACAGGGGCGATGTAACAACTCGGGCAACCGGTGAATTCGGCGCATCCATCAGCACGGTGGCCGCTGTGGCCGAGACCATAAAACAGCCCAGTAAAAAGCCCTCGATAAGAAAAAGGGGCCAATCACGGCGCAACGTCTCTGACAAGGTCAAAGATTTGGCTGAAGCTGGCGTTGCCGCATCCGGCCTGACGCCACCGGCGCCGGACTTACCGGGCGGCTGGTTCGCCGATAGTCGATCTGCTGAAGCGACAAACATAGTTCTTAATGCGCTTTCAAAAAGAGGCCGGTGATACCAAAGGTTTTCGGCTTTTGCCGACGATTAAATTACACCGCAACATAACAGGGACTGGCAACTTGTCCGTGCAGCTCGCCACCGTGGCATTGCTGCGCCAACGGCTAATCACAGGGCGCCGGGATAGCCGCAACTTCAAGTTGCCCGAAAAAACTGCCCCGCCTTGATAATAGGCGTGCCTAAAACGTATTGCAATATTGCGGGCCAATTGGCAGTTGGGAGAAAATTGGCGTTTCTTGATCATGGCATGGCCATTGCATATACTGTTGATATGGGGCCAACTTTATTAAAAAGAGGTTGCAATGGCGAGCAATAACATTCCGCATCACGTCGGTTTCATTCCCGATGGAAATCGCCGTTGGGCGACGCAGCACGGTCTGCCCAAAGAAGCCGGATACGCATGCGGCATCGCCCCGGGATTGCTGCTCTTTGAGAAATGTAGAGATTGCGGAATCCAAGAAATTTCCATCTTCGGTTTTACCCAGGATAACACCAAGCGGCCATCGGTTCAGAAACAGGCATTCCAGGAGGCCTGCATCGTATTGGCGCTTGAGCTTGCAAGCCGAGGAGCGGCCCTGCTGGTTTTAGGCGATGACATCTCAACGCAGTTCCCCCCGGCCTTAAAAAGATTCGTACAGCGGCAGGGTGCCGGAATGAAGGTGAATTTACTAATCAACTATGGGTGGGAATGGGATCTGAACGGTCTTAAAAACGGCGGCCTGCATTCCGCTGAAGTATCACGTCTGGATCTGATTGTACGCTGGGGAGGAGCACGCCGACTCAGCGGTTTCCTCCCGGTGCAATCGGTCTATGCCGATTTCTATGTCCGGGACGAATATTGGCCGGATTTCGAACCGCAGCATTTTGAGAATGCACTGGCGTGGTTTAAGGACCAAGATGACACCCTCGGCGGATGACGCCATGCAATTCATACGCCTGACGACGCATGAATTGCAATGGACGTTTGCCCGTCAGCAATGAGTTTCCGCCACGGCTGGCGTCCCCAGCCACCCGCCGGTAAATCCGGCCCGGTGCAGTCCTCTTACAAACGCCGGACATTGGCGCATCAATCGCCAAAGCAGACCGGAACGGAAATTTTCGATCATTAAGACAATGGGGCCTTGATTGAGCCCACAATGCCACGGTGAATGCCAATATGGTGATTTTGCCGTGCCACTCGGAAACGTTGCGTTGAAGGTGGACTTGAACCCATACGTGTTGCCAACGCGAAGATTTAATGAGTCAAAATGGTCGATTGCAGGCAGTACGATTTCCGGTGCAAACGGCAGTGACGCGATGACCGCCCAGGGTGCCAGAGTACCGTCATCCGGCCCATCGGGTATGCCGCGCCCCACGTAACCGAAGAATGGACGGTTTTTGCCGTGTATTTTGCGCGTCAACGGCCCCGGGCCCAGACTCGCGGTAATTCCCCAGCAATTTTCACCATATCCTTTAAAACCATTGGGATTGTCAATGGCGTATTGGCGCTGCGCGTATGTGGCGCGGCGGCTGTTCTCAAAGTAATCAATGCTTTTCGTCCGCATGTAATGATCCTGAATACCCCGGAAGTCCACCCATAGATACGAAATCTGGTGGGTAAATAACGGACCGGAATATAACAACTCGTAATCGTATACTTTTCTCCAGGCATAAGTGGAGCACCACGCGGCATAGCTTTCCTGTGACAGTGCAAATCTCGGTGCGCCTAAAGCCAGGAGGTACAAAATCAATGCTTCGTCATACCCTTGCCAGCGATAGGGCAGGAAACCGCTTTCCGGGTTCCAACCGAGGGTAATGGCAACGCCGCCATTGAGCGCCCAGCGCCAATCGGCGCGTGCGTAGAGTTCTTCAGTTAAGGCACGAATTTCCCGCTCGGCGGTGGTGTCATTTGAAAAATAGGCAGCTGCAACCAACATGCCGGCCAGCAGTATCCCGGTATCTATTGTGGACAATTCGCACTTCCGGGCACGCTTGCCGGTGCGCATATCCAGAAAGTGATAATAAAATCCTTGATAACCTGTCGCATCAACTTCTGTTCCCTGGTGACTGCTGTGAAAAAATCGCAGTGTTGCCAAAGTGCGCTCAATAGCCTCGCTGCGGGTGACAAAGCCACGTTCCACGCCCACCGGGTAGGCGGATAGCGCCAGACCCACCGCGGCAATACTGGCTGGTGCCCCTTTTTCGATAGTGTCCGCAACCAAGCCATTGAGATTATTAACCTCATGAATAAAATAATCGAACGTTTTACGTTGAATTTCTTCAAGTTTGTCGCTGCATGTTGGAGTCTGCCTCATGACGTAAGTTCTCCGCTGAATGGTTCCGGCATCGTTTGCACCGTAATAGCCGCCACACTTTGTGGCGGCATGACCACTTCGAGATGAACCGATTCCTGCCGGCGCGTCCATGGCTGACGCTCACGAATTATCTGGGACGCCGCGTGCAATTCCGCGACCTCCCGAACGCTGGGAAACTTCGGTTCACCCATTTCCAACCACAGGCGTTTGGCGTTGGCGTGATCCTGATCGATGCGTTCAATCCAGACCTGGCCGGGAGGATCAATTCCAGCCAACGCAATACGAACTGTTTCACTCTGGATCGGATGGCGTGGAAGCGCATGGTTAATAAGCATCAGGGTTACATATCCGGCTTTCCGCACCACCCACAGATTTACCGTCTGATGCAGGCCGTCCACCAGCAGTTCTTCCGTGCCAAGCCGATGCAGCAGTTCAAAGGCCCGGAACGACGGCTTGGCAACGCCCTGCATAGTCAATAGCCCGAAGCCGCCCTGAAATGGCCGTCCCGGAAAATAGTTCTCCTCGAATATATCACTAAACGCCCAGAAGCTGTAACCCTGCACCAAACCTCTGGCCTCCAGCATGGTTTTGACGATCACACAGGCGGTATATGGATCATCATGCAGTGAATCACGCGGATCCGATGATGCATTCCATTCGGTGTAATAAACGCTCCGACCACGGGCTTTCCGGTGCGTGTCCTGCGCCCGCTGCCGCAGGATACTGCGCTGGCTGTGTTCCAATTGGGTCAGGGTGTCTTCTCCAACGGTACCTAGAGCATCGGTGGGATAATGATGCGTACTGACGAAATCAGCAGGCAGTTGGTGCTGGTCACAAAAATCGAGAAATTCCGTTATCCATTGGTCATTGGCGGTGGCCGGGCCACCCACCCGCAACTGATCATCCATCTGCTTTATCGCCTCAACGGTATAACGATACAGATTAAAGTAATCGTCCTGCGTACCGGTCCAGAAGGCCGAAAGATTCGGCTCATTCCACACCTCGAAAAACCAAGTGCGCACTTCCGCGACACCATAGCGCTGTACCCAGTGGGTAAAAAGGTCTTTGATCAGCCGTGCCCATTGCTGGTAATCCCTGGGCGGTGTGACATTGGCGCGGTATTTGAAAACCACGGTATCACCCGAAGCCAGTGCCGACGGCATGAAGCTTAATTCCACGAAGGGCTTCATACCAATGGACAGCAGAAAATCAAGAATTTGATCAATGTTGAAAAACGAATAAAGCAGACGGTTTTCTTCGTTTACCAAGGTCCCCATAGAGTCGCTTAGCAGATCGTGGAATCGCACATGGCCAAAACCCAATTCGGTGTGACAACGCAGCAACTGCTTCTGCCAGTCCGCCCGCAGTGCCAGCGGTGCGTGGCCGCTACCGACCGTATGTTCCCAGAAATGTGGCAATGGCCCGATACTTTGTGAACAATCGCAGCGAAACTCCACGACAGCCATCACACAGCCTTTCCGACGTAAAACCCCTCCCCCGCGCGGACGTTTCCGTCAACAGCTTTTACATCAACTATGGAAATACAGATATTCCATTTCACACCCCTGTTCAATGCGCATCTTTTTTTGGCTGCTGCTTGGAGCCTTCAGACTTTCTATTGTTCAGCCGTTCCCAGGAATCGCGCGTGGCATGTTTGGCCTGGTCCCATTGCCAAGTCGACTTGCCCCGATACTGCGCCCAGCCACGCGCCAGATCAGGTTCATTTTGCTCGAATGTTTTATTGTTATACAGCATCTTGGATTCCCAGCCGTACTGATACGCCGGCGCAAATTCATCGTACGGCATCTTACCATTTTTCCAACAGAGCAGCAATGGCCACTGGAAGCAGCACCACGTAATGATTATGGCCATGCAATTCTTGTACCGCGCAAAGATTGTTCCCGTGACCTATTTTTGGACTTCTACGAACAATTACTAGGGACCTTGGACATATTGACCGAGCCAATTTGTCTAATCACGCCGTATTGTCGTGGCAGAAAATGGCGCCATATTGAAGAATGTACGTCCACTTAGCGCGGTTTAAATTAAAAAAATTGGAAAAATAAAATATTTTTTTATTATGAATTCCAGGCGCCGCCACGCCACATTCATTACAGAAAATCTGCAAAAATCAATGAAATAAATGGATTTCCAATTTCATAAACGAGCTTCGCAAATACGAACCACCCTCCACAATAAAAAAACTTTCTCTTATTGGTTGACATCCCCCGGCCCGGCGTAGTAAAAGCAAAACCGTGATTCGGGAAGAGAGATGACGGCGTGGGGATGAAAGAAGTGTTTGGGGATGGCGAGTGTTTGGAATAATTAACTTCGCCTTTTAATTTACGGCTTGTTTCATGACGGCGCGTAAGCACCCCAGCAGCCTTTTAATATGGCTGCTGGGGTGGGTATGTCAATGACCGCCCGGTCAACAATACTAAATACAACATGTTGTTACGCGCCGGCGTCCCATGCCTTTGGGGCGTCTGATTTTGATTGCGTTGTACAACACGATTCGGAGTTTTTTTCATGACGATCAGAGACCGTTATTGTGCGAATACCGCATCATATATGTATATTTATATACATGAAAATATTACTACACAACACAGAAGCAGGGGATTGCTTCCCCGGTCCCAGACCGGCGGATCGTTGGAAATGAAATGCGCCATCATCGCGGCGGCGGCGGCCATGATGGCGGTCGCTGGTACAGCGCAAGCAACATCCATTATGGATGAGGTGGGTGTAACGCAGATGCAGCAGATGATTCCGAACTTGAATGGGGCGGGTGTGACGGTGGCGCAGGTGGAGGCATCGGTCAGCAGCACCACCCCAAATGCCTTTGAACCCAATCCTGCCAATGCGGGCATGGCGGCGTCCAATTTCACGTTCTTTGACACCGCCGGCGTTGCGACCGGAAGCTACA
>JAJZVR010000008.1:10088-36040 GCA_021847065.1 Planctomycetota bacterium | reverse complement strand
AACATTGACAACGGTGAATGGATGCTTCCTGCATCTTCTGATACTCCTCGTCAATCCATTGACGCCGACAATCATACCCCCTTTTTCACCAAAAAACACGAAATTGTTTTTGCACTGGCCCTTAGCGCCGGTTTTGCAACTGCAAACGCCGTTAGCGACGTCCAAACCGGCAATTGGAATGGACTTGCTTATACCGCGGGAAATATGGCTGGTGGTCTTGCCGTTGGTGCGTTTGGCGGTGGAAGGGCAATAGCGCAGGGCGTGTCTGGCCAAACCAGTGCAGTTCCGCCTTCTTGGAACCCATTCGGCGACATGAATCAAAGTTATGACCCTAACTTCCCCGGTGGCAGCATCGGTAAATGGATAAGTACGGCACCGACCCCGCAGTCTGGTTCTGGTATACTCACCTTAATTGGTACTGGCATACCACACTTGCCTAATGATGGTAGCCAGGGCGGCAGCAGTGGCGGCGGCACATGCAAATGGTAGCGGTTTCGCGCCCGCCGTATTTAAGCCAATGGTCTCATAAGCATTCCCCATATAGGTACAGCGGCTTATGAAGCCTGATTGCTAAGGGTGTTCGTTAAAAAATGAAAAATATGCAAACAAAGTTGCTTTTTGCCAGCCTTGTTCTCATGGTTTGTGAAACTGCGGAAGTATTATTTTACGGACAGTTAACACAAATTAAAATTTCAATATGGTTTGTGATTGTTCTTGCTAGCCCTTCATGGTTTATTCTTGTTCTCACCGCGTTTCAAGGGATTCCACCCTTCCGTTTGCTTCGCTTCGGTCTTTTTTTTGCGACGAGTTGGTATGCACTCTTCGCGTTACTTGACGAGATCATATATTTTTCGCCACATGCAGAACCGATAATACCACCTGGCGAACATTCGACTACAACGGTACTTCAAATATCCATATTTATCGGGTTTCTCTGTTACGTACTGCTCATCCGCGCCTATACCCTTTTGGGAGGTAAAAGGGTGACATCCCACAGGTTTCAGGATTCAACATATTGGATGGAATGGCGCGGACCTCCTGGAAGCACACCACCGGAAGATGTAAAAGGTTGCTACTACAATCCAGGCCCGGGCGAGAGCTACCACCCGGACATCAACCATTCGTACCCCATTGGGCCGCACTGGGACTTCGTTGCCCCCGACGGTACCTATTCCAGGATTATGTCGCCCGATGGCGCTGTTGTCCTCAAAAAAAAAGAGCATTAACATGAACGATTGGCGTCTTCGAGGGCAAAAGCGATACCTAAAGGGTGTGGTTCTCTTCTGGGCGACCTACAGCCCGTACCGTGAGGGATGGGACCACGACCACTGCTCATTCTGTTGGCGCAAATTTGCGATACATGGCGGTGACTTTACGGAAGGGTATATGACCAAGGATCGATATCACTGGATATGTAAAGAATGCTTCCTGGACTTCAAGGACAAATTTGGCTGGACAGTGGGCGCAGATACTGAGCGCCCGAGGTTAAAATAATAGGGATAGGCACGAATTCCATTAACGTAAGCTCCGACCCCGAGGAAGTGATTGCCGATCTGAACCGCATGGAGGTAGGATGGGCGAATTACTTTCGGCTGGGACCGGTGAGTAAAGCCTGCCGGAGTGTGGACGCCCACGCCCGGCACAGGCTCCGACAGTGGCTGCGTGCGAAGCACAAAACGCCGAACCGCCGGGCCCGGTTTTACACGGTGGAATATCTCCACCATGAACTGGGCTTGGTGGAGTTGGCGGGAAGGACGCGCAGTTGCTCGTGGGCGAAAGTATGCGGTACGATGTGTACCGGAAGAAAGGCTGGTCCCGGCGCGCCGGGATTCGGGTAACACGGAATCCGGCGTCAAAGGGTTCAGTAAACGCGTCAAGGGAACCGACCAGTTCTGGAACATCCCGGGCGTGGAATGTATATTGGCCTTGCGTGCCATGTGGATGAGCCAAGACCAACGGTGGGAACGCTACTGGGCAAACCGTTCCTCACTGGGCACCCGCAGGGCCGCATAAAGTGTCACGCACCCTCATGCAACTGCATTTTACGCGATAGCGTGCCGAGTTTAGCGGGTTATGATACGATGAAAATCCGTCCAACCCAGATATTAATGATAGTCATTGCAACGGTACTATTGGTGCTGGGTTTCGTTGCATTCAAATACTTTCCTGTTTGGAATGCGGAAATTCAGCGGCATGCAGAGATCAGTCGCTTGCGCAGCGCCGCCCGCCGGGGCGACGCGAACGCGCAAGTTATGTTGGGGGAGGCTTATTATCTCGGGCGCGGTGTGTCGCGGAACTACGCTAAAACAGCCAAGTGGTATCGTTCTGCGGCTGATGAGGGATGGGTGCCGGCAGACGGTTATCTCGCGAGCCTTTACATGATAGGGCGGGGCGTTCCGAAGGATTTTAGTAAGGCTCTCTTTTGGGCGGAAAAGGCTGCGGGTGGGGGAGACCCCGGAGGCGAAAACGACGTTGGAGTGCTTTACCTTAGGGGATGGGGTGTTCCTCGAAATTATGAACAGGCTCGGGTATTTTTGACTAAAGCCGCGAAGGAAGGGGAGGTAAACGCGGAAAACAATCTAGGTATGCTGTACTCGCACGGGTGGGGCGTTCGGCGTGATTTCCGCAAGGCCTTTGGCTTGTTTCACGCGGCCGCTGGCCAGGGGTTCGCCAACGCGGAGTATAATTTGGGCGTGCTGTACGATCACGGGACCGGTGTTCCGCAGAATTTCTCGGCGGCTGCGAAATGGTACCGCATGGCCGCCAAGCAGGGATATCCGCGGGCCGAGAGCAACCTTGCTATGTTATACGGTAAGGGCGACGGCGTGCCTAAAGATTACAAAAAATCAGCGAAATGGGCTTTTAAAGCGGCGGCGCATGGCGACTCCGTCGCAGATAATAGTCTGGGGGTGTTGTACCTCCATGGCTGGGGAGTTCCCCGTGATATTGGCAAGGCCTTTCGGCTGTTCCGTGAATCTGCCAAGGGGGGGTACGCTGCGGCTCGGGCTAATGTCGGTGTCTGTTACTGGCACGGGTTTGGCACGGTGCAGAACTTTGGCACCGCTGCGGAGTGGTTTCGTAAATCCGCTCGGCAGGGCTACGCTCCAGCAGAGGCCGACTTGGGGAGGGCGTACATGCTGGGCCGGGGTGTTCCGAGGGATATTGTCAAAGCGAGAAAGTGGTTTGCGAAAGCGGCTGCGGCAGGCGACCCGCATGGGAAACAGGGGCTGGAAGAATTGCAAAAGCTTGCGCCGGTTGGAACAAAAAAATAGGAACGTGAAAGTGTTGACACTCACTGGTCGCAAAGGCGGGTAAAAGACTGCGGGCCGTGAATCAATAAGTAGGTGGCAGCTTCCGTGAATTCGCTTTGCGATCCGCATCAGGCGGGGTAGAATTTCGTCATTGGCTGAATGTTGTTTGCAGGTAATCCATGGTCGCAACAAATGAAACAATGTTGGAAACCGAGGCGGCTGGTAAATCGGGCCGCCGCCGTGGAACCTCCGCCGCCTCCGCTTCTGTTGTGGATCCCGTTGTTTCCCGTGGTGAAAAAAAGCATTCGCAATCCTTCTCTTATGATCCGCTCAATCGCCTAACGGCAAATACGCTTGGCGGCGTAGCCAATCAAAGCTGGACTTTGGACACCGACTACGTATTGTTGAGGCAGGAGCCGAAATCCCGATTGTCCGAAGGAGCGGCCTATCGGGAGACAAGCTTCACCAGCAACGGCACCACGCAGACCAGAACCGCCAATGCCCAGAATCAGATTACATCGATCTCCGGGACAACTGGTACACCCGCGTATGATGCCAACGGCAACATGACTACCGATCAGAATGGCAACACGCTTGTGTACAATGCGTGGAATCAACTTGTGGCGGTGAAGAATTCCGCTGGGGCGGTGATTGCCCAATATTCGTATGATGCGCGGGGCTACAGAATCAGTGAAACGTATCCCGTCGGGGGAAATGGTGTGGCCGCGGACACAACCAATTACATCTATTACGATTCCAGTTGGCAGGCAATTGAAACCCGTACCGGTGGCACGGCCAACAGCAATGTTACATCGCAAACGGTCTGGAGTGCAGCGTATGTCAATGCGGCGGTACTACAGGACGCCTATTCCGGCGGTGTAATCCAACCAAATTCGCGCATTTATTTCCAGCAGGATGCCAACTGGGATACCACGGCAATCGTTGGCTACAACGCCACCAGCGGAACGTGGGGCGTCACGCAGCGGTACGTTTATTCACCGTATGGCACCATCACCGTGTTGAATGCGGATTGGAGCACCCCAGCTTCCGGCACACAGCCGCTGGTGAATAATCTTTATCAGGGCATGACCTTGGATTCCGTGACGGGCCTGTATTATGAGCGCAATCGCAATTATTCGCCATTGCTGGGTACGTGGACATCACAAGACCCATTGCGATACATCAACGGTGCCAATACGTATCAGTTTGTGATGAGTAATCCGGTAGGGAACGTGGATCCGTGGGGATTAGATCCGGGCTTTGATGCGTCCTACGGTGCGACGGGATACACCGTTCCGCAGGGACCCACGCCGCCGCCCTCGTGGGTGGGCGGACTTGGCCAAGCCATGCTGAATGGTGCTGGGCAGCAGATGGGTCAGACGCACGAGGCCATGAATGCTTCAGGCGAAGATATGTCCCCTAAAGCACAGGCGTATACGACGCTTGGGGCCGGGGTGGCGGGGGCAGTCATTGGGGCGATTAAATATATTGTGAGCCATCCGTTGCCGGGAACACCGCCGCCTGTATCGCCACCATCGCATTGTAAGGATGCGCCCTCGCCACCGGCAACGCCAAACGCTGATTATTACTCCCCGAACCCACCAGGGCCGGGCATTTTGCCAAACGGACAGAACTTGGGGCTTTGGTGAGCGTTTTTCGTTGCGTGCGAGCTGATTTGCGTCGCGGTCGTGGTTGGCTGATCCCAGGGTGGGAACGCGGCGAAGGATGGCACCAACTGGTCTCTCCCGGCCGCGACGACGTTTCTCGATGTGGAAAGGTGGAGTGTCTCCCACGGCTCGGAAGCGTGGAAGGAGTGGAGCGGAGGCTCATCGATGTCCACCTGCCGCGAATCAGGAATAAGGAAGCGGTGCCATTTTGATGCCCTCAAAATTTGCCAATCTCTTCTCCAGTTATTGCCTTTACCTATTTGGTACATGGGTACCGGCGGCGGCGATCTTTTTCTCAGATTATTGGCTTCTACGGAATCTTCATTTCCGCGTATTCCCTAACTTGCCGCTGATCGTACTCGATTCGGGTGTTTTTGCGCCCGGAGCGGTGGTATACCTTGCCATCCGATCCAGCCGTGAAACTGGTCGGATGCGACGTGGATTCGTTTCGCTTGGTGTATCCACCGTATTGAAGGTATTGGCAGCAGAGTCGATCTCGGCGTTTTTATTCTGTATTGGGATCGCCGTCTTTGGCGCTTTCTCGTGCGGGGGTGATCACGAAGGCGAACTAGTGGCTGCGGTTATCACGTACGCGGTGAGCCTGCTCCTACTTTCACTGTTGACCGGGGCGATTTCCGGCACGTTCGGTTATGTTATTGGAATGGCAATGGGAGCAAACTTTCAAGGCCAAGGCGGCTCCGGAGATCAGGGGCCGCTCCACATCGGGCGGACCGCCTGGTCAATATCGGGAATTACGCTTTCGGTCGCTGTCTTTAGTGCTCTTGACGTAGCGGCGCTTCTATGGACTCCCTACGGGAACATTGGAAGCGTTCCGTCGCCGGGCATACGAGAGTGGCTGCTGGCGTTTGCAGCGTCATTGCTGGGGCTCGTTCTGGTCGGAAATTTATGGGCTTGCGTCGTCGCTTTGGGGATACCGTGTCTTTCGCTGCCGTCAGGTTGGCGAAAGTGGTCCGGGCTTGCTCTGCTGCTTGGGCTGGCCGCGTTCGGCGTGTGGTGCGTACACTTCTATGACTTCGCATTGTGGTTCTCAACATTCGGGTTGAATGTGTGAAGCGTGCGACGTGTAGGGACACGAAATGGTGACACCCACCGATTCCAAGGGCGGGCATAAAAATGGCGGGCCGTGAATCAATAAGTAGGTGGCAGCTTCCGTGAATTCGCTTTGCGATCCGCGTCGGAGGGGGTAGAATTTCGTCATTGGCTGAATGTTGTTTGCGGGTAATCCATGGTCGCAACAGAGGAAAAAATTTGGGGAACCAAGCTCAGCGTCAAACACCGCCGTCGCAGAACCTCCGTTTCCTCAGCTACCTCTGTGGTTCAAAATCGGTTGTTGTGCGTTGATTCTCGTTCGCTTTTTGTTGCCCGAAAATCTGCGGAATCTGAGCAATCTGTGGATATCTTCGTGAGCCTTCGTGGTGAAAATCGGCTGGGGTACCGCGTCACCGAATCCTATCCCCTTGGCGGCAATCCCGATAACGGTTCGAATGTTGTGGATATCGGGACAGGCTCTATCGCGGCGGGAACCGTGAATTATATTTATTACGATTCGCAGTGGTCCCAGCGCGCCGGGATTTCATCCAGCGATTTGGGGGCAGGGGATGGGATTCAACAACTCATCAAGACAAGAACCAACGGCACGGCCAACGGCAATGTTACAAGCCAGACGGTGTGGAGCGCGGCGTATGTCAATGCGGCGGTACTGCAGGACGCCTATTCCGGCGGTGTAATCCAGCCGAATTCGCGCATTTATTTCCAGCAGGATGCCAACTGGGATACCACGGCGATTGTAGGTTACAACGGCACCACCGGCACTTGGGGCGTCACGCAGCGGTACGTTTATTCTCCCTATGGCACGATCACCGTATTGAACGCCGACTGGACAACGCCACCCACGGGCACGCAACCGTTAGTGGATAATCTCTACCAAGGCATGGCGCTTGATCCTGTGACAGGATTATATTACGCAAGAAATCGGAACTACGATCCGTCGCTTGGCCGCTGGATAAATCAAGACCCCGCAGGCTATATCAACGGTGCCAATACGTATCAATTTGTGATGGGGAATCCCGTGAACGCGACGGATCCATGGGGGCTATGTAGGTGTTCAAAGAATGCATTAAACGCCCTCGAGAACGCGCTATCCAAGGCCAGAAATCAGTTCTTGAACGACGTAAGCCGCGACGAAATCGCAGGATCTCAGCTTGCGCTTGACGAGAACGCATTGGGCCAGCTTAACCAAATGACCGACACGGCGGTGGTTGGCACTGCCAGCGGAATCGCAGGGGATATCCTTAAGGCAGGGGGCGCGTTATACGATGCCCGCCAGGCGATGCAGACTCTTGGCGGTTTTCGTGGGGCGGGTCCATTATTCGAGGCCGCGTACCAAGGAGCGAGCGAGTCTTATTCCGTTTCTGGCGCGGTTTCCGCGATGGAGGCCAGCAGTGTCGCAGCGACGGCGATCGGCGCAGCCGCCTCGGTGCTAGCATCCTATAACATCTTTGGTAGCCAAGCGGATGCTCTTTCTTCGGCATTCAACTCCACCTTTTCAAGTGCATTGGGCGCAACCTCACCGGGCCTTGCCGCTGCGTACGACGTACTGTCTGCAATTAATGGGGCGATGTCAGCGGCCTATGACGGCGGCGGACCATTGTCACAATTTATCACACCAATGACAAGGGAGCTGTACGCGGCTCGAGTGGCGGCCGCGCTTCGGAGCTATGGTTCGTCCATGGATCACTGCCGGTGCGGCTGTTAAGAGGGCTCCTCTATGAACGGCATTTGGCTTTTGGCGTCGCCCGGCCCAACCGGAGCATTACCAGCAGGTAGGTATGTGGCCCCACTGGCCGTCGGCGCAACTTCGGCAAGCCACGACGCGGCAATTCTTCTTTGGCCGGTCTTCTGGTTGCTTGCCTGCGCGGTATTGGTTGCATTTGCGATGGCGGTGGTTCCACCTTTTCGCCGCACGGCAACGCAGTTGCAACAGCGCCATCCCCGCATTTGCGCTGCCATGCTTTCCACCTATTTTTCCCTGTCCTCCACTTACTTATTGGGTGTATTGACGATCTCCGACTCGGACGCGAGTGTTTCCATGCTGTTCCGGGGCCAGACGCGATTGTTCATTCGTGACATCCTTTTGCCGTACGGGCACTTAAATCCGCTGGCCGCCGTTTGCGGCGTCCTTTGGCTGGGCCTGCAAGCGACCTCCATCTGGATAATGTGGGCGCTGTTGGCTCGGCACCATCAGCCCCACGGCGCTGCTGGGACGCGTGCCCATTGGTCGCTCCTATTTTTCTCCAAAAGAAGCTGGCGCTGGCTCTTTTTACTTTTTACCGCCGTGGCATTCGCTGTGGTGCTCGATCTAGCCTTCTGGTTTTATCCCAGTGAGATCCGCGTCGAGCGAGCTGCCGCAGCGGACCAAGCTTCCATGCGCCGACTTTCTGAGGCCCAGGCGGGGATCGGCGGGGGCCATGCAGGGCGAGACCAGTCGCACCGATTGGTCACCAGTTGGATGCGCGTCGCGTTGCTCGCGCGGGCCTCGGCGATAAGCGCCCAAAGACTCGACGCTGCCAAGCGCGAACGGAACCGAAGATTTTCTCGGCTGGCGTACGTCGGTATCGCGCTTGCTACGATCTGGTTAAGCTTAAGTGCCAGACGGATTGGGGCCCTGCTTCGGAATTTCGGCAGTTATCGCGGCTCGGTCCCGCACCCATAAAATAATGTACTGGATACAATCGCATAATCGGCGAGATGACGGAAGCCAATCGCGTTCGCGCCAACTGCATAGCCTGCCCCAGCGTACTGGCCATGGCGTCAACCAGATTCAGCACCGTGGTGGAAGCAATCGGCATAGGCTCTTCCTCGTCGGAACAAGCGAACATGATAGCCGGATTCAATCCTCACGGTTGCAGAACAAACCGACTTCACACCAAGAAATTCGGAATGGCCCAGAGAACTCCCTTGTGGCGTTTTTGTGGCGTTTGATATTGCGACAGCCTGCAACGCCATGAGAAAATAAAAATCCGATCGCTTGCAAAACGCAATGTTTTCGCAGTATTATTGACTTCGCCACAGGGGAAAATACAACGGATCGAGAATCCCGCTCTCTCCGTTTTGGCGCAAGGCCAAAACCGAGTCCCGACACACCACTTTCAGTATTTATCAGTATTGCGGCGCTGCGCTCAATGAATAATGAACAATGAGACGACTTCGCCTTAATGAGGTCCCGGCGCGCCGGGACTGCGCGACACTTAAAATGTTTGGAGCGCTGCGGCGGCGCAAGTAAAAGTATTGATCCGTGATCAGTGAAAACGGCTTCTACGCCCGCGGGCTTTGCGCCCAATGCAATTTACTGGCCAGCATCCGCCAATGGCTCATGGCTGGATTTTCCACCAGTCGCAACGGCTTTTCTGCCCGCCGCACCACCATATACTGTCCTGCCACCAGCGGCTGACTTACCTGCCCGTCAAAACTGACATGTGTTCCCGGATTTACCCGTATCGGCGTGATGCGTATCTCGGTATCATCCGGCACCACCACCGGACGAAATGACAGCGAGTGCGGACAAATCGGGGTAATGACCAGGGCATTAAGATCCGGGGAAATCAGCGGGCCGCCTGCGGACAGGTTGTAGCCTGTAGATCCTGATGACGTTGAAACAATCAATCCGTCTCCGCGAAAGGTGGTTGTGTCATGGCCATTAATGGTGATCGTTAATTGTACCATTCGAAAGGGTATGCCCGCGTTGATGACCACATCATTCAGGGCCGCACATTGAAATGCCGGTTCCATCCGCAAATCCTTCTGCTGCCGCTCCGGGCCATCGAAATTGTCCGGCGCATTGTATATGGCCCCGTCCAGCATCAGTCGCTGCGAAATTTTTAATTCTCCGCCGAGTATCTGCGGTAACTGTGCCTGGAATTCATCTACCGTAAACGATGCCAGATATCCCAGTTTCCCGAAGTTAATGCCCACCAGAGCCGCCCTCATGCCGCTGATAAATCGGGCCGCTTGTAATATTGTCCCGTCGCCCCCCAGCAATATTAGAATATCCGGATCAAAGGCATCAAATGCGGGCCGGGAAATCGTCGGCATCATCCGCACATCATGTGCATGACCGCCTGCATCGCGCATCATCGCTAACAGCGCCTGCGCCGCCGCCACCGCGTCCGATTTATCCAAATTAGGTGCCAGAGCAATTCGCATAACCCATCAAGATACCGGCGATCCGTGGCTGCGGCCAGTCTGCGGCCGATCCGCCGAGGATGGTAGCGGATTATTAAGTATTTGATAAGTTTGTGTTAATCCTGTCGCCAAGGCCTTGACGGGTGGTGTCCCGGCGGGCAAGGTGGGGTAAAATAAGACTGTGGTTCAGGGGAATGGAGTTTTATGGCTCGGAAGAAAAAAATACTGGTCGTTGATGATGAGCGCGATCTCGTTGATCTTATCGGGATGAATCTGCTGCGGCAGGGCTACGAAGCCGTTACCGCGCATGATGGCAAAGTCGGGCTGGAAATGGCCCGTAAGCTCGCGCCGGATTTAATTCTCCTGGACTTGATGATGCCCGGCCTGACCGGTCAGGAAGTGGCCACGCGCCTCAAGGGCGACCCGCAAACCGCCAATATTCCCGTGCTTATGCTCACCGCCCGAGGCGAAGAAACCGATATTATCGTGGGCCTTTCACTGGGGGCCGATGATTACGTCACAAAACCATTTTCCATGAAGGTGCTCATGGCCCGGATCGCCGCGGTGCTGCGGCGAAAAGCCGCCACCGCTGAAGCGGGCCAGCAGATTCTAAGCAATGGCCCGATGGTTATTGATGAAGCCCGGCATGAAGTCACCCTGGAAGGCCGACCCATTACCGTTACGCCTACTGAATTCAAACTCCTTACCGCCCTGGCTCTGGCGCGTGGGCGCGTACTGTCACGGGATCAACTTACAGATCGCGTCATGGGTTCGGAAGTGTATGTTACAGATCGCGCCATTGATGTGCATGTAACCGCAGTGCGAAAGAAGCTCGGCGATTATCAATGGATGATCCACACCGTCCGCGGTGTGGGGTACAAACTCCTGGAAACCAAAGATGAAGGTGGCATCTGACGGGCCAATATCTCTGTACGCACCAGAATCCGGTGTGGTGACGCATTACACCTCTGTAGCCCGCAGCCTGTTGCTTCTTGCGTCCGGCGTCTTTCCTGCGATGATTTGCTCTTATGATATATGGACTCCAGATGCTCGCACCCGCCATCCTTGCGGAATTCCGCGTACCCGGTACGCATTCAACTCAGGCCGCCGTACTGGCGGTTCTTGTGGCCATTCTGGCGGCCAGCACAGTGGCCCTGTTGCTGGTGCTGATCCAACGTTATCGCATGGTTAAAGACATTATCCGCTGGCTGCGCGTGCGGCGCATGGGTGAGCCGCAGCGCCCGCCAATTGTCCTGGCCCACGCGCATCTCGAACGCCTGGTTCGCGAAATTCAAAGCCTTGCCAACGCCTCGGAAACTGAACGCCGTGAACTGCTGGTGCAAAGCAGTTATCTGCAAACTCTCCTGGCCTGCCTCAACGATCCGGTTATTATTCTTGATCCTGCCGGTGTTCCCGTGCTTTCCAATCGTCGCGCTGTCGAACTGCTCATTACCCCGGCTGATCCGGATTCACAGGCCAGTTTGCGCGATTTTGCCGCTCAGGCCCCGGTGCAGGATATCACCCGCATCGCCTTGCGCAGTGGCACCCCGGTTTCCCGGCAGATTCGTCTGGCGATCTTTTCACGTCCGCGCGTGTTGCAGATTACCGCTGCCCCCATTTCACCAGGACTTCAGCCGCGCGGAGTTCTGCTGCTGTTGCAGGATCAAACAGAATTACTGCAAAATGTTCAGATCAAGGCGGATTTCGCCGCCAATGCCAGCCATGAACTCCGCACTCCCCTGGCCAGCATCCGTGCCGCCGTGGAAACCATTAACGAAGCCGGATATGAAGATCATGTCACACTCAAACGCTGTCTGGATATTGTCGGCGGCCATGTTCTGCGCTTGCAGCTTCTGGTGCAGGACCTGCTGGATTTGTCGCGCACGGAAGACCCGCGCGCAGTGGTGCGTTATGAGCCGATCAAGCTCGATGAAGTGCGCGAATTAATTTCCGGCATGTTCAAAAGCATGGCGACTGAAAAGCATCTGGAATTACGTTTTGAAATTGCCCCCGACGCCCGGATTATGCAGGGGGATGAACGCCTGGTCATGCTGATTCTGAAAAATCTTATCGATAACAGTTTAAAATTCACCTCCGCCGGATTTATACAAGTCCGCTGGCTGCGCCAAACCCGACCCATGCGGAATGCCGCGATCAAATCCGACGCGTTCGATCCCAATGCCACGGAAGACATGATGATTCTGGAAGTCGAGGATACCGGCTGCGGCATTCCGCCGGAAGATATTCACCGCGTCTTTGAACGATTTTATACCGTCAATCGCAGTCGCGGCGGTGCCGATCGGGGAACCGGTCTGGGGCTGGCCATTGTAAAACATGCGGTCGCCGCCATGGGGGGCGTGGTTGAACTGCACAGCCAAACCGGCAAAGGAACCATCATGCGTTGCATCTGGCCTCAATCCCGCCAGCCCATGCCACCACGCCGCCCGGCAGTCGAACCCTCCCACGCGTCCCCTGCGGACTGAACCAGAGGCTGCGATTCACAATCAAACACATATTATGGCACAGATTTTATGTCGGGGCAGGCGGTGCTCAATGGCAAATTAATATTGCGCCATATCGCGTTAAAATAACGCGCGGTATAATTACACGTCATGAGTCTGATGGATCAGGACGCCTGCGGAAGCCCCTGCATCGGCTGCGTACAAATCATGGAGGATTTGCCCTATGGATTCATTTGTCATTGAAGGTGGTTCGCGTCTGCGTGGGAGCCTGCGGATTGCCGGTTCAAAAAATGCGGCATTGCCTGTGATGGCGGCGGCGCTGCTGGCGGGCGGCAAATCGCTCATTGAAGACATTCCTAATTTACAGGATATCCGCAGTCAGATTGAATTGCTCAAGCTCCTGGGTTGTCGCGTGGAGCGGCGAGCCGATGGCAAGCTGGAAATTGAGGTTATTGACGAAAATAGCTCCCATGCGCCGTATGATGTCGTACGAAAAATGCGGGCCAGTATATGTGTATTAGGCCCGCTGTTGGCGAAGCGCGGGCATGTACGGGTTTCCATGCCGGGGGGCTGCGCCATTGGAGACCGTCCGGTGGATATCCACCTGCGCGGCCTGCGGGCCTTGGGAGCAACCATTGAGCTCGAAGGTGGGGATATTATTGCCCATGCCAGCAAGCTTCACGGCGCGGAAGTATTTCTGGGCGGAAATTTTGGCTCGACTGTTTTGGGCACGGCCAACGTGATGAGCGCTGCGACACTGGCGGAAGGCACAACGGTCATTGAATGTGCGGCTTGTGAACCGGAAATTGTGGACCTGGCCAATTATCTCAATGTCATGGGGGCCAACATTACCGGGCACGGGACACCGCGGATTACTGTAGAAGGTGTTGCCGCTCTGCATGGCGCAGAGCACCGGATTATCCCGGATCGTATTGAAGCGGGCACCTTTATGGTGGCGGCGGCGATTTCCAATGGCGAATTGAATCTTGATAACGTCCGTATTGATCATTTAATGGCGGCGGTGGATAAGCTGCGCAGCATCGGCGTTATTGTGGAAAGAAGCGGCGGCGGCATCACCGTCGCGTCCGCGCGAAGGCTGGAAGCGGCGATTATTACCACGCAACCCTATCCCGGTTTTCCCACCGATTTGCAGGCGCAGTTTATGGCGCTGCTGTCGATGGCCAACGGCAACAGCATTGTTTCGGAAAAGATTTTTCCAGATCGGTTTATGCACGTTGCGGAATTAACGCGCCTCGGCGCGCGGATGCACCGCGAGGGAGCCACGGTAATTATTGAAGGCGAACAGCAGCTCATTGGAGCGCCGGTAATGGCCAGTGATTTGCGGGCTTCAGCGGCTCTGGTGCTGGCGGGACTGGCGGCGCGCGGCACAACTACCATTAACCGAGTGTATCACATTGATCGCGGCTATGAAAAAATTGAAGAACGCCTCAACAGCCTGGGCGCGAAAATCAGACGTGTGGATCAATCGGAAGCGGAATAATGACCACCGTGTCAAAATCTCACACGGCGATGTTGATTAAATTTCCGCGAATGTCATAGGCTTCAATAAGCACGGAATCATCCGGCAATGCGGAGTCCGGTGTAATGACAATTTTTTTCTCCGTGCGGTCTTCCATGGCCACAAGTTCACGGCGTTTTTTATTCAGCAGATACCCTGCGACCGTGGGATATACCTTCAATTCAATGCGGGCGATGTCTTTATGCAAAGTGGCCGCCGCCAAACGCCGCATGACGTCCAGCGTGACACTTTCGGGTGTTTTAATCAGCGCGGCACCCCGGCAATGCGGGCAGTCCTGGTAAATGCCACGCTTCAGGCTCGGCTTGACACGCTGGCGGGTCATTTCAATCATACAGAACTGGCTCATGCGCAACACTTTGGTTTTGGCGCGGTCATTGCGCAATTCATCACGCAGCAGACGCTCAATTTCCCGCTTGTGCCGATCTTCCCGCATGTCAATAAAGTCAATGACAATCACGCCGCCGAGATCGCGTAAGCGCAACTGGCGGCACAAATCCACAATGGCCTCTTTGTTGATATTGTACGCGGTAAGTTCCGCATCGCGCTGTTCGCGGTAGCGTCCGGAATTCACATCCACCGCCACGAGAGCTTCGGTGGAATCAATAACCAGCGATCCACCATTGGGCATTTCCACGCGGCGGCTGTTAATTTTTTCTATTTCCCGTTCCACGCCATACCGGATAAACAGCGGCATGGGATCCTGATACAGTTCAACAATGCTGGAATCCGGACTGGCGATGGTAAGAAAATCACGTACACGCTCGGCGACATCCGGTTCATCAACGACAATGCGGTTCATTTCCTGCACGGCCAGATCGCGAATACTGCGGATCACCAGATCGCTTTCTTCGTAAAGCAGTGCGGGCGTGCGCTGCGTATCAAGGCGATGGGTAATACGCTTCCAGATGCGCACAAGAAAATGCAGATCCTGCTGGAGTTCACGGGCGGTGCGGTCCATACCGGCGGTGCGGATAATAAAGCCGAGATTTTCCGGCGGATTCAGCTCGCGTAACAGGCGTTTCATGGCCCGACGCTGTTCATCATCGGCGATTTTTCTCGATACGCCCAAAGCGCTCATACCGGGCATCATCACCAGGTATCGACCCGGCACACTGATGTAACTCGTCAGCGTGGGGCCTTTCGTGCCGATGCCTTCTTTCGTTACCTGAACAATAATTTCCTGGCCGCGCCGCAGGCATTGCTGAATCGGCGGGCGCGAATGGCGTGGGGTTTTTCGGCCCACACGCTCCATGGGCGCTATGTGGTCGTTATCCACATGGATGTCCGCATCTTCATCAAATAATTCATCTATCTCGCCTCCCATTTCTTCAAAATTGGCGGCAACATCCGGCTCGACGGCCTGTTGACCATCCGCGGATTGCGGAGTATCAGCCTTTTTTGCGCCGGCGGCATGCATTTTGGCGGTGGATTTATGGTGCTGCGGAAAATATTGCGGATGCAGATCACTTATATGCAGGAATCCATTTTTGCCGATTCCAAAATCAATAAAGGCCGCCTGTATGCTGGGCTCAACATTGGTCACGCGGCCCTTGTAAATGTTGCCAACGTGCAGATCATGGCTGGAGCGTTCGGTGTAAAGTTCTTCCAGCACGCCCTGAGAAACAATGGCGATGCGAACTTCTTCGGAATCGGCCACATTCACCAGCATGATGCGGGGCGGGCCTTTCTTCCGGGCGACGGGCTTTTGCGATTCAACTTCGCCATCAACCGGATCAAGTTCCGGCGATTCTATATCGGTTTGAGCGGCTAAATCTGAATCCACCGGCTCGGCGGAAAGCGTTTCCGGCGGCGCGGGTGATTGCGGTTCCGGTGAAGCTGGAGGTGCGATTTCCGCTTTCGGATGTTGCCGGGCCGGATCGGCGTGTCGTCTGCCGGCATGATGATGCACGGACGCCGGAGCCACCAGATCCGACAAAAGCGAATCAGAGATACCGCTGGAAGTGATGCTGCGCGACGTGCCGGTAGGGCGGAATTGATGCCGCACTTTTCCCTGACTGAAAGATCGGCGGCCAGGATGCCGTGTCAGCCCGGGGGCGGCGCGAGCCACGAGGCGCTCCGGGTTGGGACGTTGGGTGGAATAGCCGGCACTGCCGGTTGAACCGGATACGGGAGTCGATGGCCCGGATGCCGGGGTCGCGCGTTGATCTTCCGGCGTACCGGGCTCAAGGCGATGTTCAGTTGCCGCAGGCGAAATTGTCGGCACCGGTTGATCAACCGCACGCGATTCGGGTGATTCAGGCAATAATTGCTGCGCATCTGCGGGCTGATAGACCGCAGGTAGAATCGCATTGGCCTCCGGTGCCGGTGCTGTCGGGGCGACTGGTTCGGCGGTGGGTACCGGAGCTTTGCGGCGAACGGACTTTCCGCGCCCCCGGCCACCACGCCCTCTGCCACCGCGCCGACGACGCGGCTTCCCGGTTCCTGCGGAATCATCTGCGGAGGTTGCTTCCGTCGCGGCAGCCGGGCCGGCGATCAGATCGGCCGACGAGGCGGATTCAGGAGAAAACAGTGTATCAGGCGGCAACTCCGAACGTTTTTCGGATGAATCAAATTTCATGGTGTTGATAAACAAGCCTCACGAGAAAATATTGCATACACCCAACCCTCACCGCCGACTTCAGTCGCGGATAAATCCCATGGATTATATTAACTTTGTCCAAACAAGTCCACGATGGGGGTTACCGGGATCAACGAACGGCGGTGCGTGAGACATAACAGGCGGCGTTACAGGTGGGGAACGCGGGTGGAATAAGCGCTGCCAGGACAGTTGGCATCTGCCTCCGGGCTATTCACTGGGAAAGGCGCGGAGAGTCAGCGGGGCGGACGCAACAGCCGGGGTTGCCACCACCGGGTTGCCAACTATGTTTGGGTTTGCTTTTCAGGTCCTGTTTTGGCCGCAGCCCGATAATGTCAATTTATCCATAGAAACTCATGCGCGGATGGCATAAAAGTCGAATTAACAGGCAGCAGATGCAATTGAGAATACAGCGGCCAGCAGTACCAAGTCTGGAACTGCCGCTGGTATGTTTTGCCGACATTGGAAAAATGCCGGGCGACTGCAATATTTAAAAAAGCGCGGCGGCATACGTATTTGCGGCCAGCGATAAAACTTGTATAGATTTTTTGGAGATCATAAAACGTGAAAAGCAAAATGCACATTCTGGCGATGGCCATTGTTGGAATTTCTTTGCGTACGGCAGCGTCGGCCATGGCGTCAACGACGCTGGGCCCGGCGGATGGCTACAGCGCCTTTGTATTTGGAAACATGACCGCGGCAACCGATACATGGGGCAGCGTAGCAGTGGGTGGTGATGCAAATTTCAGCGGCGGCTACAGCATTAATTCCGCGACGGCAGGCAACAATTACGCGCTGATCGTGGGAGGAAACTATACACAGAACAGCTCAACAATCAACGGAAATGTCATTGTGGGCAATTCCGCCACCTATTCCACTCCCACGGTTAATGGATCGCTGGCCGCACAAAGCGTAAGCCTCCAAGGTGGTGGAAGCGTAAGCGGCGGCGTATTTTATTCTGCTTCCTATTCCGGGCCGTCATATATTGCACATACGAAAGCCGCCAGTAATCCGACACTGCCGATTGATTTTTCGGGGGCAGAATCGACGCTCGGCGCCGATGCAACATCCTGGGCCGCACTGACCGCCAATGGCACAGCCTTGAGCCAATACAGCACCCTGACACTGACCGGCAGCAGTTCAACGCTGGATATTTTCGATATCACAACCACCGAATTGGCCGGGATCAGCACCATCAGACTTTCTGTGCCATCGGGAACCACACCAACGGTGCTGGTAAATGTAGATGGATCTGCGGCGAATATCTCCGGCGGCATCAGCGGTTTTACCGCAGCCAGCACGCTTTGGAATTTTTATAATGCGCATTCAGTGACAATCAGCGGTGTCGCCTTGACCGGCACACTAATGGCAACCAGCGGCAGGGTCAACTTCCAAAGTGGACAGGTTGATGGGGCCATCATCGCCGCGAACCTGAACCAAAATTCCGGGGCGGAAATTGACGCGGGATCCTTTACGGGAAGTTTACCGTCATCGGCACCAACAACGATCCCGGCCAGCGCGTTACGCGTCCCGCCCACATTGGCGCTGGTCGGCGTTGGAGCAATTGCATTGGCCGCGCTGGTGGTGCAACGGCGGCGCGTTGAATTGCAATAATTAATACGGGCCCGCCAGGCAGGCGAGTGTTTCTTCTATCACACTGGCACCGCTGGACCATACGAAGAAAAACATGGCTTCACGCATGCGTCTCTGCGCGGGATGCCCCATCATCAGGCCGCGACCTTTGGCCAGTTCCAATGATGCGGCCGTACAGCGGTAGCACAAATTATTACACTGCGCACGCAGTACCGCCGGCTCAGTGGCACTGTCCGCCTCCACCTTATCGGCGCCCTGGGTATAAACCTGACGTGAAAGTTCGGCATGTTGTCGCCGCAATTCTTTGATGACGGCCTTGCAGCGGGCCGATCGCGTCGTCACGAGTTCCCGCGCGTCGCGTAAGGCGCCCGCCGCAACTCCCAGAGGCAGAACACAGGTATTGAGTGTAAAACGGCGGTACTCATTGCGAACCGCCAGGGCATTGGGACACGGGCCGGAGAGAATATCTTCAGGCCGTATGACAACGCCATCAAGTTTAACGGCTGCGGTATTACTGGAATTCAGCACGGCCATATTTGCCGCGGCAAGAACCTGCACCCCCGGCTGATTCATATTGAGAATAAACAAGAGTTGATTACCCGATTGGGTTTTAGCGCCGGCGATCAGGAAGTGGCTGTGATTGGCTCCGGTAGACCACGGAATAATGCCGGAAATTCGCCAGCCGTCGGCGTGCGGTACCGCCATCACGCCTCCGTTTTGATGCTGCCCGGAAGTGGTCAGTTGGGCAATGCCGATGCTGGCAAATATTTGATTAGCGGCCAGTTGAGCAAGGAGTTTCCGGCAATGCTGATCACACGTCGGATTATTGGCGGCGCAGATAAGAAATTCCAGGGCCGCATCACGTTGGGTAAGAATCAGTGCCGTACTTAAGCAGGCTGATGCCAGGCGCTCATAACGCCGATGCAGTTGCACCGGCGGCATGCCGGTTCCGCCATACTGTTTTGGAACCGACCATCGCAAAGCTCCGCAACGTGATAAATCATCAATATTTTCGCGCGGCCATTGGCCGGTGATATCAACACCTTGCGCCCGCTGTGACAGCAACTCAAGTACGTCTGGCCATGTGAGTGGTGTATTCATAATTAAATTGTAGGTGGCAGGAATGGATTACCCAAATGCCGACACTGTTTTTGCCGCGTTTATTCCAATGCGGGTGGTTTGTGCAGTCGACGGACGCAACGGCCGCAGGTTGTCACCACTCGGCTGCATGCAGGATTACCGGGGTATATCAGCCGCCAATAACATTTGGATGATCGTGCTCCAGCGTGTGTTCCGCCTGAGGCGCGATGGCCGAGGAAGGGTCTATTTCAGACGGTGTCCCCGTGCCGGCAATAAGTTTATTGGGTCGCTGAATTTTCTTTTTGCCATTCAGGTACGCATCCATCTGGCGCAGAGCCTGTTTAATGCGCAATTCATTTTCCACCAGCGCAATGCGGACAAATCCTTCGCCATTATCACCAAAGCCACGGCCCGGCGCAACGGCGACATCGGCTTCATCAAGTAGGCGCAGTGAAAAGTCAATGGTGCCCTGACCGGCCAGGTGCTTATCAGCAACTTTGGCCCAGACAAACATGCTGGCACGCGGGGATTCAACATCCCATCCGATTTTCCGCAGCCCGGAGACCAGCACATCGCGCCGCTTCTGATAAATTTCCGCCTGCTGCCGGACAAATTCATCCCCATTGCGCAAAGCCAGAATGCTGGCGATCTGAATGGGAGCAAAATGGCCATAGTCGTAATAACCTTTAATGGTGGATAAGGCCCGCACCATTTCGCTGTTGCCACAGCAGAATCCAACGCGCCAGCCGGCCATGTTATATGGCTTGCTCATGGTGGAAAATTCCACGCCCACATCTTTGCCGCCGGGGGTGGCCAGGAATGATGGAGCCTGATAACTGTCAAAGCAGGTTTCACCATAGGCAAAATCACTGATCACCAGCACATTGTATTTTTTTGCCAGCGCCACGGTCTGTTCATAAAACAGACGATCCACTGTCATGGCCGATGGATTGTGCGGATAATTAAGTATCAGCAACTTAGGACGCGGAAAGAGATTCTTAAGAACATGTTCAATGCGCTGCAAAAAAGCTTCATCATTTCCCAGCGGCACGCTTATGACATTACCACCCGCGAGAGCCACGGCGTAAACGTGAATGGGATAGGCCGGATCACCAACCACCACCGTGTCACCAGCCCCCAACAGCGCCAGCATCAGGTGTGAGAAACCTTCTTTGGAGCCGATCGTGGCGACAACTTCCGTTTCCGGGTCCAGATCCACGCCATAACGGCGTTTGTATTTGCGGGCCACTTCGCGGCGCAAATTATACAGGCCCACGCTTACCGAATAGCGATGGTTGCGGGCATCATGGGCCGCTTCCGCGAGCTTATCAATGACAAAATCAGGAGATGGATCAATCGGATTGCCCATTCCCAGATCAATGACATCATGGCCAGCCTGCCGTTTCGCCGCTTTCAGAGCATTGATGCGGGCGAATAAATACGGGGGCAAGCGCTTGATGCGCGAGGATACTTCTATTGTAAAAGGCTTATCATTTCCGCCGGCCATAGTCCGGCTCCTCTCATAATGCAACACCTGAAAACCATCCGTTTTTTGCGGCCGATTTTTTCAGGTTGTTTTATGTATTATAACCAACTCTTGCCTGACAGGAATAACACGTCAGACAATCCGCACGACGAGCATTCCGCCGCACAAAAGCATTCGCCGGTTTACTTGGCGGAACTTCCATGCGGCTTGGTCGCCGGCGTGGCTGGCGCATTATTCTGCTGCGCTTTTTGTTCATTGCGCATGGCCTGGGCCTGCTCGGCATACGCTTCACGCAGGGCCGCAAATTCCTGATTCAAAATCGGATTGGCAATCGTAATTTTGGATTGCGCCACCAGGCGGTTCAATTCAATTTGCCCCCATTGCAATTCACCCTGGTTCAACAAATCGGCCTTCAAACCGACTTTCACCTTGGAGAGCGGTATTGTGGAAGCGGGGACTTTTTTCACCAGCCACAGCAGATGCAGCGAACCGTTGATGGGTACAGCGGCGGAGAGCACATTGGGCTTGAGTTCCGCAGCGGTATCCAGGAGGATTTTCGGAAGCGATTGGTCTTCCAGGGGAATAACTTCCAGCCCGCCATTGGCGGCATTTTGGGTGTTAATGCTGTGCTGCTGCGCCACCAGAGCCGGATTTTCGTGCTTGTCCATAATTAAATGACGAACGGTTGCGGCATCATCAAAGGTGGAAACCACAATATCGCGCACTTCCACCTTGGGGCCAAAATTGGATTTGTAAGCCAATTCGACATCGGCATCGGTAATATGCACATGCCCTTTGGCCAGAGCCAGCATATAGGTTGTCCGGGCGAGTGCCATACGGAATTCGGCCAGTGACTCGCCCTTGCGGGCCAGTAACTTTTCCAGAACGGGAATGCGTTGCTTGACTGGAATGTGTTGGGCGGCCAATTGATTTAATACACCCTGTTCGGCGGCATCAATTTGAGCTTTTCCAACATGCAGGCCGGCCTTTACACAGGCCTGTTTAAGGACGGTGAGTTGTATCCATTTTTCCAGCAGTCCCAAGCCATTGAGGCGCAGGAGAGAATTAAGGAAATGCTCCTTGCTTAGGGCCACGCCGTTGACTGTGGCAATGGGGGGATTCCCGGGAGCCGGAGACCGCGGCATGAGGATGCCCTGATTGAGCACGGGCAAATGGGCCGTCACCGGTTTTACGCCGGTGGAGGGCGTTGTGGGAAGTGTCACCGCAGCGGAAATATTTCCCGCGATGACACCCATAGAGATTCCAACCGCTAATCCAGCCGCCAGAGTGAGTTTTCCGATGATATTCTGTCGCGTCACGCGAATCTCCTGTAAATGGTCACGGTCCAGTACGCTAAAACCAGTTTCATTATCGTACCGCAAGCTCTGATTATACGCCAATACGCGCCCAAAAGTTCCACCAAAGCGGGTCTGTGACAGAATCAGCAGGGCCTTTTAGTTTTCAGGACTGCGTGGATTTCCGGGAGCCGACTTAATCAAATTTCCCAATAAATCGTTCTGTCCCAGAACGTCACGAAGACGAAAAAGACCAAATAAAGGGAAAACTAAAAGGCCTTGACAGAATCAGCCAAGTCTCCAGTGCTCTGTCACGCCTACAAATGCGGGTTGATTGGCCTTAAACCGGCCAGATGCAAACAGCCGCCGACGAAAGCCGGGCCGGGTTCGTAAACCCATTGAGCCGGTGCGACGCGGCAGATGGTCGGTTTAAGGCAAACCCTGCGCGACGGGCCTTGTCGCTCGTCGTCAGCGTATAAACCCATAGAAGCCAATGAAGGATACTGTCCTAATCGGAATCGATATCCCCGCACGCACCCATCTAAAGCATTCGCAGCAATCCTGCGCCTCCGAAAATATTGATCAGTGATCAGTGGTTTTTTTGAGCGCAGCATGACCCGCTCTCGGCGAAGATTCTCCGCGCTGTGCTGCAGCATGGATGCCGTAGTCGCGATGCGATTTGAAATCGCGTATCGGGATTGCTCGTTGCAGTGAACGGCCCGCGCCCCCGCTCCGCGTGCTCTCCTGATCACCTGTTCCAAATTCACCTATTCTGCGGCAGCGGCCGCCCGCCCCGGCGTGGTACTGAAAAATGAAAACTACCTGTAACCCGTCACCTGTAACCTAAAACCTCGGCGGCAGCCGCCGCCCGTGAACTTGAGTTTCTTGGCCACCTTGAAATCCGCAAAGTCTTCTAATTCCTAACTCTATGTAAGAAATGCCACGGCGGCACGCTGCCCGGAAAAATGGCCACGCCGGTTATCTTGATTCGTTACCTTGATTCTTTGCCATGCCGGGCAAGTTATGTTCAAATAGCGATTATGTCTGAATTGTCGTCGCTACCAACTGATTCTAAAAGCCCGTCCGAGGCCACGGCCAGCGCGGCGAAATTGCCGCAGGCATTGTCCGAAACGGGCCGATATTTTCTTGGGGCGGTGGCGATATTGCTGCTGGCACTGGTGGCGTATTGGCCATTGCATACAGCGGGGTATATCTGGGATGATGGGGGCTGGCTGGTACATAATCATTTTGTCCATCATTGGCGGGGCCTGTGGAATATCTGGTTTAATCCGCATGACTCGATCCAATATTATCCGATGGTCTTTACGGCGTTTAATATTCAATGGCATATCTGGGGCGGCAATGCCTTTGGCTATCACCTGCTGAATATCATCATGCAGGCGGTGGATGCCATATTTCTGTGGCGTATTCTTAAGGCCTTGAACTTGCGCAGCGCCTGGATAGCGGCGGCGATATGGGCGATTCATCCGGTACAGGTGGAAACGGTGGGTTGGGTTGTGGAGCAGAAGAGTCTGCTTTCGGCCCTGTTTTTGTTTCCCGCGATTCTGGCGTGGACTGGATTTGCGGATTTACAGGGTAATCGGGTTGCGGATACGCCTTTTTTAACCGGGCGTCAGTGGCGCGTGTATGCTTTGGCAACGCTGTTATTTATCCTGGCGCTGTGCTCGAAAACCGATGCGTGCATTGTTCCCGTGGTGCTGCTGTTTGTACTGGTATGGAAACGCGGAACTATCAAGACCCGCGATGTTCTGCTGTTGGTTCCGTGGATGATCTTTGGATTTCTGGCGGCGCTGATGACCATTCACATTGAGCACGGGCAGGCGGGTGCCAAAGGCCACGGATTTCAATTTACCATCGCCCAGCATTTGATCATTGCGGGTAAAGACCTCTGGTTTTATCCATTCAAATTATTCTGGCCGTGGCCGATGATGGCGGTTTATCCACGCTGGCATGTAAGCCATGTGGCGGCGTGGGAATGGATATTTCCGATTACCGCTTTTGCGATCCCGCTGGTGTTATTGGCGTTATCAAATAAAATTGGGCGTGGAGCATTCGCGGCGGTTTGTGTTTATGGACTGATGATTTCCCCATTGCTTGGATTCATTGCCTTTTACACGGAAATGTATACCTTTGTAGCTGATCATTATCAGTACCTGGCGTGTATCGGGATTATTGTCCTGGCCACGGAGGTGGCTGCCGGAATATTCAGCCGCTTGGGAAGCGTGGAGAATGCCGCGGAGGAAATGGTGCCGCCGACGGAAGGGCAAGAGACATCAGTTGCGGCAGTTACGGATGGTGGGATCGGGCGTTGGCTTGGTATGGCCGTTTCGGCGCTGGTATTGCTGGCCCTGGGGACGATGACCTGGGCACAAAGTGAAATTTATACGCCACCACTGCGGGTCTGGACGCATAACATCAAATGCAATCCGGATTGCTGGCTGGCCATGGAGCGCGTGGGCGTACATGAATACGGGAAAGGACATGTTTCGGCGGCATTGGTGCTGTTTCAGCGGGCCAATGAGCTTTCGCAGGGTAAAAATTTAATTGTCAATTCCAATTTGGGTGATGTATACAGACATCTCGGGCAGTATGCCAAAGCCATTCCATATTATCGCCGGTCTTTGGCGGTAGCGGCGCGGCAGCCACCGATTATTTCCCATCTGGTTAATTGCTATGAAAAGGTGGGCAATTGGCGACAGGCCTATGTGGATCTTTTACACGGTGTTAAGCTCTTGCCGCACTCCGCTGATCTGCAAATGGAATTGGCGGTGATGCTGGCCAAGGCGGGGCATCCCAAGCAGGCGGTATCGCACTTTTTGGTGGCGATCAAATATGAACCCGCGGACACCAAAGCGCTATTTGGTCTGGCGGAAAGTCTGGCCGGTTTGGGACAATGGCAAAAGGCAATTCCTTATTTTCAGCGGGCGCTGAAAGCCTCGCCTGAATTTGGCCAAGGGCATTTTGCCTACGGCGTGGTGTTGCTGCAACACGGTCAGCCCGCACTGGCCGCGAAGCAGTTTGAGATGGTTTTAGCCCTGGGCCGAGAGTTGCGACTTAAACATCACACGCTGGGTAAGCATTTAGCGCCGGAACCGTGGCGGATTCAAACGCATCAGGCCTTGGCGGCGGCGTATTTAGCCCTGCATCAAACCCGGCAGGCTGCCGCGCAGACGGCAATAGCGAAGTTGCTGGTGCAGCGGCAGTTCAATCAACATGTTGGTAAATAAGACGATAAAGGGCACTGAATGAAGCGAAATAAACCCACCGCGACGGCGGCTTCAACGCCCGAATCCGCAGCGGCTGTAAAAGCCGCCATCGCAAACAGAAAATGGAGAAATATTTTAGCAATCGGCAGCCTGCTGCTGCTGACACTGGCCGTTTATTATCCGTTGCGGCGCGGTGTATTTCTATGGGATGATGCCGCGTGGCTGACCAACAACCCACTGATTCATCACTGGCGGGGTTTTGAAATATTCTGGTTTTCCGTGAAAGCCATGGGAGAGACGCAATATTATCCAATGACATTAAGTCTCTTATCCATTGAATACCATATCTGGGGCCTGCAAACGCTGCCTTATCATCTGGTAAATGTATTGTTTCAGGCGGTCGACGCGATTTTGCTGTGGCTGATCCTGCGGAGGCTGGAATTGCGATCCGCGTGGTTGGTGGCGGCGTTATTTGCCATACATCCGGTGCAGGTGGAGACCGTGGCGTGGGTGGCGGAAATTAAAAACCTGCTGTCGAGCTTTTTTTATTTTC
>JAJZVR010000008.1:0-9988 GCA_021847065.1 Planctomycetota bacterium | reverse complement strand
ATGGCGGCGATGTTGTTTTATCTTATTACCATCGGGCCGGTGCTGGGCTTTATCACGTTTTATACGCAACTCTACAGTTTTGTTGCCGATCATTATCAATATCTTGCGTGCATCGGGCCGCTGGTATTGGCCGGCGAGCTTATTTATTGGGCGGCGGATAAAGCGGGGCAATGGAAACATGTTGTGACCATGGCCGTGGCAACCATGCTGCTGGTGGTGTTGGGCTGGATCAGCTTTAATCAAAGCAAGCTTTATGATTTGGATTATACGCTCTGGCATTATGTCTATGAACACAATCGGAATTCGTTTATGGTCAAGGCGTTGTACGGTGCCACGTTGCTGGAGCGGCAGGAATATGGCCTGGCGATGACGCAACTGGTGGCCGCCAACGCCATGCACCGCCATTCTATGCCGGTCGTATTTAATTTAGCCGCCGGATACATGGTCACGGGACACTTTCATCGCGCGTTGCATTATTATGGCTGGTATTTACTGCACGATCCAGGCTCGGTGGACGCATGGACAAACGCAGCGAACTGTCTTGTAGCGTTGCGGGCGTATACTCCGGCGGCCCGTGATCTGGCAATGGCTTTGAAGATCAAGCCGGATTTTGCGGCCGGGTGGATGGAACTGGCGCATGTGAGTTATCTGGCGGGACATTTGAAGTATGCGGAAAAATTTTATCGCCATGCGATTCGCCTTGATCCGTCGATGTCCAAGGTAAAACTTGCCATATCGGCGAAAATGCTCCCGCAAATAGCGCCGAATCAAGCGATTGTGCAACCCGTTCGGCGTTCCGCGACAACAAGGTAAGTGCGAGGGGCGGGGTTAATGGTGAACAACGCATTGGCTGCATACGTATAAGGAAGTATTACACGGTTGCAAACGTGGTGTAATACATTGTATAATCCACACATCAGGGCGTATCGGGGCGTGCGTGCCAGACGTTTGCAAGGAATATAAAATGCGCAAAAATCAACAATCGGGCAAAATGCCGAAAGATCAGGTCATGGCGTTTAAGGTGGACGCGAAACTCGCGGAGCTTTTGGCGAGTGTGAAAAACAAAAGCGAATTGATTCGCGATGCCGTCTATGCGTACCTTGGGCATTTGTGTCCGTTGTGTGAAGGCAAAGGCACCATTCCAGCCAATCGCAGTCATGAAATTGAACTGCTGCTTAAGCAGCTTGAATTTGCAACCTGCGGCGGCTGCCATACGGCGCTGCCGGTGATGCCGCGCTTGCGTAAGCTGGTAAAAACGATGCCCAAGCCGGATCAGCTTCGGCTGACGGAATTTGAAAAGACCGGCGAATTATTATGTGCTGATTGCTTTGAAAAAGCCGATCAATGCGATACGTGCGGGCAGCATGTGCCGCACGGAAAGCTATCCTCGCATTTGGCACGGCGTCATGCGGCGGTGAAGGCTTAGGGGCTGGAAGTTTCCGGCGGAACGTGTCCGCTGGAGAGATGTCGGTGGTAAATAAGGTGCTTTGGCAGGGTGGAACCATGTCCGGGTTGATCTTGGCGAATGTCAATTTGTGGAATCCCAGTGGCATGGGGATGACGGTAGCGGCCATTTTGGCGACAGCTTTTCTGCTGGGCATGGTGCATGGCATTACACCTGATGAGCATACCTGGCCGATCACGTTCAGCTATAGCGTTGGCAGCTACAGTTGGAAAGGCGGCATGCGGGCGGGATTGCTTTTTTCTCTGGCATTTACGGTTCAACGGTCGATTGCCTCGGAATTGGCTTACTTGTTTGTTAAGCCTGTCATGGCGTTTATCGGAGCCGACTGGTTCAATTATTCGGTATATGTCATTGTGGGAACCGTGATGGCGGGTTCGGGAATATATATTTTGCGGCGTGGCAAAATCTGGCACCTGCTGCACACGCACAACATGCTGCATCCGGAAGGCTCGGCGGATCCACAGGCAGCTCCCTGGTGGATGCCGCTGGTACATGGATTTATCGCCGGTTGGGGGACAGGAGCATTTGCCATTCTGGTGTACACGGCCCTGGCTCCGCACATGCCCAATGTGTGGGTTGGATTTGTTCCGGGGATGTTTTTTGGATTAGGCACGATGGTGATGCAGGTACTCGTGGGAGGCTTGTTCGGCCAATGGATGGCCAAACGCAAATTCAGCGAAAATGCCCGGGTGATGATCGCGCGATTAATGTCCGGACGGGTCTTAACATGGGGCGGATTTGGCTTTGCCGTGGTGGGTGTAACGGGTTTGCTTTTTCCGGTCATCGGCCATCTGCAGATTAACACCGGCATAAAAGTGCATAATCTGGCCCATTTGGGCCTGGGATTTTTCCTTGCGGTGGTGATGCTTTTTGGCGTGGCGGCGGTGGCTTTCTTCAAATCAATCCATGATGTCACGGCCATGGGAGTCAATGTTCCCCCGCCAGGTACTGCCGCCGATCATGCTTCCTGTGCGCATCATCATCATGAATCCAAGGGAAAACCTGCCTCCGGCAGCTCGTTGCCATAATGTCGAACAGGATAAACATGTGTCCTTGTTGAATTCATTGCTCTGTAGTAACCTATATGGCGCTGAAACTGTATTGTCGCATGGAGCGGCGTGCAAGTCAGCCTGGACCGGTCAGGAAGTGGTTGCCGCTGGCGCTAATATGACGGGTTTCCGGAATTTCCAGCCGTGCGCAACCATCCTGCGGGAGTTTTTCCATGCGAACCGACGCTAAAGTCGCTCTGGTCGCGGTACTGATCATCGTTGTACTGGTTATCATTTACTTTGCATTCCATAACTCATCGAGCCAGACCGAGGAGAATAACGCTCTGCCCAGTGCTCAGCCGGCATTGGTGGAGTCGCCGAATCTTCCGGGATCCAGCCCCGTGCCTCCGGCTATGACCCAACCGAGTCAACCTCAGCCGGGATTGATCTCGCTGCCCGCAACCACCGCAACTTCCATGCCCGCGACAATGCCGAGTCTGGCCAATCAGACTGCAACGTCTATGCCGGCACCAGCGCTTGATCAAACAACCGCTACTTCGCCCACGGCTGGTCCAACCAGCCCGACCGGTGCCTCGACGGATAATTCCAATGCGACCTTATCGCTTAATACTCCCACGGCGGATACAGATAATTCTAATTTAAGCGCCGGCAATACCGGTAACACAGGCTCCAGCGGCACCGCTGGAAATAGCAACGCCAATGCAACGCTGAATTTTCCCCCGGTGAATTCCGGCTCCACCGGGTCATCATCCGGTGTAACGTTGCGATCTCGGCGTCATCGCCAACGGAGTCGGACCCTTACGCTTTCGGCCCCGCACAGCGGCATATACATTGTTCGCAAGGGTGATACCCTCGCTACAATTTCCCGCCGTATCTACGGCAGTGAACGCATGATTCATGCACTGGAACGGGCTAATCCCGGCCTTGATCCGCGACGCATGCGTATTGGCCAGAAGATTCGCCTCCCGCGCCATGGCCGCGCGGCGGTGGCCCGCAAATTTCGTAGTGTACGGCGTCACACCCTTTCGTCCTCGGCGCACGGCGGACGTACATATGTTGTTCGTGCCGGCGAAGATTTATCCGGTATTGCCCGGAAGTTTTATCATAACCCGGCGCTGTGGAAGAGAATTTACGATGCCAACCGCCGGATCATCGGATCCAGTCCTAATAAGCTTCGTGCCGGCGAGCGAATCGCGATTCCGGCAAGGTAACATGGCTTGCTTGCGAGCCTTATTATCATGGTGCGTCTCGATAATAATCGGAAGGGCATGCTATGTTGGATTTAAATCAGCTGTATCAGCGGGATTGCATTGAAGGCCTTTCTGAAATAGCTGAGGGAAGTATTGATCTGGTATTCGCGGATCCACCGTTTAACATCGGCTATAAATACGACGTATATGAAGATAAGCGGGCCGCCGAAGATTATCTGGCCTGGACGCGGCAATGGGGTGCCGGTGTTGTGCGGGCGCTGAAACCCGATGGCACTTTCTGGCTGGCAATCGGAGATGATTTCGCTGCGGAACTCAAACTTATTTTTCAGCGGGAACTGGGTTTGACCTGCCGCAGTTGGGTGCTCTGGTATTACACGTTTGGCGTGCAGTGCAAATTTAAATTTGCCCGCAGTCACACGCACCTTTTTCACTTCGTCAAAAATCCTGAGCAGTTTACGTTTAACATTCCGCAAATCCGTGTGCCTTCCGCGCGAACACTGGTTTATGCCGACCGGCGGGCCAACCCGGAAGGGCGTCTGCCGGACGACACTTGGATATTGCGGCCGCAGGATATTCCTGACAGCTTTCAGCCCAATGAAGATATCTGGTATGTTCCGCGCGTGTGCGGAACATTTAAAGAACGTGCCGGCTGGCACGGCTGTCAAATGCCCGAGCAGTTGCTGGGCCGCGTGATAAAGGCATCCTCAAATGAAGGCGAAATCGTGATGGATCCCTTTGGTGGCAGCGGATCAACCTTGGTGACGGCAAAAAAACTGGGGCGAAAATATATCGGCTTTGAGTTATCTCCCGAATATGCCGCGCGAATTCAAGCCCGGTTGGAGGAAACCCGTGTTGGTGAGCCTTTATCCGGTTCCGATCTTCCTGCGACATCCGCACCTACGACCGCCAACGGAAAAATCCGCATCAACGGCAAACGCGTAAAAGTCAAAGCCGCGGAACAGCAGCCTTCGCTATTGATTCCTGCAATACTGCCGGAAACCGGCACCTAATATTACAGCGCGACATTGGCCGGGCCACGGCTGCGGCGGGCCGCCTTCGCCCTGAAGGATTGGGCCGGAATCACGGCGAGCCAGGACAGAGTGTAGATCCTCAAAGACCGTCAAAGGTCGTTTCGCCCCGGCGTTCTTGCATCCGGGGCCATTTCCGGTCTATTACGATCTTGGCCAATGTCACGCGGTGGTGCAACGCCAAAAATCTTATTTTACGATATAAGTTAAGATAGATGGCATGAAACGCGGACTGCAAGGGCGATATATCACGATTTCCACCGTTGGAGAAACGGTGAAAGCGTTTATTCCTTCGCCGTTGCCGCCTGTTCCGGCAATTCAGTGGACTGTGGAACTGCAAGCGAAATGTGATACAGCACTGGTGTGGCTGGGCCGTCTTGACGCCGTTTGCACGTTACTGCCTGATCCGGACTTGTTTTTATATACCTACGTTCGTAAGGAAGCTGTTCTTTCGTCCATGATCGAAGGCACGCAGTCATCACTTTCAGATTTGCTGCTCTATGAAATAAATGAGACTCCCGGCGTGCCGATGGGTGACGCCCGTGAGGTAAGTAACTATGTCGCTGCCATGGAGCATGGCCTGGCTCGGCTGGCGAAGGGGTTGCCGCTGTCGCTGCGCCTGATAAAGGAAATGCACGCGAAACTACTTGCCGGCGGGCGTGGAGATAATAGTACTCCTGGAGAATTCAGACGCAGCCAGAACTGGATTGGTGGATCGCGTCCCGGCAATGCGACGTTCGTTCCGCCGCCGCCTGATCAGATTATGCCGTGTATGGGGGATCTGGAACGATTTCTCCATGACCTTCCGGTGCCGACATCAGCTTTAATTAAGGCGGCGTTGGCACATGTTCAATTTGAAACGATCCACCCATTTCCTGACGGCAATGGCCAGCTCGGCAGGCTGTTGATTACCCTTATTTTATGTGAACAGGAGATTTTACGAGAACCGCTGCTGTATTTAAGCCTTTATTTGAAAAAACATCGATCCCGTTACTACGCACTGTTAAATGACATTCGTGCCGGGGGGAACTGGGAGCAGTGGTTGGATTTGTTTTTCGAGGCGGTTGCTCAGACGGCCCAACAAGCCGTAAATACTGTGCGGCTGCTTATGGAACTGCAAGCTAAAGACGTTCAAAGCATTGAGGCATTGGGTCGAATTTCATCGAGTGCCAGGCGTGTGCATGCATCACTTGCCGAGCGGCCTGTGGCTACGATCCGCCTATTATCTCAACGCAGCAGGTTGAACGTGGTAACGGTGGGAAAATGTCTGCTTGGCCTCAAGGAATTGGGTATCGTAAAGGAGTTGACCGGCCACCGGCGGAATCGGGTGTTTACATATCACACATATCTCGATATTCTGAATCAGGGCGTTGAGTAAATCCGCAGGCCGTCGGGAATCTCCGCGCCTGGTTGGCAGGTGATCTTTGATCGTATAACGCGATAAAGAGCGGAATTGTATGCTGGCAAAATCCATTTATTGATCAGTCGCTTGCGGCCACTGGCATCGCGCCGGTAACATTGCGTGCATGCTTTTAAAAACAAAAATTGTCGCCTGTTTTTTGCTGCTGACACTTGCGGTAAATTTATACGGGTGTTCAAGCATGCACCATTGGCCACCGGGGTTGACTTCCGCAGATCGGCGGCAATTACGCGCCATGCCGCCCGTGGCTACCCTCTGGCCCGGTGGCCCGTCGGATGGGCGCGTGATTCAAACGCTTCATTATCGTATTTACACTACCATCGATAACCCGGTACAGCAACGCCTTATCGCCCGTGTGTTGGAGGCTGATTACGCGCGGTTTATCCGTCTGCTGCCCAACGCCGCACCAAAGTTACCGATGGTGGGTTATGTGTTTCGCAACCGGAGCCAATGGGCACGCTATACGCGCCACGTCACCGGCGCGCAGGCTCCTATTTATCTGCACATTGAAGCTGGTGGCTATGAACGCAACGGCGTGTTTGCCGCTTACCGCTCCAATGTCGCTGAGATATTATCTGTCGTGGCCCATGAGGCGTGGCATCAGTTCAGCTTTCTGGCCTTAAAAGACCATCTACCGGCATGGCTGGATGAGGGCTTGGCGACACAATATGAAGCTATGCGTTGGCGACATGGGTATCCGAAATTTACGCCGTGGCTTAATGCGGTGCGTTGGGAAATGCTCCGGCATGCTGTTGAGCGACGGCAATTGCTGCCCCTTCCGGCCCTGGCGGGCACGCAAGCCGGCAGCGTGGTGATGCACAACGCCTTTTATATTCAAGCCTATTATGCTGAACTCTGGTCGTTTATGCTTTTTATTGAAAACAGCCGTTACCGCGCAGAGCTATTGGAGCTTTTAACCATGGCAGAAAAAGGTCAACTCAATAATCTCCTGGCCCGATCTGCCCTGACATCTGCCGATAAACATAATCTCACCTTGCGTTGGAATCGTGTCGCCGGTGAACTGTATTTGCGGCACTTTTTTACTTCCCATCGCAGTCTAAAACAGCGGTATGTGGCATTTATAGACCGACTGATAAAATCCTGGCCACCGGCACGCCCGGAACGCGCTGATGTGCCTGCCGCACAAGGCGTAAAGTCATGATGTTGGCGTGGATATTGTTTATATTTCTAGCGGCGATGATCTTGGCGCTGGATGTTTTGATCCCGCAAACCACCGCAGGCACGAACGCCTTCAAGCGTGCGGCGGTTCTGTGTTCTCTGCCAGTTTTCCTCGCCCTGGTTTATGGCCTGTACCTGCACTTTGCCTTGGCGCAAAGCGTCGATGCGCCAGTGGTTGCGGGTCCGCATCCGGCGTTAACTTTCAGCACCGGCTACCTGCTGGAATTGGGCTTAAGCGCGGATAATGTGATGATGTTTATTATTATGCTGCGCGCCTTAGAAATTCCCGCCGCCGATCAGAATCTGGTCATGTTCTGGGCCATTATTCTGGCAATTGTGGCGCGTGTGGCGCTGATTCTTACCGGTCTGGCGCTCATTGGCCGATTTCATCTGCTGTTTTATTTTATGGGGGCATTTCTGGTGCTGGCGGGCGGGCTGATGTTTTTTCAGCGCGATGGCGAACGGGGCATTGGAGAGCGTCTGATCGGCCTATCGAGCAACATCCTGCCGATCAGCCCGGAGTATGCCGGTCGGCAAATGATTGTCTTAATCAATGGTCGCCGTCGGATTACGCCGCTGCTGCTGGCGATCATTCTGGTGGGTCTGGTGGATGTGCTCTTCGCGTTTGATTCCATCCCGGCGGTTTTTGGCATTACCAGCGATCCGCTGATTGTTACAAGCAGCAATGTTTTTGCCGTGCTGGCATTGCATCGGCTCTATTTTATCATGGCTCCTTTAATGGACCGGCTACGGTTTCTGGAAGCAGGGCTGGCTGTGATTCTGCTGTTCATCGGTGGCAAGATGCTTTTGCCGCTGCTTGCCGCCTACGTGCCGGCGGTGCAAATAAGTACGACCACATCGCTGTTGGTGATTGTGGCAGTTCTGCTTTCAGCGGCGGGAGCTTCGTTCGCCTTCCCGGCGAAAAAGAAATAAGGCATTTACATGTTGCTCATCAAACACGCAAGGCAAATTTACGAGATGTTCACGATATGCTCACAGTGCATCGCTACACTTCCCTTGCGTTCGCTTTCCAAAACGCATCACCCACCTCTCTTCCGCCTGAAGCCCCGGTTCCCCGCCGGTGGCTTCTACGCGCCGGCGACACCGGCTCCGCCTCGACCGGCCAGCCGTTTGACATGACTTGATGATTGGATTCTGATTGTGCGGGTTGACGCTCAACTGTGTTCGGTTATATCTTTTTCGGTAACCTCGGAAGCAAAAACGCGGAGATAAGTAAACAGTGAGACGATTTGTTTTCAAATGGCTTCTCCGGGGAACCGCGTTGCTGATTTTCTACGGCATTCCTTACGCGGTTCCTGCCCTCTGCTGCTTTCTGGGGATCAAGGGAATAGTCGAGCAGCAGTGGGTACTGCTCAGGTATCGCCCAATACCCGCGAAGGTGCTCGTCTCCCAAGCGATTCCCACGCCCAATCGCGCGTCGCGCTACATCCCAATGGTCCGATACAGTTATCGCGTGGGCGGACACAGATATTTTGGACGCTCCCTGACGATAGTCGAGGCGGCCTTTGGGCCGGAGAGATTGCGGACGATTTTAAATCAATATCACCCGGGCCGCACAAGTATGGCCTATTATGATCCCGGCAATCCGGCGCAGTCTGTGCTTTCTAGAAATATCACGTTCAACCCGTATGGATACCTCCTTCTGGGCCTGATGATGCTTATGATGGTCAAAGGGACCATCGTCCTGGTGCGCAACGATCGCAAATATCGGATCCCCCCCGAATTGACCTCATCCATAAATTCCAATGCTGTCGAACGCCATCCGTCAGTCACGCTATCAGGCCATTGGCAGGCATGGCGATTCGCTGCCGCCACCGCGACTGTAGGAGTGTTAGCGATAGTACACTTTTATTGGCGCTCCCAGCCGCCATACAGTTCGGATGCGGTAGTCGTGTCGGCACTCTTCGTGTTGATCTGGATGGCAGTTACTCCGATGGCGTTACGATGGTGGTGGCTTGGTCACGTTTTTCGCGATGCTCGCTTGATCCTTGATCCCCCGCGCCTCGTCGCCGGAACGCCCCAAATATGTCGGATCAAGCAGAACTGCCTGCACCAAACAGTCATTGACTATGCCACGCTTTCACTTAAATGCCGCCAGAACAAAGGACGCAATAAGATGGATAAATGGATCATGATTCAATTTCAGGAACTGGCGGGACCTTTTCGCGCCGCTGGTGGCGAGGAATTAGCATGGGATGTCACGCTTGACGTGCCACCGGACCTGGGCCTCGGGCTGTTGTCTGATTCAGTTGAGCCGATCTGCTCCAGTTACGTACTTCAGCTTTCACTGAAGCTCGGTATCATGGGCACACTGAAACAAAATTTCCGGGTACAGTTGCTCACGGAGCCAGATACGAACGCACTGCCCCGCTGCACGTCGTAGCAATGCCAGATCGGAGTGTGTCGATCGATTGTCTACGCAATTGGAAAAAGTGCAGCCGAGAATTACCCCGCTATTTTCAGGCGGTCCTGTAAATTGGCTTTCCAGGTTTCGCTGATGGCCGCGTCGGTGATAATCAGATCCAGATCTTCAATGGAACACACCCGGGCCAAGCCTTTGCGGCCAAATTTGCCCGCATCAGCCAGCAGGATTTTTCTGGCGGCTTGTTTCATGGCGAGTTTCTCAATCTGCACCATGGCCAGATTGGTGTTGA
>JAJZVR010000196.1 GCA_021847065.1 Planctomycetota bacterium | reverse complement strand
TGGCTAACACGCCTGCGGTGCGGCGTGTTAGAATCAGTGATGATGAGTAATTCTTCCGGACATATTTTTCAGGTTGTGCGTCAGGCGGCTCGAATTGAGGAAATTGTCGGCGAGCATATTGCTTTGCGGCCCGCAGGAAGGGAATTCGTCGGTCTATGCCCGTTTCATGAAGATCGTCGCCCGTCGATGTATGTTTCACCGCAGAAGCAGATATTTTATTGCTTTGTATGTGCCGCCGGAGGTGATGTTTTTAAATTTGTGGAAAATTATCACAAGATGTCCAAGGGTGAGGCACTGCGATTTCTAGCTCAGCGCTATGGTATTACGTTGCCGGAATTTCGTTCGGCCAATCCACAGGCCAGTTCGCAACGCGATCGAATCATTGACGCCAATGTGTGGGCTGCTCAATATTTTCAGAAAAACCTTGTCGGCATCACCGGTGACGTGGCGCGGCAGTATCTGACAGCACGCGGGGTCAATACCGCAACCATAGAACGTTTTCAGATCGGCTGTGCCGAGACCCAGTGGACGGCTTTGGCTGCGGCTGCGGCTAAAAAAGGGATCAGTCAGGAAACGCTTCTGGCGGTGGGGTTGGTAAAAAGCCGCTCCGATGGCAGCCCCTATGACGTATTTCGTAATCGATTAATGTTTCCAATTATTGATTCCAGTGACCGGGTTATCGCGTTCGGCGGAAGAATTCTTCCAACTGCAGCACCGGCGCAAGGCGCAGAGGGGCAGACTGGTTCGGATCAGGAAGGTCCAAAATATCTTAATTCGCCGGAAACGACTTTGTTTTCCAAACGAGAAACCCTTTACGCTCTGAATTTGGCCCGCCAGCCGCTGATCCGCAAGCAGTTGGCGGTAGTGGTGGAGGGGTACATGGATGTGGTGGGGTGCCATCAGGCGGGAGTGGAAAATGTTGTCGCCACTCTGGGCACCGCCATGACCGAGCAGCATATCAATTTGTTGCGGCGATTTTGTAACCGCGTGGCACTCGTGTTTGACAGTGATGACGCCGGACGCCGGGCGGCGGACCGGGCCATCGAATTGCTTCTTCGGTATCCCGTGGATGTTCGAATTGCCCATGTACCGGATGGTAAAGACCCCTGTGATTTTTGCATGACCCATGGTGGTGAGGCGTTTGAGAAAATCCTCGCAGAGGCCAAAGATTCCTTGGAATATGCTTGGGAAAAAATGTATGCGACGTTTCAAGCGTCGGATTCTCTGGCTGGTAAACAACGCGCTTCCGAGGCGTTGATGCGGCTGGTGGCCCCGGCGATATTTAATTCGTCTGTCGACCCCATTCGTCGGGGATTGTTGCAGAAAAATATTGCCGATCTTGTGGGTATAAGCTCGGATGAAGTTCATGCCCGAATCCGACGGCTGGCCGTTGGCACGCCTGCCGTAACCGGTAGCTCCGGCGCTGCTCGAGACGGAACTTCGCCTTCGGTGCCGGCGATTGTGGATATTGGAATCCAGCGGGCCGGAAGGTGGGTGATTGGTGCGCTGGTTTCCGATTTTACGCTCTATGCTTTGTTTCGTGAGCGAATCAGTATCGACTTATTTCCCGAGCCGACCATGGCCGCCTTATTGGCTCGGCTCTTGGAATATCTTGAGGAACTTACAGACTCAACGGCGGGGAATATGGCGGAATTTTTGGCCCTATTGGATGACCCCGTGCTGCTGCGGCTGGTGATGGAGGCACAAACGGAGGCGGAACGCGGGGGAAATCTTAAACAGAAGCTTGAAGACTCCTTAAGCCGTCTGGAGGAGCTGTCGCGGCAGCGTGGCACGGGGAGACAGGAAATTGAAGATGGGGAGATAAAGCCCGATGAAGCGGCCCGACTCAAGACGGTTGTAGACACTCGTACATTAGCCACTAAAACCAATAAACTGCGACGACCATTGGGGCCACGCCCGCAAGGGGGCTAGGAGCCTGTCCGAGTAATCGCCGCAATTCCGGCCATTACTCGGACAGGCTCCTAGGGCTGCGGCAAGAAATCTGTGGAAATTTATGTCGTGTGCTTCATTTGGCTGGGGGGGCAGGCCTGACGGTTCCAAGCCGGGCGTGGCGGCCTGTGGCATGATGTTTGCATGGAGGCATGATAACCGGTTTAAATAATTTTATTGAAATATACCAGTGGCATCGGATGCATACCGATGCTAAAATAACAGGTTCGGATTTGGCTTCCCCGAAGGAGGGAGTTGCAATTTCCGACGGGTTTTGTCTGCGGAAGGCAAAGATTCGGGAAGCCGGACGGAGTAACGCATAGGCCACAATTGCAGGTGCTATTGTATCTGCAAGGGTTTTTTATTGAGCCAGTGTGTTGCATGGTACGTATGAAAAAACGTGTCATGGAAATGGTAATGATATTCTCGGCGTCTTCTGTTGACGGTAATTTGAAGAAGGCCGATTTTGATACACCGTCCAGATTTTGGACCCTCAGGAGGACTTTGTGAGTCACGCCACGCATTCGCAGGTACAACCGCCCGCAACGGTCAGCACAGTTCCGTTGGCCAACGCCAGCGCCAATATTCAGTTGCTTATTGAAAAAGGTAAATCACAGGGTTACCTGACTTACGAGGAACTCAATGAGCTGTTGCCGGATGATGCCATTGCGCCGGATCGGCTGGACGCTTTGATGCAGCGATTCGATGAAATGGGGGTTGAACTGCTTGATGAGGCAGAGGGAAATAAGCATGTTGCGGCACCGTCCGCGGATGATCCCGATGAATCTCTGATGCTTGAGGCAGAGGAAGAAATCAACTCCATGAAGGATGAGGATGAGGTTGCCGAGGTTGGCTCCAAACGCATTGATGATCCCGTGCGAATGTATCTCACGCAGATGGGGGAAATTCCGCTGCTGACGCGGGATGAGGAAATCCGCCTGGCCAAGAAAATTGAATTAACCCGCATGGCGTTCCGCCGCAAGGTGCTGGAGAGTGATTACTGTATCCAAAGTGCGGTGGATATTCTGGCGCAGGTCGAATCGGGTGAATTGCCATTTGACCGTACAATGCGAATTTCCACCGCCGAGGTCGATGCGAAGGGTACTATCAGCAAGCGCATCCCACAGAATCTGGGTACCATTCGTAAAATTCTGGTTCAGAACCGCGAAGAATGGGATAAAATTCAAGATTCCGCCACGACAGAATCAATTAAAGAAGAAATCCGCCGTCGTATGCGTAATCGGCGGCGCAAGGCTGTAACGCTGCTGGAAGAACTTTCTCTGCGCACCAGCAAAGTTATTCCCCTGATGAAAAAGCTGCAATCGATAAGCACCAAGCTCACGGAATTGCACTTGGAATTGCACAGCAAAACCGCGCGACTTTCCGAAGATGACCGGCAGGCCATGACCGACGAATACATAGGCCTCATGGATCTGGTGCTCGAAGACGCCGAAGCCCTGCAAAGGCGCTGTCAAAGTATTCAACTGGTTTTTAATGAATACGAAGATGCCAAGCGAAAGCTTTCCGGCGGTAACCTGCGGCTCGTGGTTTCCATTGCCAAGAAATATCGCAATCGCGGTCTGTCCTTTTTGGATATTATTCAGGAAGGTAATACCGGCCTGATGCGGGCGGTAGACAAGTACGAATATCGCCGTGGCTATAAGTTCAGCACGTATGCCACTTGGTGGATTCGTCAGGCCATTACCCGCGCAATTGCGGATCACGCCCGGACGATCCGAATTCCGGTGCACATGATCGAAACCATGTCCAAGCTGCGTAATATAAGTAAAAAGCTGCTGCAGGATTTGGGCCGCGAACCCACCATTGAAGAAATTTCCAAGGAAGCCAAGATGCCGGTAACAGAATGCCGGCGCGTCCTGAAAATTGCCCGGCATCCAATATCATTGGATCGGCCCGTTGGCGAATCCGAGGATTCTTATTTCGGCGACTTTATTGAAGATGAAGCGGCGGAAAATCCGGTGGAAACCGCTACGCAGGAAATGCTGCGTGAACGCATTGATCAGGTGCTCAAAACGTTGACGTATCGCGAACGGGAAATCATCAAATTGCGCTACGGTATTGGCGATGGTTATACCTACACATTGGAAGAAGTCGGGCGAATATTCAAAGTTACGCGCGAGCGCGTACGCCAAGTTGAGGCCAAGGCGCTGCGAAAACTGCAACATCCGGTACGCTCGCGAAAACTCGAAGGTTTCCTGGACGGTTCGATATTGGCGACGCTGGGTGTTATTCCGCCCGGCACCCGATCCGAAACTGAGGGTGGCGAGGATGAAGCTGAGGTTGAAGCCGATGGCGGCGGTGATGCGGAAGTAGAGGAAAAGTAATGCCAGTGGTTGCATCAGAGGTCGTTTTTTCATCACTCTTTTGCAATGGATGGTTATAGCCGGCAACGCGATTATCAGCACCAAATGTTCTTGGCGATCAGGGATTCAACCGATATAACCTGTAAGGCCGCGGAGCCTGCTTCAAAAAGCGGTGATTGCCGCATTTGGAAGCAGGCTCTGACATTTTTTTGAATGGAGGAGCCGGTGCTGTATGATCGTGAATCGTCCCTGAATAAGGATTTAACCGCCCGTGACATGTGGCGGGTATTTCGGATCATGGCGGAATTTGTCGAGGGCTTTGAGGCCTTGGCCTCCATCGGGCCGGCGGTGACCATTTTTGGCTCCGCGCGCACGCCGCGAAAAGACCCGTATTATAAAAAAGCCCGACTGCTTGCGGCCATGTTGGCGCGGAAAAAATTTGCGGTTATCACCGGTGGTGGGCCCGGAATCATGGAGGCGGCTAATTCCGGAGCGCACGACGCCGGCGGCGTATCGGTGGGGCTTAACATCAGTTTGCCCCATGAACAACATGCCAATCCATACCAGACTATTGCGCTGAACCACCATTATTTCTTCGTGCGTAAGACCATGTTCATAAAATACTCTCATGCGGTGGTCTGCTTTCCCGGTGGTTACGGTACCATGGATGAATGTTTTGAAACCCTCACGCTCATCCAGACGCTCAAGATTGATCCGCGACCAGTGATTCTGATAGGTCGAGATTACTGGCAGGGGTTGATTGATTGGTTGAAGAAAACCATGCGCAATAAATTTAATAATATTAGTTCGGAAGATATTAAATTGTTTCGCCTCACAGACGACCCCGCGGAAGCATGCGACATGATCGTTCAAGCCGAGGATGGGCGATGCTGGCAGCCGCCAACACCGACATTTTCGGGGGTAAACCCGGCCCGGCAAATGAGTCCGGAGGGAACCCGCATGGGGGTAACGCCACAGATCAGCGGGGAAAAAATTGCCCAGCCGGAACTTCCGTTGGATTTAAATCATCACAAACCGAAAAAACCGACGCGCCGGACAGAAAAGCGAATAAAAGTTGTAAAGTAAACACCCATATCATTCCTTTATGCGAACAGGTGGTAATTCCTTTCGAGTTGGTAGATTTGCTATTTCAGTTGTTCAGTGAATTTTATGTTACGAATATTAAATTCTCTAATATGAATTTAAAATTGATATAACTATAATTAAATTCCATAGTAGTTAAGTAATACGCCAATGCTTGTAAATTCGCGTTTTTTTCGGTATATTGTACGCCATGATTACCGCGAAGAAACGCAAGTTATCGGCATCTCCCGGAAAACGTAAGCATGAGAAGGCAACTCATGGAAAAGTTACGCGCCAAGGCCCCATCGTTTCGATCAAAAAAAAGACACAGCATCGCAAAGTCCCAGCCGCACCGGTGGTACCGGTGAAGATCATTCCGGTGCTGCCGGTAGAAAATAAGGCCTATACCAGAGCCATTGAATTTCTTATGGGCCACACGGACTATGAACGCATGCGTGTAGTCCGATACAATACGACAATATTTAACCTCGATCGCATGCGGCAGCTTCTTGAAGCGCTGGGAAATCCGCATCAAACGTACAAAACTATCCACATTGCCGGTACCAAAGGTAAGGGAAGTACGTGTCACATGCTTGCGGCTATGTTGCGCAACGCGGGCTTTAAAGTTGGTTTGTATACCAGCCCCCACCTGCTGAATTTGCGTGAGCGGATATGTGTCAGCGGGGAGCATATCAGTGAAGATCAATTCGTGCTGCTGATTAAGCGCATCGAAGTGGCGATGAAAAAGCTTGGCGGCAATAAGCCCACTTTCTTTGAAATTCTCACGGCCATGGGCTTTTGCCATTTTGCCGATGAACATGTTGACCTTGCTGTGATTGAAACCGGTCTTGGCGGACGCTTGGATTCCACCAATGTTATAACTCCTGAAGTCACGGCAATTACAAATATCAGTTACGATCACATGGCGGTCTTGGGAAATACCCTAAGCAAAATCGCCGAAGAAAAAGCCGGAATTTTCAAGAAAGATGTTCCGGCGCTTTCCTGCCTGCAGGAACCCGAGGTTGTCGCGACACTAATGCGTGTGGCGGAACAGGTGCATGCTCCGCTGGAATTTGTCGGCACAGACATTGAATTTAGCCATCGCTTCGAAGTCACGCGCCCGGCCGGCCCGCATGTGCGCGTATCTTTGACAACCGAGCGGTCTCATTTTGAGCATTTGACCGTACCGCTGATCGGGGAGCATCAGGCCGTAAACTGCGGCCTGGCACTGGCAATACTCGATAAACTCAAGGCCCGTGGGTTGCAGTTCAGCGATGCCAAGGCCGTTGCCGGTCTGCATGAGGTCAATTTGCCGGGACGAATTGAAACGGTCTGGCATGATCCGCGCGTCATTATTGACGGAGCGCATAACGCGGCGTCGGTTAAGGCTCTATTCCGCGGTATCAGTCAATATATTCCTTATGACAGCATGGTCGTGATATTCGGCTGCAATTGTGATAAAGACATTGACGGAATGCTGGAACAGGTATCTTTAGGTGCCGACAAAGTTATCTTTACCCGCTCGCACAACAATCCCAAGAGCGCCAGCCCGGAAGAGCTATCCGCCCGATATGTTGATCGCTTCGGCAAAATGGCCCAGGCGACGGAAACGTTTTCCGATGCCATGGACATTGCCACGCGAGCTATTTCCCGCGAGGACCTCGTGACCGTGACCGGGTCGTTTTATCTCATCGGAGAAGCCAAGCGCTTTTTCATGCGGCGCTCCGCCCAGAGTCATAACGGCGCGGCGGTCTGACCACGGGTTCTTCACCACGCATTTACTGTTACAATATAGCAATGAAAGCGACGCAGCACCCTTATTACCTGTGCGGAAAGCCGGACGTTGGCAACAACTACCGGGCGATCCATTCACTGCAGGATGGGGGCGTTTTGACGGAGGTAGCCTATGCCGACGCCAAAGCCATTGAAACGGCCATTGCCGCCATGCCCTATGGTGGCGTGAAGCAATCCGGGCTGGGGCGCGAAGGCGTGCGATATGCCATTGAGCGCATTACGGAGCTGGTGCGTTACGCCTGAGGTATCGTACTCAAGCGACATCAGGCGGTAAACCTGCTATAACTTCCGCACCAGGAAAGTAGCTGGTGATGCAGCGCGTAAAATAATACAACGCTCGCATTGGCTTTGAAATGATAAATCGATACAGGAAACACCATGGAAGTTGGAATTGTCGGATTGCCAAACGTCGGAAAATCGACGTTGTTTAATGCTTTAACCAATGCCGGCGCACTGGCCGCCAATTACCCCTTTGCCACCAT
>JAJZVR010000195.1 GCA_021847065.1 Planctomycetota bacterium | reverse complement strand
ATTTTGATCTGGTGCGGATGGTTAAAGATTTGATTGCCGCCGGGGTCTCTGTGCGGGTGTGCGGTACCTGCCAGGGCCGTTGCGGAACCGCAAAGGGCGAGCCGTACTATCCGGGTGCCAACAAGTCGTCGATGATTGAGTTATCCGATTGGGTACGCACCAGCGACCAGATTTTGACTTTTTGAGGATATCCAATGAAAACACGCGAAAGCGGTATGCCCGATCAGCCCACTTGGGATACATTCTTTGATCCGGAGGCGACGCTGCGTACGCTTGGCCTCAAACCGACGCATCGTGATGTCGCCGACTTCGGCTGCGGCTACGGCACATTTTCCATACCCGCGGCCAGAGTTATCACTGGAGTTGTTCACAGCTTTGATATTGATCCGGCCATGATTGCCGCAACCAATGCCCGCGCCCAGACGCAGGGCTTAACGAATATCCGCGCATCGCTATGCGATTTTATTGCCAATGGCACCGGTCTGCCGGATGCAAGCGTCGATTACGCGATGCTGTTTAATATCCTGCACGCGGAAAATCCGGACATCCTCCTGCACGAAGCCTGGAGAATACTTTCCAGCGGCGGGCTATTGGCGATCATGCACTGGAACTATGACCCGACCACGCCGCGCGGACCAAGCATGGCTATTCGGCCCAGGCCATGCGAATGTCAACAATGGGCGAAAAAAGCGGGCTTTGAACGCGCAGGCCCTGAAAGCATTGCGCTGCCGCCATATCATTATGGTTTAATTATGTCGCGCCCATGACAGCAATTTCCATCTCCCGGCGCATCGGCAGGTCTATATATCTTTCTTCGCTTTAATACACAATAACGACATTGGCAAGAGTATGTTTATTGACGGCGGAGGACGGCAGGGATATAAAATGAAACAATCCTTTTTTTCACCGGCATTGTGGACAGGGCAAACAGGGAATTCCGGAGAAGCACCATGGCTCTACGTTGTGCTGTTGGTAATCCCCATCGGCGGTCTGATTGGATTGTTGATACTCAATGGCAAAGCAACGCGCATCCTCCGCGATGCCGGTCTTCGGGTCGGCCTGATTGGAGTTAATCGCAGCGATTTGAATCGGTTCCAATCCGGCAATATATAGGGATCAATCGGAGAGTGCATTTAAGGGGTATCCGCGATCCATCCCGCTGCCCCCTCCGCGAACTCCGTCCCGCCGGGCCGGGATGAAATTGTGATTGTCGCAGAGCCGCGCCGGGGATTATTAAAACGTGAGTTCGGGATAAGGAATGTTGCAAGTTGCGGTTCTACAAGGCGTTACAGTTTGCGCCGGATGTAATCGCACAACATGCCTCGAAAACAAGCGGTTTTTTCGGCGATTCATCAGATGATTGCTGGAAAATCGCCAGAAATCGTTGTAGATCATGATTTCTTATCCCGAACTCACGTTGATTAATACTGAAAATTCTGACCAATACTGAAATTACTGTAAAATGCTTACTGATTAATATGGCGCATTGTTGCCCAATATTGCCATATTCGATCATGCCCGGAAATATTGCCGCGTCGGCGAATTTCAAGTTTCGGGTGTGAAGTTGAAACTGTGTCTCAAGTATTGTAATGTTCATGATCTTGGTCTTCATAGCTGCGGACCGGGTGACGCGTTTGGCGAAGGTAATTGTTTTTCGGGCGATGGCGTGCGAAAGCATGGAATTGATGAGTAAAGGCGCGTGACATGCCCGCACAACAAGATAAATCTCCGGTGCAATCTGCAGGAGCTTTGCCGGAGCGGAATTTACTGGAAAGCTCGCCACTGCCGCAATTGCCGAAAATGTCTTTATGGAAGATGTTGTTGCTGGTGGCCGGCCCGGGCCTGGTGGTGATGCTGGCGGATACCGATGCGGGCAGTGTGATTACCGCCGCGCAAAGCGGGGCACAATTTGGCTACAGCCTGCTGATGCTTCAATTATTTCTGGTACCGATACTTTACATGGTGCAGGAGCTGACGGTTCGTCTGGGCTTGGCTACGCAGAAAGGGCACGGCGAGCTGATTTCCGCGACGTTTGGTAAAGCGTGGGCGTGGCTGTCGGTTTCCACTTTAATGGTGTCGTGCATTGGCGCATTATTGACAGAATTTGCGGGCATTGAAGGTGTGGGAAGATTATTTGGTATTTCGCCATGGATCAGCATCGGCATGACCATTGTTTTTCTGGTGGTGGTGGTGGGTACCGGCGGTTATAGACAGGTGGAAATTATCGCCCTGCTCATCGGCTTGTTTGAGCTGGCATTTATCGCGGTAGCGGTGGCTTCTCATCCATCGCCGGCGGCGATGCTGGCGGCCATCAGCAGCCAGCCGATTCATAATCCCGCCTATTTGTTTTTAATTGCCGGCAATGTCGGCGCGGTCATTATGCCGTGGATGGTTTTTTATCAGCAGTCCGCGGTAATTGATAAGGGTTTGAATATTACCCATCTTAAACCTGCCCGGTTGGATACAGCGGTTGGAGCGCTGGTAACGCAGATTATCATGGCGGCGGTGTTGATACTCACGGCTGCAAGTATCGGCAGCAATAATTCGCATGTTTCGCTTAACACCGTACAACAAATTGCCACCGCCTTAACGCCGGTGCTGGGAAGTTGGTGGGGCCGGGCGGTATTCGCATTAGGCATGTTGGGGGCGGCTCTGGTGGCGACAATCGTGGTATCGTTAACCGCCGCATGGGGATTGGGTGAAGTGACCGGATATAAACGCTCGTTGGCGCATCACCCGTTTGAAGCGCCATGGTTTTACGGGGTATATTTAACATGCCTGCTGATTGGCGCGGGAATTGTGCTTTCGGGAGTGAATCTGGTGCGGCTGACGTTGGGCGTAGAAGTCATGAACGCGCTACTTTTGCCAATTGTACTGGGATTCCTGTTTTTGCTGGCGAGAAAAGCTTTGCCGGATCCCTGGCGGCTGAAGGGGCCGTATGCGTGGGTGGTGGGATTTATTGTGCTATTAACGTCCATCGTAGGTGTGTACGCGGGCATTGCCGGATTGTTGAATTAACACTACAGCGCAACATTGGCAGGGCCGCGACTGCGGCGGCCCGCCTTCGCCCTGAATGGTTGACCAATGTCGCGCTGTAGTGTTCATTGCCGACGTGAGAAAAATGGATATTTTCCGCAATTTTGCCGAAAAGGCCGAAACCCGGCGGCAACGTATAAAACTGTGGGCTGAGGCTGAATTGGTTTTTGGCCGAGGCATCAGGTCGTGGAACGGTTGATGTGGGATTGACTTCGCGGCTTTTGGCGTCTAGCTTTATGTTGGTGGAGTTGTGAATCTTTCCGGCGTTCCGGGGATTTTCACAGCGCAAATGATGGAGTATTCGTGGTGATATTGAATAACAAAAAAACGTGGTTGACCCGTATGGCCGTGGCAGCAGTGGCTGGTGGTTTATTCTTAACGCTGACCAATTTAGCGCATCTGGGTCGCGCAGCGGCACAGACGACGACCGGACAAACAGCTCCGGCAGCCGCGAAAGGACTGGAAAAGGCCATGCAATCGCTTCAGACCGCCATGACTGCGCAAAGCGTGAAAATAAAAGCCATTCTTGGTAACCATGGTTTGGGTGATGTTCTTGTCGACCCGGCGCTGCGGGCCACGCTGGCACCGAAAATTCTGCCGCACATGCAGATAATCATCGATAAGTTTGATGCTTTTATTAAGAATTATCCGCAGGCGGCCGGTATGATCCGGGATGTGAAATATCATGAACTGGGTCTGATGGAATTGCTGGGAGACCAAAGCGCAGCGAAAGCCATTGCCGCGGGCCAAAAGAGCAAAGACGCCAAAGTCGCGTTTGCCGCGAAACTCGCAGACCTGGAAGTGCAGTGGCACCGCAGCGGAACCAGCAGTGCCGCGGAGTCCAAAATTCTTGATCAGATTCAAGAAATGGTCAAAGCGGATCCCGCCAATGATGATCTCACAGCGGTACTGCTTGGATTTATGCAATCCGGCCCGGTGGCACCGACCATTCAGGCGCGCATTAAGAAAATTGTCACCACAGAACTGAAAGGGCCGTATGCCTTGGCGCTTCAGCACCAGGAAAACTCGCAAAAGGCCATGGAAGACAAGCTAAACAGCCTGAAAGACAAGCCCATGGTCATTGATGGCACACAGGTGGACGGCAAGCCATTTAACTCAGCGGACTGGAAAGGCAAAGTGGTTCTCGTGGATTTCTGGGCCACTTGGTGTGGGCCGTGTCGGGCGAGTTTGCCCCATGTGGAAAGCCTGTACAAAAAATACCACGCCAAAGGCCTGGATATTGTAAGTGTATCCAATGATAACAGCGTAAAGGCGCTGAAGTCGTTTCTTAAAGCGCATCCGCAGATGTCCTGGCCACAATTGTTTGACGCCAAACATCCGGGCTGGAGTCCGATGGCCGCCAATTTTGGCATCAGCGGGATTCCAACGCAGTTTATCATTGATCGTCAGGGTGTTTTGCGCCACATCATTGTGGGCTATTCACCGAATCTCGCGACCAAACTCACGGCGGATATTCAGCCACTGCTGAAATAGCCGGCCAAAGCACGGGTAACACGGCTGGAGCAATATCGCGCCTGATCTCGCGGCGAATTTCGCCGGCGCAGTGGGACTGTTGGCGGCGGCACATTTTACAATCATCGTATCCTTCATTACCCTACCGCTGGTGTAATATGCGAATGAAAGGTTCGTTATGAATATTGCGGTTATCGGCGGGGCGGGCTATATCGGATCCCATGCGGTGAAACTTCTGATTGAACGCGGCCACAATGTGACGGCCATTGATAATCTTACCATGGGCCACCGTGCGGCGGTTCATCCGAAAGCGCGGCTGGTGGTTATGGACTGCGCTCATGCGGCGGCGCTGGCCGCGGTATTTCAGGCCAATAAAATAGAAGCGGTCATGCACTTTGCCGCCAGCGCCTACGTGGGCGAAAGTGTGCAGGATCCGCGAAAATACTATCGCAACAACGTTTCAAACACGGTAAGCATGTTGGATGCGATGAATCTGGCGGGGATAAAAAAACTGGTGTTTTCCAGCACCTGTGCTACTTATGGCGAACCGCAGCGCGTGCCGATTACAGAAGATTTACCGCAAAATCCTATCAGCCCTTATGGTCAAAGCAAATTAATGGTTGAGCATATTCTAAAAGATACCGCGCATGCCGAGGGCCTGGCTTTTGCCGCACCGCGCTATTTCAATGTTGCCGGATCGGCGTTGGATGGAAGCATCGGCGAGGATCATCGGCCAGAAACCCATCTGATTCCCATTGTGCTGCAAGTAGCCTTGGGCCAGCGCCCGGCGGTGGATATATTCGGTAATGATTATCCGACGGCGGATGGAACATGTATTCGTGATTACATACATGTATGGGATCTTGTCGATGCGCATCTGGTGCTGCTGGAAAATCTGCAACCGGGTCGCGGATTGTTTTACAATCTTGGCGTAGGCCGAGGGTACAGCGTGCGGGAAATTATTGAAGCCTGCCGCAAAGTCACCGGTAAAACAATTGCCACGCGGGAAACGGCCCGCCGTCCGGGCGACCCGCCGGCCCTTTTTGCCTCTCCGGATCGCATGGCCAAAGATTTTTCCTGGAAAGCCAAAATCACTGATCTCAACCAGATTGTCGAATCGGCGTGGCGCTGGTTCCAAGCCAATCCCAACGGATATCGCTGATCGACGCATTGGCGTAATGCCTACGGCTTGACGGCGCGAATGATTGCGACCATGCGGCCAGTTAGACCATTATCCCGGCGATGAGAATAGAAATCGGCGGCGTTGGCATATGTGCAAAGGTTTCCGCCATCAATATGCGTTATGCCGCATCGCCGTAATTGCAGTTTGATGGCACCGGCAAGATCAATATGCGGCTTGGAATAGCCGGCCGTTTCAACAGCGGCACCGAGGCCGGCGGAAACAAAGGCTTGAGCCACCTCGGCGCCAACTTCAAAATATTTCATACTGATGGCGGGACCGATAGCGGCGATGATTTTTTCGGCTTGGATTCCCAGGGTGTTTATTTCCGCAATGCTGCGCGCGACAACGCCCGATACCACTCCGCGCCATCCGGCATGAATGGCCGAGACGATTCGGCCATCATCCGAGGCCAGCAGAATCGGCGCGCAATCGGCAATTCGAATAGCCAAAACCGCGGATGAAACATCTGAAACAATGGCGTCGGCCTGGGTTTGTCCCCGAAAGCGATCCTGTATTTCAGCAGCAGATTCGCTATACTGCCCTTCATCCTCCGCACGAAGTAACGCCACCGCGCACCCATGCACCTGATGCACACTGGCCATCGGCACGTTTGCCATACCCAATCCGGAGAAAAGCCGTGCAAAATTATGCTGGAGGTTTTCCGCGGAGTCCTGGATTCCGGTGGACGGCGCCGGATTGCCCAGATTCAGCGAATCAAACGGAGGCGGTGAAACGCCGCCAATGCGCGTGGAAAAAGCGTGCGTCACCCCAATGGCATTCAATAGCCGCGATTGGTAGATCACAACGCCCTGCGGCAATGTCACACGGGTTAGCATGGCGAAATACTATCCGCCGGAGTGCCCGTACGAAAGCGGCCCGCAACGGCCCTGTGCGCTGGAAATGCCGTCGGTTGTTGTATTGTTTAAGTGAATTCCACCTCGCGGTGGCAATTTAGGGGCATGGTTGAATGGACCAGGAATCAGGCCCGTGTGCCGGAGCCGGGATAGAGGCGCTATAAACGTGCCTCTTGCAACTCGCTGACTTGCGTACCGTCGTGCCACGCGAGAGCATTCTGCATTCTGCCCTCACTCAGTCATCGGTATTCATTGCCAAGGTGACCGGGAGCTTCACACGTTAGATCCGTCGTCCAGACGCACCAACCCACCGACGCCCGGCACTGGATATTCGCCAGGCGGCAGGACGAGCAGGTACGGCAGATGGATTGAAATGCGGACGGTCGCCATAGTGTTTCAGCTATTCGGAGTAAATGAGTTTCAACTTGCCCGCAAAAAAGCCGTGTTCAGCCGCGTAGCGATTCAAATCCCCCACGTACGCATCGGTTACGTCCTCGAGTTTCAAGCCAGAGCGAAAGGACACGTGCGCCACAAGCCAACCATTTTGTTCAAAGACCGGTGCCACAACTTGCTCGGTCTGACTGCGGAAAGTCGAGTGATATTTACCGTAGGCTTGACCGACTTCATCGGCAAAGGCAACGCCCTCCAGGAATGGCATACGCAGACCTCCTATCACATCGGGCCGGCTCGTTCTACTGCCGTGCCTCACCACTTATTATACACTCGCCCCGGTGTGCTTGTCACAACACTTCAGGAACTTAAGTCTAATAATATATATGCTTAACCATAATCGTGGCCTATGGTTGTTCGTGAGCATCGTCTTAAATTCATACACCTGCGAAATGGAAATGCTATCCGAGGTTCCAATATGCGCTATTACTTAATATTTGAGGCTTTTTTTGGTTCATTCGCATCGGGGATGTTTTTTCTCACACCCGTGCCAATGTGGTACATCTTATTTTTATAAACTTGACCACTTATTCAATTATTCTGAAGTTTTAACCCGTCGGCTTCGGCGTTCATTGCGGGGGCCATTAATCGGGAAGGCTGTCGGCAACCCGAGCTTTTACCGTTCGGCGGTCGATGCCGAGGCAACGGGCGGCGGTTTCGTAGGTGCCGGTTCTCTGGTACACCAGCGTGGTGTAGTAATGAAGGAGTTCCTGTTCGGTCATTAAGCCGTCACTGATGCGCT
>JAJZVR010000194.1 GCA_021847065.1 Planctomycetota bacterium | reverse complement strand
CTTGCCTGATGGGCCGGCAGAATAAAGACATCTGAATCCACCAGCGTCCGCCATTTCGCCAGGCCGGCAAGCTCCCCGGTCCAGACAACATGCCCGGTTAAATTATGCTTTTTGATCAGGTCGTTGAGCGTGTCGATATAGGGCTTGTCACCTGTGCCGGCGATTACCAGCAGCACGTCCGGTTGTGCTTTGAGAACTGCGGCCCAGTGCGGAAGCAGGCGTTCAAGGCCACTTTTGGGCTCAATTCGCCCGAGAAACAAAGCCAATGGACGATTCGGTTTTCCGAGTGTGGATTGAATTTCATTGCGCCACGAACCGCGAGCGGGCAGATTTTCACACACGGTGGCTGGAATACCATTGCCGATAATCGTGTTTTTCTGACCTGTCAGCGCGGGAGAAAGTTTTATTTCTGAAATGTTCAGACATTGAATGGCGGCGGCATGATGCAGCATGGCCGAATCACGCAGCAACCAGTTAATGGATTGTTTCAGCCGTCCGCCGTTTTTCGGAACATCCGACTCAAGCTGCCCATGCGGCGCGAGGATATAGGGAATCTTGGCCTGTCTTGCGGCGGTTGCGGCGTAATGTACCGGGCTTTGCCACAGGCCGTGAATATGAACAATATCAAAATGACGGACGTTCTGCTGGAGATAAGCGAGCAGATCGGCACTGGGCATGCGTGCGGATTTCCGATCGGCGGCGAACCCCCTTACCAGGACGCCCTGAGGCTGCATGACCGTGCCTTCCATTTTCAAGCAAGCAATGCTTACGTCATGCTCCCGCGCTGCGACGGCTTCAGCCATGCCGCACACGGAAACAGCCAGAGAGCCGTTTTCAGTTCGCATATCGGTAAGCACATGAAGAATTTTCATGCAATATCATTCCCGCTGTAGCCGCATTGCGATGGGGTGGAAACGGACAATATGATTCCACCAGTGCTGTGATTTGTGCCATCGGCAACGCCAGCGGAATGATTTTACAGTCCGCGGTCAGTAGTCGCCAGTGAAATTCGCAAAGTTATATTGGCCCGGTGGCGTGAGGCTTAGCATGAAGTGGTCTCGTTGGCGGAAAAGTGGTCGGTATAAGTGCCTCGGCCAAAGGGGTCTGCAACTGCCGCAACGGCTTTTCAATGGGAAAAGTCGCCGTAGTTCGCATAAGCGGTCGCGCACGGTATTGGGAAGGTCGGCGTGCCTGCCAAGTTAGGGGGTGCCAAGAGATAACCTTTCCAATTCAACTTAGTCTTTTGGCCGTGATAGGGGAGGTTCCGGGGAATAATTTACAAAATTAATTACTGGGCGGTTGCCTTTTTTTAAGGTTCTGCTATTATTCATCCATCGGAATGGTAATCCAATCGCTTAGGTGATTGGGTGGTTCTGATGTGGCTTATGTGAATGACAAATTCGTTTGTTTGAAACAGAAGTTACGGCGGCGGAAATAAAAAATTTCAAGCACGCTTGACATAAACAAAACCCTTGGTAACATAGTTCCTCCTTGATGGGAACGAAAGTTTCCGCAGGGACCAACACCGGGCTTTGATCCAAAAAAGCTTTTCGTGTTGAAGACGGCTCATAAAGTCAGCTGCGGGCTTTATTGTCCCAATAGGCTGGTTGGAAAGAGTTGTGGAAGCTTATTTGCTTTGCTCTTTGACAAGTAAACATGGTTAAGGACGCCACGAGGATGTGGCAGGCTGGAACCGCATGCACAAAACTCCGCGAGGGGTTTTAGCGGAACGGCCTGCGTCATGAAACGGTAAGTTTTAACGAACTTGCCATTCAGGCATTCTCGTGTGCAAGTCGATTTGAAAAGTCGTTACGGATGCACTCCCTGCATCTGTAACGCAAGCCAAGTCACTTTTGAGAATCCTGAGTATCGCTTCGGTAATTCAACTCTAGCCAGTTGCATTATTTGAAGCGAGTCGGAAGAATACCGGGTGCAAATCCGGAAGTTGTCCGATATTAGGCTTTGCCAATAGGCAAACCTTCAAACTTGCACGAATCCGATAAAAGGGCCGAAAGGCACGAGTCATCGGAAAAACGACATTTAATTGAAGAGTTTGATCCTGGCTCACAGTGAACGCTGGCGGCGTGGCTAAGGCATGCAAGTCGCACGGGGTAGCAATACCCAGTGGCGCAAGGGTGAGTAATGGATAGCTAACGTACCTTGAACACAGGCATAGCCAGTCGAAAGATTGGGTAATTCCTGATGATGTTATGACGGGGCATCCCGAAATAACCAAAGATGAGGACCGCAAGGCTTATCGGTTTAAGAGCGGGCTATCTTCTATCAGCTAGTTGGTGAGGTAACGGCTCACCAAGGCTATGACGGATAGCTGGTCTGAGAGGACGACCAGCCACATTGGCACTGAGACACTGGCCAGACTCCTACGGGGGGCTGCAGCAACGAATCTTCCGCAATGGGCGCAAGCCTGACGGAGCGACGCCGCGTGTGGGTTAAGTTCTTCGGAATGTAAACCACTGTTAGGGTTATGAAAGCGATGGAGGATAATATACTCCAAAGTTGATCTAGCCCAGAGAAAGGGACGGCTAACTCTGTGCCAGCAGCCGCGGTAATACAGAGGTCCCAAGCGTTACTGAGATTCACTGGGTTTAAAGGGTGCGTAGGTGGTGCGTTAAGTCAGTTGTGAAATCCCCGGGCTCAACCCGGGAATAGCTTCTGATACTGGCGTGCTTGAGGCCGGTATAGGTTACTGGAACGGACGGTGGAGCGGTGAAATGCGTAGATATCGTCTGGAACGCCAGTGGTGAAGACGGGTAACTAGGCCGGTTCTGACACTGAGGCACGAAAGCGTGGGGAGCGAACGGGATTAGATACCCCGGTAGTCCACGCCCTAAACGATGCAGACTAGATTGCAGCGGGTCTGACCCCGTTGCGGTCGTAGAGAAATTGAGAAGTCTGCCACCTGGGAAGTACGGTCGCAAGGCTAAAACTCAAAGGAATTGACGGGGGCTCACACAAGCGGTGGAGCATGTGGCTTAATTCGAAGCAACGCGAAGAACCTTATCCTGGGCTTGACATGCTGGAAGTAGAACATAGAAATATGGACGATCGGTATCCAATCCGGAACCAGCACAGGTGCTGCATGGCTGTCGTCAGCTCGTGCTGTGAAGTGTCGGGTTAAGTCCCATAACGAGCGAAACCCTTATCTTTAGTTGCTAACAGGTAATGCTGAGCACTCTAACGAGACTGCCGGTGTTAAACCGGAGGAAGGCGGGGATGACGTCAAGTCCTCATGGCCTTTATGCCCAGGGCTGCACACGTGCTACAATGCCGTTGACAAACCGAAGCAAGACCGTAAGGTGGAGCAAATCGGATAAAAAACGGCCCAGTTCAGATTGAGGGCTGCAACTCGCCCTCATGAAGTTGGAATCGCTAGTAATCGCGGATCAGCTATGCCGCGGTGAATGTGTTCCTGAGCCTTGTACACACCGCCCGTCAAGTCATGGAAGCTGGTAATGCCTGAAACGCCTTTCGGTGCTACGGCAGGACCGGTGACTGGGACTAAGTCGTAACAAGGTAGCCGTAGGGGAACCTGCGGCTGGATCACCTCCTTTCTAAGGGATTTACTTAGAACACGGTCCCAATCGACCTCCTGATTTTAGTTTATCTAAAACGCCAACACGTCCATGCGACATCGAGATGGCTTACCTTGCTATTGTTGACATGCCGCATTTGAAATCAATTTCTTCACAGCAATTGACTCATCTGGTATATGTTGGAAAATTGGCTCGAACGAAAGTTTGTACCCAAAAATCGGTTGTCGTTGAGATTAGTGGAGCAATCCACCCGTGATCGTCAGAACTTTCTCGTCCGTTGGACTGTAATGTCTGTCGGGCCATCTGTGGTAACACAGTTTGGCGGCGTCCTTCTCTCCATGTAAATGGAAATGATACCCATGTTTATTTGACTTTTTGAAACCAGCCAGGGCTCACGCCTTGGCTGGTTTTTTTTATGCCTCATTTTTCTAATTGAAATCTTTAAAAGCGGACTATCAGCGGGAAATTGAAATTCTGTTATTGGCTGATCCGGTCACACTATTGATTTATACCCGCACAACGCGGCAGGGGGGAAGCGATTCTAGAAATGAACGGCCATAGCTTCGGGTGACAATGCGATTGTCCAGCACCACCACAATGCCTTTATCCTGCCGAGTACGGATCAGGCGGCCAAAACCCTGGCGAAATTTTATCACCGCTTCAGGAATCGAATATTCCTTAAATGGCTGGCCACCGGCGGATTTAATGGCTTCGATACGGGCTTCGACAATGGGTTTGTCCGGAACGGAAAACGGCAGGCGGGTGATAATGACATTGGATAATGCATCGCCGGGTACATCCACACCCTGCCAGAATGAATCGGTTCCCAATAGTACGCTGTGATCTTCTGCCTTGAACTGCGCTAAAAGTTGCCCGCGCGTGAGTTCTCCGCCATGAACCAGCATCGGATAACCGAGTGAGGAGAGTTGCGGTGAGAGAATTTTTGATGCTTTTCCCAAAGTTGCATAGCTGGTAAACAGAATAAATGCCCGCCCCTGGCTTTGGCGGATGTAGTGCATGGCCCGATCCATAGCCGCGTTGAGGAAGGCCGGGTCTTCAGGATCCGGCAGATTGGTTTCAAGGTAAAGCGTGGCCTGGTTTGGATAATCAAACGGTGAGCCGAGCTGGATTTCCTTTCCGGAATCCAAGCCGATCCGTTTTCGAAAAAACGCAAAGGGCGATTGCATCTTATCCACCGGCGTGGCCGCATCAGTAATTTGAGATTTAGAATTTGAGAGTTCAGATATGGCGTCCAAGGTGCCGGAATTGAGCTTTGAACCTGTTGATTTGGGATTTGAAATATCAGATGCTGGATTTACGCTTTTTGATCCGGCCTCTATTTTCCCATCTCCGTTTTTTGGTTTTTGGTCATTGCCGTTTGAAAACTGATTTCCGCTCCGGCCTACCGCCAATGTGGCGCTCGTGAGGATGACAGATTTAATCTGATCGGAATTAAACAAATTGGCGTTCAAGTGGGCCGCCACATTCACCGGGCTGGAATTCAATGCCATTTTTCGATATGTCCTGCCGGTTTCCTCAATCCAGTAAACTGATTCGGGCTGCTCCTGCTCCAGAAGAGCTTTAACGGAAACGGACATCGCGTGGCAGCGGTTGGCGAGGCTGGTAAGCTCAAAAACATCGCGTTCAATTTGCTGCTGTTTACCAGTGGTCGGTGCACCATCGGCGGGGTTATCGGTGACTTGCGAGAATTCAAAATTGCCCTGCCGGGTCAGTTCATGGAGGATAACCCGCAGGGATTTTTCCAGTGAATCAAGCGCGGCGGACAAATAATTGTCCACAATTCCTTTATCCCGGATGCGGCCATTGGAGGGGGCTTTCTCTTTTTTCCAATGGGCGAGGCCCTCAAAAAACTTTCCCGCTTCGGCGCGGGCCGCATCCACCGATATTTTCGCGGGTAATGCCAGCTTATCATCGATGGACATGAGAAAACCACGATCCTGCCGGGCGCTTAAAAGATTCCCCAGCAGATACTCGACCTGTGATTCGGAGACTTTCAGTCCGAGGTGATCGGCGGCCACGGCTTCAATGGTGTGGGCTTCATCGAGTACGACAAGATCATAGCGCGGTAAAATGCCCGAACCCACGCGGCGCAGGGCCAAATCCGCAAAAAACATGGCATGGTTGCATATTAATATTTGGCCATGTTGAATTCGCCGGCGGCTGGCCTGATAAAAGCAGCCGTCGTAATATTTGCATCTCCGCCCCATGCAGTTGCCATGTTCCGCCGCCACTTTATCCCAGGTTTGCCATAATGGTTGGCGCGGCAGGGAAGATAATGAGCCATCCGTGGTGGTTTCGCTCCAGCGTTGAATCATTTCAAGATCATCACGCTGCCGCATATCGGGAAACAGCACTTCCATTTTAGATAAAGACTGTTCGAGGCGGCGTTGGCAGAGATAATTTCCCCGCCCTTTGCAGAGCACCGCGGAAAATTCCTGCCCTCCGACGGCTCTTAGAAATGGAATGTCCTTTTCAATTAATTGTTCCTGCAAGCTTATCGTGTGGGTGGAAATAACCACCCGGCGGTTTCGTTCCACCACCTGCCGAATTGCCGGTATCAGATAAGCAAAAGATTTTCCCACTCCCGTGCCGGCCTCGGCCACGAGGTGGTGGTTATTCTCAAAGGCTTCATCCACGGACGCGGCCATTTCCACCTGTTCCGGGCGGAGTTCAAAATTTTTAAGCCGACGGGCTACAGGGCCGTCTGGGGATAGAAATTGGCGGGCATCGGTATTCATTTTCTCAAGCATAACCGGAGTGTCAAAGGGGTTGAAGCGGACGCCCTGACGGTAAGAAGATTCCCGATTTCGGGTTCCCGGACATTTTTTTCTTTGACACCCCGCCCCAGTGGTCTATAATCGGCTCCCGCTGTGGCAGGGAAGGTTCCATTTTTGGCCACGGCACCGACTGGCGCGACGGCGCCGCGGCTGAAGCGAACGGACAAATATTTCAGTTCGTCTGCTTTCGTATTGCGGTTCTGTCAAACCGATGTGACCGGGGAAGCTGTTAGGCGGAGCGGGTTATACCGGCTCTTTACATGATATCGAACGCACAACATATTTCGGAGGCTTTATGCTCAAATTGCGGTCTACCCAACGGGCACTACAGATTTGTCACAACCCATCGGGAAATCTATTCCCGGTGTCCGCTGCCGCATCGCATCAGCGGGATCGGAGAAATCGTCTGCTGAAGCGATTGACTGTTAGCGCATCTGTGGCTGTGGCTCTGTTGATTACGGCTTTGCCGCCGCATCAGGCGCAGGCACAACAGCCCTCTTCCGCCATCATGCGTGCCAAGCCGTCGGCTAAATTGGTCAATGATGCCGATCTGTTTTTGCACTATTCACTTCTTGGCAAGGAAAACCTGGCACGTGACTGCGGCAAAGCGTTCCTCGCGGCCAGTCCATCGCCCGTGGTGGCGTTGCGGGCATTTGATGCCGCCGCCAATGGCCGTGACGTATCGGAAATTCTTATTGGCAACCAGCAGAACAAACCGTTGAAAAAGGTTTCAGCGGCCATATCCGCATTGCTGGAAAAGGGTCACCTGATGGTGGCGCGCAATCCGGAACGGATTATTGCCGCTATTAAGGTCATGGTGGATAGCCCCCGGGCTTACGTGGTTTCGCGCCAGCGATTGTACGCGGCAGGCGAATTTGCCGTACCGTTCTTCATCCATTTCCTCAATAGTCCATCGCATGCCAACTATGGCCCGACGATTGTTCAAATGATGAGCGATATCGGCAAGTCGCTTTTAAACCCATTGGTGCGACAACTCGCTACGCCGTCAACGCCGGAAAAAATTCAAATTGTTCAGGTGCTTGGTAATATTGGTTATCCTCAGGCATTACCGTACCTGGTACAAATTGCCAATGATAAAAATACTCCGCCGGATCTGAAAAAAGCGGCGCGCACCGCCATTTCCAAAATTGACCCCACTGGCCGCTTTAACGGCCTGACCGCGGCGGAGCTTTATTTGTGGCTGGCCGAAGCATATTATCACAATGAGCCATCGGTCGCGGCTAATCATCCTAATGAGACAACCAATCCAGTCTGGTATTATGACAAAGGCCTCAATGATGTTGTCGGCGTACCGGTACCCACTGCAATCTGGAAAGATATTGAAACCATGCGGGCCTGCGAAGCCGTGCTCAAGCTTGATCCCAAGAACTC
>JAJZVR010000193.1 GCA_021847065.1 Planctomycetota bacterium | reverse complement strand
TCGAACCCGCACGACCGAAAACGGTCACAGGATTTTAAGTCCTGAGCGTCTGCCATTCCGCCACCCGGGCGAGGATGTGCCATTATCGTTGGAAATCATTGGTTTTCAACCCGACATAAAATATTTATTTCTGATTTTCAATTTTGGTATGCCGATGCGTTACAATAGGTACATGAAGGATTGTCCTTATGATCATCATCGATGCCTATAATTGCCTGCACGCCGGATCTTCCATGCCGGGGCCATGGAATGGCTTTTCATTACGCGAACTCTGCCGCCTTGTGGCGGCTCTGGATAAGAAAATTGTACTGGTCATGGATGGATCCCCCAAGCCCGACGAGCCGACGAACGCTGAGTTTCCGGATGTGACGCTGAAATATTCCGGGCGGGGCGTTTCGGCGGATTCTGTGATTATCACGATGGTGCGGCAGAGTACCGGTGCCCGGCACATTACGGTAGTCAGCAACGATCGGGCGGTGAAGGCTGGTGCCCATCGGGGTGGAGCACGGACAATCGCCTGCGAAAAATATCTCGCCGGAATCCTGCGGCGCAGAGCCGCCATGCGACTGCGCTGGAAAACAGCCGAACCGCGGCGGAAGTCCGCAGGCGGATCTTCGGATACCGACTTCTGGCTCCATGAATTTGGTTTCAGCCCCTTGACCCCAAAAACGAATACGCATCCCGCTTCAGCTAAACGCGCGGCCCTCGAAAAAAAGCACGCTGAAACAGTGATTGAAGACATTGATATGGAAGAGATTCTTCGGCGGTATGTGCCATTGCGCAGTTCGGATAAAACGCGATCCACGGACTAGTGCTCTGTCACGTCATAATGTTACCCCCATCTTCCAAGGCACCAGGAGCCTGTCCGAGTATTGGCCGGGATTGCGATGGGGCTAAGATGTCCCGACTGTTCTGTTCTCGGGTCTCGCAGACTCACCGCTCAGGAGTTGGCTCAATGCTCCGCTGCGAACACGGGGCATTTCAGGGCCGCCTTGCGGGGCGGTGTGCTTTTTTGTACGGGTTGGTGGCGGGGGGCGTGGCAATTTTTCCGAGCGGGCTGAACAAGAGCCATTTTTGAGGTTTCTGAAGCCCACCGGGATAAACCCGGTGGCTCGCTATTTACATTGGCAGGAGATGCTCGAATTTATTGCCGCGCCCGTGCATCTCATATCGCCGCATTCGGTTTGACTTTTTCGGTTACTTGGTTAATAGTGTTGTTATGAAAAGTGTTTCGCCAGCTTACGCCCCAATATCAACCGGTGCTGGATATCGGTTTTGGTTCTACTATTTTACCGGCGATATACGGCGGGCTGGGTGATCTTTTACCATAACGTAGAGTCGATCATGAAGCCCGCAGAACGCGGGCTTTTTTATTGCCATGCAGGTGTTCTAGACGAAGGAGTATTGGAATGAATCGGCGGTTAATACACAGCATTGATCGTGCTTTGGCGGATTCGCAGGCTGCCATAGCGTTATCGGTCGGAATCCTTGGTGACCTTTCCGATTTTGTGGAGCGTCGTTGGCGCTTCTGAATTGAATCATTACGCGGCCCGGTGTGAAAAAACCGGGGCGGTGGACGAAAAGCAGTTGACGTTTTACGCGGTTGAAAAAGATCCGCAGATGGAGTGAAAAATGATAGTGGTATTTGAACAGGGTGCTGACAAATCGCGCGTGGATCATGTTGTAACGCTTATACGGGAAATGGGTCTGCGTGAACATGTGATTGTCGGTACGGAGCGCACGGTTGTGGCGTGTATTGGTGATGAGCGGAAAATGGACATTGAGCGCGTTGAAAATGTGCCAGGCGTGGAAAAAGTAATGCCCGTTCTGGCACCCTATAAAATGGCATCGCGTGAGGTAAAAAAAGACCGTTCAGTGGTGCCGATGGGAGGAACGTTGGGTGCCAGCGCCGGTGGGAAAAAGATCGCGTTGATAGCCGGTCCGTGCTCGGTGGAAGATCGCGTTAAATTGCTGGAAGTGGCCCATGCCGTAAAAGAAGCTGGGGCCACCGCGTTGCGCGGCGGAGCGTTTAAGCCGCGCACCAGTCCGTATGCCTTTCAGGGCATGGGTGAAAAAGGTCTGGAAATTCTGGCCGAAGCCCGAGAGCAAACGGGCCTGGCCGTGGTAACGGAAGTGATGTCCATTGAGCAAGTTCCGCTGGTGGCCAAATACGCGGATGTATTTCAGGTTGGTGCCCGAAATATGCAAAATTATAATTTGCTCTGGGCGGTGGGCGAGCAAAAAAAAACGGTTCTGCTCAAACGCGGTCTAAGCGCCACGCTGGAAGAGTTTATGCTGGCGGCGGAATATGTTATGTCGCGCGGGAACAGCAACGTGATTCTCTGTGAACGCGGTATTCGTACGTTTGAATCATACTGTCGCAACACGTTGCCGCTGGCGATTGTGCCGGAAGTGCATCGCATCAGCCATTTGCCCATTATTGTGGATCCATCCCAGGGCACTGGACATGCGCATCTAGTGCCGGATATGTGCCGCGCCTCAGTTGCGTGTGGTGCCGATGGGTTGATTATTGAATGTCACAGCGACCCGGAGCACGCGTTAACCGATGGTGCTCAATCGATAACTCCGCAGGGCTTAAAATCCCTGATGGTTTCTCTGAGAAAAATCGCCGCCGCCGTGGATCGAGACATCTGAGCCTGTCGCTGCGCGGTTGCATGATTGCGCCGACTGATGATGCCATCCGTCGCACCGGCAATGGTAACTCCCGCGATCCTCTGTAGAAGAGAACGGCGTTTGATTTCAAATGCTGAACTTGGAGCGTCGCAATGTGATGCGTCAGTCATACAATCACCTTCAATACTCTTGCTTACCGACTCGCAGCACCAGGCGACACGTGTTGCCATTACCGGATTGGCGGTGCAGGTTCAGCGTTGGGAGATTTGACGCTGTCATTGCAGTGATTATCTCTGTAAAGTCGGTTTCGTCTGGCGCTGCTGGAGTTTTACCTGCCGATTGGCTCGTCGCTTCAATAGCCCCCTGTGTGATTGCCGCCCAAGGGTTTAATTCGTCAAATGCTTCCCGCGTTGCCATCAGGCATAAGAGCGTGCGGCACATGGGCGCTGTGGCGGGCGATACAGTATCACCTGATAACAGGAAATCGAACGATCCGGCTACGGCAGCGGTAATTCCGCCGGTCGCAATCCAATGATAAGCGCGAATGATCGCAATCATGGCTGGCGTGGCGGAGTCCGCAAATGTAATCAAGGGGCCGCGTATGCCAAAGGCGATGGATAACTCGGCTGGTACGGTGCTTGGGAGCGTGCGGCGAAATGCCGCGGGGCTGGCAAATTTGCCGCTGTCCGCAAGGCGAGATTTCTGAAACATCCGATCATCTTCCAGAGAGCCAAAGCGTGTGCCGACAAACAGCCCCATGTCTTGTCTCTGGGCAATCGAAACCGGTTTTAGAAGCAAAGCGGTAAGCTCATGGGCTTGCGCAGCGATAAGAGTCGTTTCGCGGCCAAGCGAGGGCGGCTTATCTGCCAATGGCCTTGCCGCGGAATAAGTATCATTATTCCCGGCCAGATGAATGGGCGTGTTGCCCTGTTGAGCTATAATAGTGTATACATATATATCATTCATTGTTCATCTTCCCGCGGGTTTCGCCATGCTGACCAGGATTGCGGCGTTCAAACCGCCAAAACCACTGGCGGTTTTCAGGATGCGTTTTAAATCAGTGGCCACCGTGGCCTGGCGGACAAAATTTAACTCTGGCCATTGTGGATCCTCCAGGCCGGTAATGGCTGGCACCACCCGCTGATGCAGCATCCACGCCGCGAGATCTGTTTCCATTACGCCACTGGCCCCCAGTGTATGGCCAAGAAACCCTTTCGCTGCTGTTAAATAGGGGCGGTGCGCAAAAAGCCTGCACATTGCGAAAGCCTCCATGGCATCGTTATAGGGGGTGCCGGTTCCATGGAGAATCACCGCGTCAATGCTTCTGCTGTCAACACCGGCAATCGCCGAATGTACTGCCCGCATTAAGCCCGATGCCTCCCGATCCGGTGCGGTGAGATGCGTGGCATCGCACGATATTCCCCAGCCTTCCAATAGGAGGCTCGGGCCAGACGCAGCGTGCCGCGGATGATCGCTTGACGTTACCAGACAGGCTGCGGCGGCAGATCCCAAAGCCAGGCCGTCGCGTTGTCGATCAAACGGGCGGCAACGTGTTTTGCTGATTGCCTTGAGTGCGTTAAAGCCATCTTGAATAAACCCGTTGGCAATATCGGCGGCACACACGAGCATCTGTTTGGCCTGCCCGGTTTGCACCAGCATGGCCGCTTCAATAATCGCGGTCAGCCCCGAACTGCATGCGGTGGAAACAACCATTTTCGGCCCACCAAAACCAAATCGCTGGGCTAATTTGTTGAGATTATCCGACAGCAGCGGTGGGGCGGACGATCGATGTTCTTGACCATCGGCATTTAACCATGTCTCCACAGGCTGCATATCGCCTTTGGTGGTAGCCAGAATCAATCCACAATCATGGCGTTGCTCCAGCGGTGGCAGCGCGGCCGTGATGGCTTGGGTTGTCAATTTCTCCCACATGTTGCAATCCGGCTGATGTATTGGAACATTTGGAGCCACTTCCCCGGAAAGCCACGCCGTAAAAATACTTTCCGCCGTAGCATGCTGCGGGGTAGCAGCGCCAAAACAGGAAAGCCGGATTGTTGGGGTTCTTCGGGCGGTCATTGCCGATAAGTGTAATTGATTTGTTCCAAATCGTCGCCGCACGTAGAATCTATGGCAGGCTGATCGGACAGAATCTTGGTGCGGTCGGTAGAAGAACCGTTCGTGGTATGGTGCGGCAGAATGGCCGAGAATGTTGAAACTCAATTGACTCAATCGGCCCCGCGCCGTGCCGTTACGCTGCGCGTGGTACTGCGGACCATAATGGTATTGTCCTGGTTCGCCGCCTACCTGACCATTTTGACGCTTATTTTAGGGCCGTTTCTGTGGGTTTGGTGCCGGCTTTTTGATAATCAGCGGCGTATCGTGCGTAAGCTTGTGCGGATGTTCTACCGGCAGGGAATGCGCGGATATTGCGGAAAAAATATGCAGATCAAGGAGTTTAACTGGTCGGCGATTTCCGGTCCGTGCATGATTATTGCCAATCACCAGTCCGCGATAGACATTCTGCTGATGTTTCAACTTCCTCCCGATGGACGCTGCTGGTCGAAAGACTGGCCATTTCATCAGCCTTTGCTGGGCTGGCTAATGTCTTTAAGCGGGCACTTGCGGGTAGATCAGCCCGATATTATGGATCGGGCCATCGACGCTCTGCGGCAGGGACAAAGCATGTATGTGTTCCCCGAGGGCACGCGATCCCGCTCTTTGAAGCTCGGACGCTTCCATGAGGGGGCGTTCCTTGTGGCATGCAAGGCCAACGTGCCGGTTGTCCCGGTGGCCATTCACGGCAGCGGAGAGTGCATGCCACCGGGCCAACTCGCCGTATTTGATGTGCCGCTGCTGGTTGAACCGCTGGGAATCTTATATCCGGATCAGACCCTGGCGCATCCGCAGCGTGAACTCAAAAGGCAGGTACGCAGCATGATTTCCGCAGCATTGGCGCGCGGCCCCAATCCGACTGGCGAAGATAAAACCGACAATGGCCTGCCTCAATCGCCTACCGTTGTTCAGTCATCCATAGCGGAATTCAATACAGCCGGAGAAAACACCCATGGCTGAAAACCTTGCCGGAAATATTCCGCATTTCGGCCTCATGCGTTGGCTGAATGTCGCGTATGCCCAGCCGGATGGCGCTATTATTGGGCAACAACGTATCGCTGCCGATCACCCCTTTCTTATGAATGGTCGGCTCCCAAGATCGGTCATAATTGAATATATCGCCCAGACCGCCGCCGCCGGAAGTCCGACCCTCAGCACCGCCATGGCCACAGGCCAGTGCATTTCGGGTATGTTAATAGCGTTGCGTGATGTCACTTTTTATGGTGCGGTCAGCGCCGGAGATACATTGGATATGCGGGTCGGAATTACGCATCGTTTGGGCACTATGTTTCGTTGCCATGGCCAAGCCTTCTGCAATGGCAGGTTGATTTGTGAAGGCATTTTTTCATTCGTCATTCGTGGCGATAAATAACTTTAATGGAGTATTCATGACGCCAACCGAGCTTAAGCTCATCGACATTCTCAAAGATGGCCTGAAATTACGCATGGACATCGCCTTGATCCAACCCGAAACGGTCATTTTCGGAAAAAATGGCCTTGGTTTGGATTCGGTTGATGTGCTTGAAATTGCCGTGCTGGTTGATAAACATTTCGGTGTGCAATTGCAGGATCAGAATGATGAAGTACGCGCAGCCCTGACCAATATCGCATCCTTGGCGACATACATTGACCGCCATGGCCCCGCAGGCATCCAAGCTTGAACGAGTATAGCTGTGAAAGTTGACAAGTATATTTTGGGGGCATGTTCCGGTGCGCATATCATGCCACCAGTAACTGCCATGATATCCGGCCGAACCGGCAGTGTATCGACCAGGGCGTGCTTTCCGGCGGAGCATACCGGCTTTCAGGGGCATTTTCCTGGCAATGCCCTGTTGCCTGGATTTTTACATATTGAATTGGTGCTGGATATTCTGCGGGATCATTTTAAGGAAGTTGAACTTACGGCGGTTCAAAGCGCGAAATATATACTGCCGATTCTTCCAGATCAGATCGTGGATGTAAACATAAATATCGCACTGGACGGGGGGATTGCGGCCCAACTTCAAGTCGCGGGGGTGGCCGTTTCGGTGTTGGCTTTGACTGTATCCGTTGCAGGCGGCCCGGACCAGAAATCGTAAAAATTCCCCCACTGATACGGATATTCCCGCAACAGTTCTTCAAGATCCGTGGCGTAGTCCTGCGCCGCTTTTTGAATTAGCTCCTCGCGTGATAATCCGCACTGCACGTCATAACATCGGGGTTCTGAAACAAACATTCGATATCGCCGGGCGCTTTGTCGCAACGTAAAGGCCGTTACCACAACGGCGCTGCCCAGGACGGCGGCGGTAAATGGTCCGGCGGGCAGGGAGACGTTTTCACCCATCAGCCGCACCTGAACGCTCCGTCCACCCATGACGCGATCAGCCCGAATGCCCACGTATTGCCGCTGTCGCAAGGCCGCCATAATTTGTAATCCGGCGGCCAGCGGATCGGTGGAATTGATAAACTTCATGCCCTGCAGCATTTTCCACTGATCCTGATGAAACTTTTCCGTACTGTCGCTGAAATCGCGGTACATGACAAAGTGCATTTTCCCGGGATCAACAAAGGTTCTTAACCATGGTGTGGCAATTTCCAGTGCGCCAAAGTGCGCGGTAAGAATCAAAAGCCCGCGATCTAAACTTAACGCCCGTTTCAGCCGGTCACGATGATCCGATTCCACCTTGATCCCGGTATCTGCGGCGGCCAGTGCGACACTCCGATCCAGAATCAGTACGCCAAACATGCGAAGCTGCTTATAACTGTGCCAATGCAGCCTCCAGCGGCCATTGATTGCTTTGACGCGCCTTAAAAAATTCATACTGGCACGCCGTGCGGACTTATTTACCAGCCAAAACCCCAGAGAGACAACCGCGACGGCAAAATATCCCAGTGCGGGCAATCGTCTGCCGAGAAACAACATAAACATATTGCCCCGGTATCCGAAGCGATGTTTTGCTCGAATGGTTGGTTTAACGGAATCAGGCACCGGAGCATTTCTCATACGGGCCAGTGTATCACACCATCGACAGCAAGCGACAGTGTACG
>JAJZVR010000007.1:11616-36951 GCA_021847065.1 Planctomycetota bacterium | reverse complement strand
GATGTTACCTCCCGGCATTATTTGCGGATGATGGTGGATGATAAGCCGGGAATGCTGCATCAGATTACCGGCATATTGGGGAAACGCGGAATTTCATTGGCCGCGATGGTACAACATGAAGCACATGAGGATCAATTTGTCCCACTGGTGATTATGACGCACGAGGCCCCGGACGGTAAAGTCACCGAGGCGGTGGCTAAAATTAACAGATTGCGGGGGATACGCAGTCATACCCGGCATATTCGTGTGATTGATCCGCCCCAGTAAGCCATGGCTATCTGTCCGCTAAAAAACCAACATTGGCTTATGAGAGTTAAATTCCATGCGGATTCTTGGCATTGAAAAACGTAAATGCCGGTGAGAAGCTCGATCAGAATGTAGCGCGCAGATGCGCGCTACAATTGCCGCCCCCGCAATGATGTCGACGAGGTACCAACAGCACACAAAATTCCGTGGTAGAATACCAGTAAGGTTAGATAAGGATCGAAATTATTACCATGAAATATGCCATTATCATTCCGGATGGAGCAGCGGACGCCCCTATTGCTGAACTTGGTGACAAGACACCGCTCGAAGCCGCCCGCAAACCGAACATGGACGCGGCAGCCCGCAACGGTCGCATCGGTACCGTTCGCACCACACCACCCAACTACAGTGCCGGCAGCGATGTCTGTACGCTGTGCCTGCTGGGATACGACCCAGCCCAGTATCATCCAGGCCGCGCACCGCTGGAGGCAGCGGCCATGGGCCTTGAACTTAGCCCTTCGGATTGGGTGATGCGGTGCAACTTCGTGACGATTATTGATGGCAAAATGGTGGATCATTCCGCCGGACACATCAAAGATAGCGAAGGCCGGACACTGTTGCAGGCGGTGGCGGATGCGGTTGCACCAGCGGGAACGGCCAGCGGAATTAAATTTCATCCGGGCGTAAGTTATCGCAATTTAATGACGCTTTCCGCCGGTGATCTGACAAAGGTAAAAACCACACCTCCGCATGATATTCCAGATCAGCCAATTAAGTCGCATTTACCGCGGGGATCTGGCGCCGAGCAATTATTGGATATTATGAACAAGGCCCGTCTGGTGCTTCAAGACCATGAAGTTAATCTGGTGCGCAAGCAATTTGGCGAAAATCAGGCGACGGATATATGGCTATGGGGTCAGGGGCGTACAAAGCATATTCCAAGCTTTAAGCAGCGATTTGGGGTTTCAGGTGCCATGATTACCGCAGTGGACTTGTTGCGGGGTATCGCCAATCTGCTGGGCTGGAAAAATATTGAGGTTCCGGGCATCACCAGCTACCACGATACAGATTATGCCGCACAGGGAAAATACACCTGTGACGCACTGGATACGTTTGATCTGGTCTGCTGCCACGTTGAAGCACCGGATGAAGCGAGTCATCAGGCCGATTTTGCCACGAAAATTGCCAGCATTGAAGCTATTGACGAACATGTGGTCGGACCGGTAATTAAGAAGTTGCAGACGTTTGATCAATGGCGACTGCTTATTATGCCCGATCATGCAACACAGTGCGCTACCCGCAAACATCATGAGGCACCGGTGCCTTTTCTTATTACCGGATCGCATGGTAAAAGCAGTATTGCGCGGGCGTATACCGAACAGGCGGCAATGGAAAGCGATTTGCACATTGAGGCCGGCTATGAACTGATGTCCTATTTTTTAACAATGGGAAAATCCTGAACGGCAAAGCCGGCAATTGGCTCTACGATGCAACCATTACCTTGGCCTGACTGGGGGCGATTTGGGCTCCCGATGGCATATTGGCGTTAGAACCATTGTGACCTGTGGTGGAGGTAAGGTAGACTGCGGGCTGGCCTTCGATTTTCACTTTCATACTTCCCTTTTTAAATGCAACCGTCTGCATATTGGTGCCGGAGACCACCCCCCCGGCCGTTCCGGCTTCATCACCCTGCGATTGCGACATTTGGGTAGTGAGGTTCGCCGCCTCCTTACCGTCGAATTTTACCTTGGTGGACGTTTTTTGGGCCTGCGCCAGATTGCCTATGTTGGGATAAGGAATTGGAACAGGACCCGCCGGCGATGGTGTTTTGCAAACGTCCGGCATGCCCATGCAGACCCCGCCGCCTTTACTTGATGCTGGAAACATGTTGATACTCCTTCTAACACTTTCGCAAATCAGCCAAGGTGAATCTGATCAGCCTTGACCTTGAAATCTTCTTTGGTGTTCAGGTAGGTATTCTGACTGCGGCTATGCCAGGTGGATTGAATAATCATTCGCAGCCGTCCTGAACAAAGCTGGCAAAGTTCTTCCACCGTTTGGTATACGTTCTTACAATGTGTAATGAATGTCTGGGAAGCAAGCTCTGTGCGGTTGGATTTAATCTTAATATTTTCAAGCTCACCAGTCAGCGCAGAGCCACGAATGGCAGTTTCTTCAGCGGCAATATTGAATGTGTCCGTCGCAACATTTACTTCAGAGGACTTAAGTTCCGCAGATTCAGATCGCAACCGCAGTTGTGACAACACGCCGCGAATGGCATGAATAATTCCGATATCCGCCGCACGGCGTGCATGAATTGCCACGGAATCAGCCTCCAAACGTATTTGCTTTCCGGATCGGAAAACAATGTCGCTGTTGGCCGCAAGCAATTCCAATCCGCCGGTATCGACATGCATACGGGTTTGGCGCGTCTTTGAATTGTATTCCAACACCAATTCATTTTCAGGGGAAAAAATCTTTACACAAGCATCGGAGTCTGCATCAGGTATTTCGGCATAACCAGCGCCGGGTAATGGCCGCTTCAAAACCGCCCCCGTAGTCTGCACGTTGGAAATTATTCCAATGGCGTACAAAGACTCGGAATCAGTTCCGGCGATAAGAACCTGTTGTCCACAACGCGGCAATTCACCTGAACCCAGCGCCAGTGTTGCCCAGAATTCTCGCTCGGCCGGGTCGTCGAGAAAGCGTATTTTTATTTTTCCGCCACCGACGGACGTGAGAACCTCCGCCGGCGAGAATTGTGGCCGCACCGCAGTCGCAGCATGTTCTAACATTCCACTGTGCATGATGAATCTCCTTCTTATTGATGTTTCTGAGGTTTTGGCGGCTGCCAATCTTCGCCCGTCGCAAGATCAGCGTCCGTTCGTTTAACATTTTCAAGATTGGCACCAGTCCAAATGGTTCCAATATCCACAATCCGATGAAGATCGGCTTGCTTGAGATCAGCGGACGAAAAATCAGCTTCGTTAAACACACCGTAACTCAGGACAGAATATGGCATCTGTGCCTGCCGCAGTATCGCATGCACCGCTTTGGCCCTGGTAAAGTCGGCGCGATCCAGGCGGGCACCGGTCAAATCGGCACCAGCCAAATCTGCATCCTCAAATCGTGCGCAACGTAAATCAGCTTTCTGGAGGCGCGATTGAGCCAGATTTGCCGCCGTAAAATCCGCCAGTTCCACTTTGGCGCCGGGCAATATCGCGCCTTGAAAATTAGCGGATTTAAGATTGGTTCGACTGATATTCAGCGATTCCAGCCGAGAATTATGAAAATCCGCTTTTTCCAAATCCGAATCTGTAAAATCGCACTGCGGAATATCCATATCCGAACAGTTTACCTGCTTCATGTTGCACTTAAAAAATACCGTTCGTCCAAGGCGACTTCCGGTGAAATCGACACCCTTGAAATCAGTCATTTCAATGCGGGTATTGCGAATATCCAGTTTAGCAACTTTGGCACCGGCCATTTCGCATTGCTGCACGATGCTATGCGATAGATCAGCACCGGTAAGATCAGCACCGGACAAAATTGTATCATGAAGCGTAGCGCGGCTGACATTTGCACCTTTTAATGATGCTTTGGAAAAATCCGCTTGGTTTAGAACGGATCCGGAAAAATTCGCGCCGTCGAGCTGGCCATTGGCAAAATCACAACCAGTGAGATTCATGCCCGCAAAATCCACCTGTTCCAGCGCACATGCGGAGAGATGGCCGTTATCAATCCTGGCACCAGAGAACTTGGCGGAACTGAGACGGCAATTGTCAAACCCGGTTGTGGTAAGATCACAACCCGCAAAGGCCGCACCGGACAAATTAGATTCTTGGAACGCGGCACCTTTTAGTTCCGCACCATTAAATACCGCAGTTGCAAGATTAATTTTATTGAATTGGCTTGATTCCAAGTTGGCACCGGAAAAGTTCGCTCCGGCGAGATCCATGGATTGAAATTGCGATTTTCGCAGATCATATCCGGTAAAATCACGCTGCTGGAGTTTGCAATCAATAAGATTGCAACCGGCAAGACTTTTGGGTAAACCGCCCTCCGCAAAATCCACTCCTGCTAGTGTTGCACCAGCAAGATTGGCACCCGCCAATCCCTTGATTGCCTTCATACTACAATTCTGAAACACCGATTCACTTAATTCAGTGCCGAAAAAAGAACTCCCGTCCATGGCAACATTTTCAAATTTGGCTTTGGTCATCGTGGCCTTGGTAAAGTCCGCCTCTTTCATACTGCACACACCCATGCCGAAATCGGATTCAGATAAACCAATATCCTGTAGCCCCACCCCCGCTTTTTCCAATTCCGCCATGGATGGATTGGTTTTAGCCATTTCCATAATTCTGGCGGACGGCTTGAGTGCGCGCGGGTCTTTCAACAGCATGATTTCAGCAACAGCGGTGACATCGGTGAGATTCGCACCGGTAAACTTCGCCTGATCGCACATGCTGTTGGTGAACTTGGCAGCGGTCAGGTTGGCCGCAGCTAAATTGGCGCCGGTGAAGTCGCAGTTATCAAATTGAGCGTCGGCGAAGGTGGCATTTTCTAAATTGGCTCCCTTAAATTTTACATAACGGAACGTGGCCTGCCGGAAATTGACGCCTTTTAAGTCCGCCCCGGACAGGTCCACCCACCACAGTTGCACACCGGCCAACGATTCACCGGATCGCACTTTGGCCATGACATCTTCCGGCTTCAAGAGCATTTTGCTGTGATTCTTGAACTCCTCGGCCAACTGTTTGAAGTCCAGCTTGGACATATCCAGATTTTGAAAATCAATGGTATCAAAGTAGCTCATGGTTCTGCCTGTTATCACGCTTCCGACGCGGAGAGCTTGGTCATTTTAACATTGGTGGCACCGTCCGTAACGGTGCCCTGCAGGATCGCCTCGAGAAATTCGGCCCCATACGCGTTGGCTCCACTTAAATTGGCCTGCGTAAGGTTGGCTTTTTCAAATGACGCCCTAAATAAATTGGCCTGCACCAGCAGGGCACCGGTAAGATTGGCCTTATTGAATTTTGCAACCTTCAAGTTTGCAGCCGAGAAATTTGCCCCCTGCAAGGTCGCAGCGGTAAATGTGGCTCCGGTTAATTGTGCAAACCGCAGGTCGGCACCGGCTAAATTTGCACCGGCCCAGATAGAATCAATGCCCTGAATCTCATGCAGGTTAGCATCTGGAAAATCAGCTTTATCCGCACGCAACTTAGTTACATCCGCCCGTGCAAAGTTTACATGCTTTCCAGTAGCCTTTTCAAATGAGGCGTCTTGAAGCTTGGAACTGGAAAAATCACTCTGATTAATACTTGCAGCGGTAAAGTCGGCTTGCTGGCAATTGCTATTCTGAAATTTGGCGCGTGACAGATCGGCTTGGGCAAACAGCGTATCTTTTGCCGAGGCTGCCGTTAGGACCGCATCGGTAAGATTAGCCTTTTCCAGAATAGCCGCATCCAGAATTGCTCCGGTTAAGTTCGCTCCCGCCAGATTGGCTCCGGTCATATCGGCCTCTTTCAGGTCAGCTTTTTCCAATTTGGCGCCCGCCAACGCGGCATTGCTGAAAATCGCCTGCGTGCCTTGGACTTCTGACAGATTGGCCGAGGCCAGAAGCGCTCCGGTGAAGTTACAGTTAACAATGGTAGAGGCTTTCAGATTGGAGCCGTATAAATTTGCCCCGGCAAAATCTGCCCCCGTAAGGTTTAATCGCGAAAGATCCAATTCCGACAAATTTTGATTGGCCAGACTTTCACCCTGCGACACCTTGAGTTCTACCAATTGTCGGGTCCAGACTGGCGGGGCTTCCGGCGGCTTTTCCTCCTCGGGTTCGGGAATTCCCGCTTTGGTGCGAGCTTGTTTCATTTGCACAATCAGCGGCGATAAATCTTCGGGGTTGTGTCCCATTTTTGGAAGCAATGCCCCCATCAGCGCGGTCATCTTCGCCAGTTCCGGACTGCCGGCTAAATCTGATGGCTTCAGTCCCTGCGATTCCCAGAATCGAATTTGCTCCCCATGAGCTTTGGCGCTCATCGCTGGAAGATTATCCGGGTCCAATCCAAATTTGGACATGGCGTCGCGAAGCTGATTCTGCACTTCCGCCTCGTGCAGCGCCGACGCTTTCGCCGGATCGTCCTCCACCATTTGATCCAGCATCGCCGCCTGTTTGGCCTTGAGTTCCGGCGGAAACTTAGATGGGTCAACGCCTGTGTTTTTATACATGGCCGCCATTTGGGCTTCCATCTGCTCTCGCATTTGACGTTTTTGCTTGTCCTTAGCAGCTATTTCTTCGGCAGTTGGCTCGGGCGGTTTGGCTTCCGGTGGCGGCTCTTCCGCGGCTTCCTCCGGCTCTTTCTGCGATTGCAGGAATTTCTGGCGGCAAACTTCCAGCGATGCGGGCGGCTGTCTCAGCGGTTCATCCATGATGAACACATCTGCGACATCCTCAAATTCTTCTGATTTTACTGCCGCGATGCCACGCCACAGCAGCACCATCTGCTGGGCTTCCATATCCACCCAGAGCGTATCGAGATTCATCTGAACTTCTTCAAATATCCCCGCCGTGCTTTGCATTGGACCATCTCGATTAATAAAGCAGCGCACCCGTATGCCGGGCAAAGACGATTCATATTTTGGATGTTCCGGATGCAGATTTTCAAAATACAGTCGTTCATCACCGCGCAAATAGCCGTCCACCTGCATGTTAGGCCCAGCGGCATTGAAATAAGAATAGTCAAAATCCGCCGGAAACCAGGGCCACCGGGTTTTGCGATACGTAGCGGTATAGGTGCCGAGTTTACTTTTTCGTGTATCCCACTTGGGGCTTAGCGGAGCAAAGCCCGCGGGAACGGGGCGATCTTTGGGACTTTGGATTAGCTGGGCAGGATTTTCGATATTGGGCAATTGCCAGATTTCCTGCCCTTGTCCACCACGCAGAGCCTCATGGCCTTTCCCGATTGGGTTGGCGACGTAGCCGGGGCCGCCATAACTATTTTCATAACGCAGCGCCATGGTACGAAAGGGCTGCGGAGCGGAAGCACTTCGGCTAAGCAACTTTTTTTCCCAGCGGCGATCCCCGGCGACCATTAATTTACCGGCTCTATCGCCGACTTGAAATACCGCCTGGCACACGGGAATGGGGTTACCGCCCGGCGGATGGCAGGTGCCAACCAACAGCAAATCGGCTTTCGGTTTGAAATAGGCAAAATCCGACTCATAGCGCGGCGGTCCGCTTTTTTCCTCATCATCGGGATAAAATTCATCGCCGGTGGGAAAGGGCTGTTTTGGGATAGCTACCGGCGGCTGCCCGGACTTTAAGCTGTACGTGGCTTTTACAATAAGCGTCATGGAGTGGCCGGGAAAATTGGTTCTTCCCGCCAATGGGGCGAAAGTTAGGGGCGTGCAGTTGGCGACTTTCATGCGGGCCTTCAAACAATTTAATTCTGAAAAACATCCACGGAGACTACTGTTCCGAACCGCGATCCTGAAATTCGGTTGCTATGGCTCAACCTGAATGGCGCTTCCGTTTATCGTAACTCCAGCGGATCCGTTTAGCTTTATATTAGTTGCCTTCAACAGAACGTTGTTGTTGGGCGACTCGATGGAAACCCCACCCGTTTTGACGAGGCGGATTGAGTTTTTGCCGACTTTATGGCGCAAAATGATCGGGCCGTCCATACTCTCAACTTTGACGCTCCCAGATGTTGCTATTTTGACGGATCCCAGCGCACTTTCTCCATGCGCAGAGAGTTCAATCGCCTTCTCGGTCGCCTTCACATACGCACTGTAGACCATTGTTGCTACCAGACCGATAGCCATTGTGGCCAGGCCAGCGCCATCCAAGGCCGCCGCCGTCGGGTCGCTCGTATCCGTCAGACCGGTGGAATTCGCGCCCTGCAAAATAGTCTGGGGTGCCGTGTACGAACCCGATGCGATACTGGACGGCGTAGCACTTCCCGAAAGGGAGCTCTGCGCTACATTGTTTTCGAATGTCGGCCCCGCCGCGATCATCGCCATGCCCGCCAAGGGGATCAGGCCAACAAGTCCAAAGACCAGCTTTGTAGCAATACTGGTTCCCGGAGGGGAAATTTCCTTCTCCGGCCCAACTTCAAGTTCAATTCCTGAATTGTTAATCTGAACAACGGAGGTATATTGGGCCGCGGGCTTCTGGCCGGCATCACCGCCGGCCAAATATATTTTGCCCCCTGCCGCCATAATAACATCGTCTTTGGTGACGCTGCTGGAACTGGAATCATGAATGATAACCTCGCCACTCTTGTCCCACTCGAACTTGTATCCACCATTAAAGGTATAAGACATCCCAAGCGTTGACTGGTACGCAATTCCCGCCTTAGCGTTTACGTATCCGCCTGCACAGATAGCTACTTCGCCACCGAGCACGGCATTTCCGGCGGTGCCTGCCGTGCACGACCAATTATTGCCGTAGGTTACCCCGTAAGTATTACTCTGCGTGGTGTGCTGGACACTTCTACCTAATTGAAGATCCGAGTGATGGTGGGGACTGTAAAGCCGAATATGTTCATCGCCCGGCGTAGCGTCCAAAATAATGCGGTTGCCGTAATCATCTTGCATAATTCTTCGATGTTTGTTGGCGGGAAGCGATTCCGGCGGCATATTATCCGCGTTATATACCCGGCCGGTGATCAACGGTTTATCTGGATCGCCTTCGAGAAAATCGACAATGACTTCATCACCGACATGGGGAAGCGCCATATCGCCCCAATTCAATCCGTTGTTCGGTGCGCCCGCCCAGGATTGCGATACACGTATCCAACAAGACGAATTCTGATCCGATGTACCGTAGGTGTCCCAATAAAATTGCACTTTTACCCGGCCATATTCATCGGTGTATATTTTTTCACCCGATGGCCCAACCACCACCGCCGTCTGCGGGCCGCGCACAACCGCCTTGGGCGTTACGCGCGCGGGACGGAACTGCTGGCTGGATTCAAAACATGTCAGGCGGGCCATGAATGTCGTCTCTGCTGTTCCCGGCTGGCTTTGCAGATAGTTGTCATTGCGGATGTCATATTGCACCGACTTGATCAGATATGTCTGATTCATGGCCGATACCGGATGATCCGCCAGAGTGAAGAGATAACCCGTTTCAATGGCACGATTATTCGAGCTTGCCGAAGCGACGGCATAACCACACTGCTGTTCCTGCATGCGGGCCTGGACATAATTGCTCCCGTCCGAGGACTGCGTATAGCCGCCTGGATAGTCGTAAACGCGATGATCGGTTTGACTCACGACACCGGCGGTATTGGCGGCGGAAGCCAGAAGCGATTTTTTAGGGGCTGTAAAATCATAATCATTGAGCATGAAATTACCGGATTGCAGCGTCTGCTGCATTTTCCAGTCCCGGATATATTCGCCCTTGGCTGCCCGGTCCGGGCCAAGGTAACTGATAGTCGAGTCCCCCGCTATAGGGACACTCGCGGATATGCCATCGGCCAGAACCAGTTTGTGCGTGACATTGCCGCTCTGGGAATCTTTTTCATGCTTAAAAAAGTAATAGATACCTTCATTTTCCAGCAGCCGCGAAACAAAATCAAAATCCGTCTCGCGGTATTGCACACAGTAATCCCAAGTGTGGTAGCTTGCCGTCAGAGCATTGTCCACAACCGACGAAAACCCAAGATCAGAAAATATCTGCTGGACAATTTGCGGCACGGTCTGGTTTTGAAAGATTCGGCAATCTCTGCGCCGGGTTAAAAACCATAACCACGGAACCATGGTGGCATGATAATGATAGATATTGCCTTCACTGTGGGTCTGCTCAAAACGGGAAATATAGCCATTAAAATAACGAACCGAAGGCGCCGCAGAAAGCGAGCCGGCCTGGGCGGAAAGGGAGACAGAGACATTTTTACCAAGTATATCGGAAAAATTAATATCCGGCTTTTCTGAAAGCATCTCCAATTCATATTCAAACGGAGAGCTTAACGATTCACTTCCGCTGAATTTGATCAGCAGCAAAACATCGGACCCCAGCGGCGTATCAATACTTAATTCCCGGTGGCCCTGTTTAAACTTTGCCATGATACAGCTCCTAAACTTACTACGGCGTTATCAATGGTGTCCGCAGCTTAAACGCCCCATTGATACCACCATCACTTTCCACCAAAGTCAAACTTAAATTCACCCGCTTCGGCCTTTACCGCAATGCGGTCTACCTGTCGGCCTTCCATCATACGCGTTAAAAATTCGTGGCCAATTTGCGGCAGCAGCACATTGGTTATCATCGCATCGACCATGCGGGCACCACGTTCCAGTTCCGTGCAACGCTCTGCGATGAGCTTGGGCACAGAGTCATCATACTCAAACGGAATCTTATGTGTATCGCGAACACGTTTTTGCACGCGCGAAAGCTGGAGGTTAATAATCTGCTTGAGCATGGCGGGTGAAATGGGATAGTAGGGTACCACCACCAAGCGGTTAAGCAGCGCATCAGGGAACACTTTTACCAGCGGTCCACGCAGGGCTTTCTCCAGGCCTTCCGCATCCGGCATCAAATCCGGGTCTTTGCACATGTTAACCACCATATCCTGTCCGGCATTGGTGGTCAGGATGATAATGGTATTTTTGAAGTCAATCATCCGGCCTTCGCCATCTTCCATCCAGCCTTTGTCAAAAACCTGGAAGAATATTTCATGAACATCTTTATGCGCTTTTTCCACTTCATCCAGGAGCACCACGGAATAGGGCCGCCGACGGACAGCTTCGGTTAATACACCACCTTCACCGTAACCGACATATCCCGGCGGGGAGCCTTTAAGGGTGCTGACGGTATGGGCTTCCTGGAATTCACTCATGTTAATGGTTATGAGATTGTGCTCACCACCATAAAGTGTTTCTGCCAACGACAGGGCAGTTTCCGTTTTACCCACGCCCGATGGCCCGGCGAGCATAAATACACCGATGGGCCGATTGGGATTATCCAATTTTGCACGCGATGTTTGCACCCGGCGGGCAATGATTTCCAGGCCATGGCGCTGCCCGATGACGCGTTTTTCCAGATGATCGGCGAGCTTCAAAATTTGCTCAATTTCATTTTTGACCATGCGGCCAACGGGAATACCGGTCCAGTCGGCCACTACAGATGCCACAGCCTGCTGATCCACGGTTGGGAAGATCAGAGGCAACTCACCCTGTAATGTGGAAAGCTCGGTCTGTAATGTACGTAAATCCGCGAGCATGGCATCGCGCTGCTCAATGGTAAGCTTCTCAGCAGGTGCCTTATCGGTACCTGCCGGCACGGATTTCGACTTTGTCGCAGTGGCAGGCTTAGTGTTGGCTTTTTCCGCAGCCGGCTGCTTCTCCGCCGACGGCGGGGCATCTTCAATCGGCTCGGCAGCTGAACGCAATTTATGGCGGATATCGAGAATTTTATCGACCAGTTGTTTTTCCTGTTTCCATTTTGCATCCAGATCGGAAAAACGCTTTTTCTCGGTTTCTAAAAGAGCGCTTACCTCCGTAATCCGCTGGGTGTGATCCAAACCAACGGCGGTTTCACGATTCACGATCTGAATTTCAACTTCCAATGCCTCAACGCGGCGCTTGGAATCTTCCAATTCCGCAGGCAAAGCGTGCTGGCTTACAGCAACACGCGCGGCGGCGGTGTCAATAAGACTAACAGCCTTGTCGGGAAGTTGTCGCGAAGGAATATAGCGGTGAGAGAGCCGCACCGCAGCGTCAATAGCTTCATCAAGAATCTGCACGCGATGGTGCTTTTCCAATGGAGCAATAAGTCCACGCAGCATCAAAACCGCCTTATGTTCGGAAGGCTCCTCCACTTTCACAACTTGAAAGCGACGGGTCAAAGCAGGATCTTTTTCAATGTGCTTTTTGTATTCATCCCACGTTGTAGCCGCGATGGTGCGAAGCGTGCCACGGGCCAGCGCGGGCTTTAGTAAATTGGCGGCATCGCCGGTTCCGGCGGCACCACCAGCTCCGATGAGGGTATGCGCTTCATCAATAAAAAGAATAATCGGTTTGGCAGAGGCTTGAACTTCTTCAATGACTGACCGCAAACGCTGTTCAAACTCCCCTTTCATACTGGCACCCGCCTGCAGCAGACCAATATCCAGCGTGCGAACACTGACATCTTTCAACGAAGGTGGTACCTCACCGGCGGCGATACGCTGCGCAAAGCCTTCCACCACAGCGGTTTTTCCCACACCAGCTTCACCGGTGAGAATAGGATTGTTCTGTCGGCGCCGCATAAGAATGTCGACCACCTGCCTGATTTCCTCATCTCGGCCCACAATCGGATCTAATTCTCCTGATTTGGCACGAGCGGTTAAATCCACGGAAAATTTCGCTAAAGCTTCCTGCTTCCCCATGGCCGCCGGCGCGATCGCTCCGCTGGCTTCACCCGGCGCTCCGCTGCCTTCGGCTTCAGCGGGAGCCAGAAGTTCCTCACACGATCCGGAGGTTATTGCTCCAAAGTCGTCCGACAATTGCTCCGGCTTAACTTTTTCAAATTCGCGTGAGATATTCAGCAGGCTGTTACGCAGCGTGGTGGTCTTCACCATACCGACGACCAAATGCCCGGTGCGTACCTGTGTACTTTTATAGACCAGTGATCCAAAAACCCACGCCCGCTCCACCGCTTCATCAATGTGCGATGACAAATCAGAAATGGACGTTGAGCCACGCGGCAAACGATCCAGTGACGCGGTTATATCCGCCGTGAGTTTGGATGGATTTAAATTAAAATGCCTGATAATCAGGTGCATGTCGGTGTTGTCCAACTGCAATATCTGATTGATCCAATGCACCAATTCCACATACGGATTTCCACGCATTTTGCAGAATACCGCAGCGCTTTCAATTGACTTATAGGCCACCTTATTGAGTTTGCCGAACAACGCCGTACGACTTATTTCTGCCATAAATGAATCCTTTTCCTATTTCTACGCCGCAACCGGACGGCAAACCAAATCCTGCACGTCGTGATCCAACGCTGTGGTATGAAGCCAGGTGGTGTAACCGAGTCTGCACCTCTGTCCCAGAATCATGGGCGGCACCGCACTGGCCTTGAGAATCAGGCGAACATCCCATTCCAATTCATCATTAAGATACAACTTTACCCAGTCGCACAGGTTCTGAAAACCCAGGCTTCCGGGTAATAGACGATCAAAGTCCGGCAACGCCATCGGACCAAGAACGATTCTGAATTTTCCCTGAACATCCCAGATGCGCGAACCCACTACCAGAGTCCGCGCCAGAATGCCCGCCGCCGGCGAAAGCCCCAACTGGCAGCGGGCTTCCGCAGGCAATGAAAGCCAGCGGCCGGAAAATTCCTCAATTTCCGCATGAACGCCAAAAAACTCTTGAAGAATCGCCCTTAATCCATCGGGATTCCGCGGCCCGGCAAGCAATCGTCCAGTGAAATAGAGTTTGGCATTGTCAGGCAAACTGTCGCGGCTCATTAAATAATTTGTGCCCAGTCCGATGAGGCTGGCGAAATAACGAACAAACGCATCTTCATCGCCCTGAATATCGGCGGCAGAGCCATGACGATCATAGCTGACGGTTGGCTCATTGCAGGCCCACGCACGGTAGAAGAAACTTATCATCCGGTGATGAAACATATCCGCAAAGGCACAGAGCGTATTGTCCTTTACATGAAGCTTACGTTCACGGGCGTATTCAGTAAGATGCAGCGGCAATGGGCCATTTGGCCCAAACAGGCCGATAAATCGCACCGCCAGCCGCGGAACTTCCATGCGGTCTGAACGCTCAAGTTTTTCCACCGTACTGGCGGGAAATGCCAGAGCCGGTTCCTGACCAAATCGCACAGGATCAAGCGATGGAGACGTAGAATAGCCGATGCGCGGCAAATCACGCCGCGCGCATTCAATGGCGCGTACCGCCAGAAAGAAGTCATAGCACGCGGCCTGCGATTCCAGCAGCCGCATCAGAGAATCTGCCGGCATCCCGGACGGGCTGTCCATTCCATGATCCTTCCACGGTCTACCGTCTTTACAACGCATTGCGTAAACGAATTCATTGATACATAACGCGCAAAAAATTGCTCCAGCACAGCACCCATGAGAAAAGCTCCGGTTCCCTCATACGCGTGGTCATCGAGCGTTACCGATATTTCAAGGCCACGAACAAATGCCATCATCCCGTCACTGAATGTTCGCCGAATCACCGGCGAACTGGAAATGGATTTAACGCCATGCGCCTGCTTTTCAGACGCGGGATCATTCACATTGCAATACAGCCCCAGGAGATTTTGCAGAGCCGCAGCACCTCTCGTATCGCCGGAATCCAGCAATGAGAGATAATTGAGTGATAAATGACTGATAAATCGCCATGCGGCATCACCCTGCGCCAGAGACGCCCGCGGCACCGTTGGCGCGCCATTGACACAACGGATGGCTTTAACCGGCCCACCGGACTCAAGGGAAAAATCTGTCGCACCTTTCCCCAGTGGAATAAAAAGCGGAAGGTCACGGTTTGTGCATAGCGACTCAATACCGAGTTGCCGCAGCTCCGTGCGATACGGCGCACATTGGCCATCCACCAGAGAGATAAATACATCGCTTCCGGTATAACCCGATCGGCCCCCGTTCGCCCGTTCACGTTCCGACGGAACGCGGGCCTGCCTATGCACGGTAAAGAATGCTTCATCCCGCCGCGATACAGAATCCCAAATGCGGTAAAAAGGACGGAAAGCCTGGGTATCATCTGATCTGGCACCATGCCCGGTTAAGGACGTAACTTCATAGACTTCAAAATCCCGGGTTCGGGTGCGATCAGGAATTACTGGAAACTCGCTGAATCTTTCCGATAACTGAATGCGATCACAGCGCTTTGGAAACAGGTTAATTACCGGCGAACAGTGCGGTTTGAAATTTGCCGCCGTTACCGTGCGTTCCAGCATCGAATCCGCTTTGCGCAGGCACAGAATTAAATCCAGTTGTGGCTCCGTGCAGCGGGCAATAATCGCGCGCAGATTGGTGATCTCAAAAAACAAAAATCGCTGAGGAATGGTAAAATATTCCTGCAACAAACGATATCCCTGAAACGCGCGCGGGCATACCGGTAGTAGCGCGTGCTGGTCATCAAATCCCACCCGACGAATGGACGTTGCTGGCAGCGTTTCCCGCCATTTAACCGGCATGGAGCCCGGTTGCACAACGACCTGCGCGCTTTGGCCTATGATCTGCTCATAAAGTCGAATTTGCACTTCTGACGTGCCGGCAATAAAAAATTGCAGGGTATCAAGCTGTATCTGGCTCCAGAGCAATCCCGGATTGCATGCCAGACGAATTTGGATTGCAGCCTGAATGCTGCCTCCCATGCCCAAATTAAGCGATTCAAGTTCACGGAGGTGATACTTTGCATCAACGACATTTACCGGCCATAAAGTTAAATGATGCGCGGTTCGATATTCACAGGCTGTGGACTCTCCGGCCCCAATAATACTTCGCATGGAAGTCCCGCGTGGCATCGAAAAGCCCTTGGCCAATCCAGGATCGGCTTTATCAATTTCAAATTGCACAATGGCCATGGAGGGCGTTGGAGACAGATAATGTGGATGAACCGTATTGAGCAACCCCTCGGTAAATCGGGGAAAGGCGGAATCCAATTTAAGATGCACGCGTGCCGCGAGAAAGGCGAAGCCTTCCAGAAGCCGCTCTACATAAGGATCAGGGCAATCTACCTGATCCAACGTAAGCCGCCCCGCCACCTTGGGATATGCCGTCGCAAATTCTCTGCCCATTTCGCGCAGGTGTCGCAATTCGCGTTCGTAATATTGCAGAAATTGGCTGTCCATCCTACTTGTCCTGCAAACTGCAATGCCCCGATTCCATATCCACTTCCGTTCGGACGAATAACACATCCGGCAGAGGCACAGCCCAGATTTCCCCTCTTATTTCGAAATCCAGGGTATTGGGTTTGCCGGCCCCACCGACACTTCCGATAGAAAGTGAATGCCGAATCACGCGCGGCTCAAAACGATGAATCGCGTTGATCAACATTTTCTCCACCCGTTCGGGCGGCATACCGGAAACGGTCTGCCCGGAAAGATTGGGGATTCCATAATTGACAACGCTTTGGGTAACCAGCGGAAAATCTTTGAGCTCCTCGGCATCAAAATGGCACGGCGTATTGAGCAGCCACTCCAGATCGCGCAAAACGGATTTTCGTAATTGACGAAGGGTTCCTGCCCGTTGATCGCGTGACTCACGCGAATTTTCCGGAGCGTCATCGGTTAAGCGATCCAAAAGAAATGGCTGCAGGCGGTCCCGCGAAAAAGATTCATCCATCCTTCTGCCCACCTTCCGAACTTGTTACGCTGGCCGCAGCGAGTTCGGGCTGGTTCAACACAATGCTGCGAACTTCCAGAAAGGCATATTCCTTCTGATCGGTGACCAATTCGCGCTGCCCCAATCCTCTGGACAAAGGGCCATCCGTTACCCAATCGGTCTTGCGCGCCATACGTATGGCAGAGTCTGAACTTTTTTCGGAACCCGGGTAGCGTACCGGAATAAGGCCAAATTTCGTACCACCGTTCACCCATGTAAAATTCGCGGATATCCATACCACATCACGTAAATCCACTGGAGCTTCAATTTGAATTTCACGAATGTTGCTAAACGGAATCCAATAATACTTCCCATCCACCATCGCTTCCATCACCGGCCCAAGACGTTGATCCGCATCGGCGATCCAGACGAATGGTTCATCGTTAATTTTTCCGCTTATCGCCGGTGCGGCGTCGAATGCCTGCTCACGCAGCGACTGCGATTCATCCGCACGTCCTGCGATAGCAAACTCATTGGACTGAATGAGCTGCCCCATCCATTCGGGCGGTTGACCTAATACCACAGGTGTGGTGCCACCGGAAAAAATGTCCGCACGCAGGGCCTCACACTGTAACGCCACACGGCAAACCTGAGCCATCAGAAGGTTCAATGGATCAAGTTCCGCGGCGACATTTAACTGCGTCAACGCCCGATCCCATTGGCCGAGAATGGCCAGCAATTGAAACAGGAGCACACGAAGTTTCGCATCCGATGGCTTTTTGCGCACGTCCGATTGCACGACCGCAAGCGCCTCTTCGAGTTTTCCGGAACGAATCAGCTCTTCAGCAGTCATAGATCAGTTTCTCCGATGTGAGGCATGCGTGCTTGGAACATGGATTGATGCACGATCTACTGTGGCGTTGACCGAGCGGCCGCGCGATACCTCACTCTGCAACCATCAAGATTTGGCAATTTTCACAGCGCAGAGAGAATCAATCCATAGCGGCAAAACTGCGACAACGATTACGCAGCAGTGCGGAATGACTGCCGCACTGCTGCGTAACGTAAATAGTGCATCAGGCCTTCGCGTTGGTCTGAACGTTCCAGCCCGCATTGCCGGCCTTGGATGTTGAGCCGTCTGATTTCTGCTCGTAATATTCGTACTCGATTTTGCCAAACGCGAAGCTCACGCTTTCCGCAGGAGTGTCGGATCCTCCGGTAGCACCGGCCAAATGGTAGGCGGCAACCATGCAGTCCGTCAGTTTAATAATCAAAAATGGTTTCTGCCCGCCCGACCCTGTCGCCTTGCGAAACGTCAAGGTAGCAGATTTGAAATGGCTGCCATCGCAAGAGGCAAGGAACAAATGGGCGCTTGCCTTGTCAACTTTTTTGACCACGTTCAGCGTTTCGATATTGACTTTTCCAGCGCTGATCCCACCGGTTCCACTGCCTACGGTTACTGCATGCGAATCACCCCAGGTGAAAGATTCAATTTCAATTTGCTTTTCCATGCCCTTTGATGTTGACTCACCCTCAAGTCCCTCGATTTTCAGATACGCATCGAACGCCATAATGAAACTCCTTTCAAAAAGCTTTTACCAGCATTGCGCCAACAGATCGGCTGACAGTTTACGGCACGCACAACATGTGAATGCCTGCCGCTCTGGCGGACGCTCATGCAATAATACGTATTATCCACCGCTCTTAACCGATGGAAGCTTACTGACCAGTCGCAATGAAACCGTCAGCCCCTCCAACTGATAATGCGGTCTGAGGAAAAATTTAGAACGATAATAACCCGGATTGCCTTCAACTTCCTCAACCGTCACTTCCGCTGCGGCCAGCGGATGTGACGCCTTGTATTCTTCACTGGAAGTTGCCGGCGAAGCATCCACATATTGCATAATCCATTCATTGAGCCACCGCTGCATATCCGACCGTTCTTTGAACGAACCAATCTTGTCGCGCACCATGCACTTGAGGAAATGCGCGAAGCGGCAGGTGGCAAACAGATAGGGCAGCCGCGCGGCCAGATTCGCATTGGCGGTGGCATCCGCATCGGCATACTTCTCCGGCTCCTGCAGCGATTGTGCACCCACAAACACCGCATAATCCGTATTTTTCCAATGCGATAACGGCATTAGACCGTTTTTAGCCAGCTCGGCCTCCCGACGGTCGGTAATGGCAATTTCCGTGGGACATTTCATATCCACGCCGCCGTCATCGGTCGGGAACGTATGGCATGGCAATCCTTCCACCATGCCGCCGGACTCCACGCCGCGGATACGCGAGCACCAGCCATAAAGCTTAAACGCACGGTTAATATTTACTCCCATGGCATACGCGGCATTGGACCATGTGTATTTGTTATGATCGGCCTTGCCGGTATCTTCTTCGTAGGCAAATTCCTCCACCGGATTGGTTTTGGAACCATAAGGAATGCGAGACAAAAACCGTGGCATCGTCAAACCAATGTACCGCGCGTCATCAGATTTACGCAAAGCTCGCCAAGGAGCATAATCCGGGGTTTGAAAAATTTTGGTCAGGTCGCGGGCATCCCCAACCTGCTGCCAGGAGTCCATGTTCATCAGACTCGGCGCTGTTCCAGAGATAAAGGGGGCATGGGCGGCTGCGGCAATCTGGGCCATACCGCTTAAAATTTCAACATCCGGCGGAGAGTGGTCAAAATAATAATCACCTATAAGGCAACCATACGGCTCACCACCGGGGCTGCCAAATTCATCTTCATAGAGTTTCTTGAAAAGCGGGCTTTGATCCCACGCCGTACCCTTGAATTTCTTGATCGTCTTGCCAACATCTTTTTTAGAGATGTTCATCACTCTAATTTTGAGGGTTTCATCGGTTTCCGTGTTGTTGACCAGATGGTGCAGTCCGCGCCAAGTACCTTCCAGAGAACTAAATGCCTCATGGTGAACAATTTCGTTCACCTGCTCGGTTAACTTCGCATCCAACTGCGCGATGATGGCTTCAATAGAACGCACGACATCATCGGAAATAAGCGACGTGCCTTCCAATGCCTGCTGGGCCAAGGTTTGCACAGCCGTTTTAATTTGTTCGGCCACACCATCGGTTTTAGGCTTGAACTCTTTTTTTAACAAAGAGTCAAATTCGTTTAATTCAACCGTTGCCGCCGCTGGTGCCGCTGCGGATTGAGCTTGAGTTGGTTCTGCCATTTTCTGGCCTCCTGTATGTCAGAAACATCAGAATTTAAAGCGAATAAAATCAGGACGGCTGTTTTGGGGCTGCCGCAAGCGCCTGGAGCAACGCGGGATCTTTCAGCGCCTTACCCAGCAGTTCTTCCGCATTGGCTTTGCCGTCCATGTATGTCAACAAATTGGCCAATTGCGTGCGGGCGTCCAGCAGCTTCCGCAGTGGCTCAACTTTGCGGGCCACCGCAGCGGGCGAAAAATCGTCCATGCTTTCAAACGTAAGTTCAACGGGCAAGTTGCCTTCGCCAGAGAGCTTATTGGCAACCTGAAACGCAACACGAGGCTTGGCAGCCTTCATCCGCTCGTCGAAATTATCAACATCAATTTCCAGGAACTTGCGCTGATCCACGCCGGGAAGCGCTTCTGCCGGATTACCCGAAAGATCGGCCATAACCCCCATGACAAACGGCAGATTTATTTTCTTTTCTGACCCGTAAAGTTCCAAGTCATATTCGATTTGAACACGCGGTGCGCGATTGCGAGCGATAAACTTCTGACTGCTTGCCTTAGCCATAGGACAGCTCCATCAAAATTGCCCGTGCGAATAGGCCGCACAAAAAATAAGCCCCAAACATGACTTCTAAATTTACTTGAAGTTATAAATCAAGTCAAGTTCCTGCCTCTAATATTTCCGAATTCCCAAGCCCCATCCTCACTCGCCTTCCTTTACCAATCCCGCCAGAGCCTTTATGGCCGCCAAAGTATCCGGTGATAGATCGGATATAACGTCAATAAAGTTCTTATCGATCAATCGCTGTGCTCGCTTTAATAATAGTGGCACGGGGCTGGACGGCTCGGTGGATTCCAGAAATCTGCATATTTCATCAATCGCCCGATTGCAGTCCGCCCTTGACGAAATTCCGCCGTTGGCGAACGCATTGACTTTATTGGCACCACCAGCGGCACTGGCTCCTTGACCACCGGCGGTGACACCCCTTGGCGTGGAGTCAGTCCGCTCTACAGAGTCATTGCTTTCGGCGTAGCCCATGCGCTGACGCATCGCCGCCTGTATTGCGGCAAGAATTTTTCGACTACCCTGCAAGTCCACCGCCTGGCCAGCCGGAATATGGGCCGTTAAGGCCGCATCCATGGCATCCCAAGCCTGAATGGATTCGTCTACCGCTTTGGCAATCGCCGCAAGAGAATCTGGATTTGCGGACTTAAAGGCCGCGTCGATGATCGCGGAATCTTTCCTCGCTTCGCCTTCCGGAGGTGTCAATTCGCCATTGGATATTAAAATATCCCGCAGACAGATGCGGCCAATTTGTCTAGAGTCAGCCAGCACCATGCTTCTAAGACGATCCGGAAATTTGAGAATATCACCATACACATCCCCCTGCGGGGACATGGCGGCGATGGCGTTAACACGGAACGTCGGATCATTGTTATCATCCGGATCCAGAGCCGGATAAAGCGTTGGCCAGAGTGTTTCCACGCTTTTCTGGATTAAAACAATTCCATCGCGAAAGCCCGGCGCACCGCGTAATTTTAATTCCGCCAACGTCACGTATACCATGATCCGTAAATCCCGCGTGCGCGTCAGCAACTCCTTACAGCGGCGCGAAATATCGCGCCAATCCGGTTCTTCGGCGGCTATTTTTACATCGCCCATTTCCCGTTCCGGCGTGCCCTGAATCAGACGTTCAAGCTCCATGAATTCCGGATCGTAGGATAAATCTTCCCCACAGGGCTTGTCGGCGGAAATCGGCTGCAACATCAATTCTATATTCAAGTCTGACATCTAAACGGCCCTTTATTTTTAGTGGAGTATAACACCGCAAAACAAATTGCGACAAGCCTGTCACCGCATTTTCAGACCAGCAGTATCACAGGTTTGACAACTTGCGTCCTAAAACAGCCTCTTCAAATTGCCTTTCGGACAATGCCTCAGGATTAAGCTCAGCCAGAATGGTGCTGTGCGATAAACGCAGTTCCACAGATGTCAGGCCAAGCTGCCGCACTTGTTCCAAAAGCGTTCGCAATTGATTTAAAGTGCTAAGCACTCTGGCGTGTCCCGACGTTTTTTCCAGCCAGATTCGGAACCCAAGCGCGGTGGCATGGGCCGCACCTACGGCCTTGGAATAGCTGTTATAAGAATCACGGAACAGTACATGAAGTTCCATACGCCTTGAGCGATAAACAGGGTTGCCCTTTTTATCCAATTCCGGCTTATGCGTTTTTGGATTTATTACCGGAGCCAGAAATATATCCCTATACATGGTGATAAATTCTCTAGTCTGCTGGTAAGGCAAGCGACTGGTGGTAACGTAATAATCCAGGAGCGTGGGATGAACGATAATCATTCCGTCGCTGGTGGGAATATCGTTAAATACCGCTTTTCCGCCAAAAAGATTCAACAGATTATCAATAGAGGTATTGCGCGCATTAATGCCGGCCTCACGCAAAATTTCCCGCTGCTCCGAGGACAGCACCACCACAGAATTAAATTGCGGAGGCGGTGGCGGGATTATGGGCGTAACCGCGACGGTTACGTTTGATATGGATGGGCCGCTGGCCTTCAGATCCAGGTAATAGGTCGTTGACTGGCCGTTAGCCAATTGCGTGGCCATCAGCGTGGTCGGCGAAATAGTGACACCATAATAGTGAACTCCCGGCGAGCCGGGCGTAATCGTGCCCGTTACCGTACCGTTTGGACCATAGGCAAATTGCGGTGCATAATCGGAACTCGCCCCGATAGAAACAATCGTTCCTGTTAAGGCAATTGTATTGGCCACCAAATCAACACCCTCCGTGCCCGGTGTGTTGATATGCAATCCCAATAATCCCGGAGCAGGTCCCGGCACCAACTGCGAGCCGGACGGGCGCAAAAGCATGTCTATCGCACTCGCATTGACGGTTAAATCCCCCGCCACATTCATATCCCCGAGCGTTGCTACATTCGAGCCGCCAGAAACATTGGCATCAAGCGTTAAGCTCGTCAGCGATGTCCATTTCTGATTTTGTCCCATGGAAATATTTTGGCCGGTAACAGTAATGGTTCCTGATTGAGCGGTTGTAATAATTGTGGCGGCATCCGCAATCGGATTGTTTACACCAGCAAATGTTGGAGCGTTGGGCGCCAGACTGATATTGCCGCCTGCGCTGATACTGCCGTTGATAGTCAGATACGATTGCGGACGAAAATCTCCGGTCGCAACGCCCGCGCCCAGAATCGGATCCGGGTTAGGTACCATTAGTGCCGAACTTGGTATCAGCGCGATACTGCCTGAATCCGTTATTCCACCATCTTCTTCAATCCCTCCCTGAGCGCTGGTAAACGTGGTGGTGCCGGAGTTAGCAATTGTTATGGCACCGTTATAAATCTGTCCGTTAACGGTATTTACCGCTCCGCCATTAACTGTTGCCGCTCCTTGCACGGTTAGTGCACCTAAATCCGGATTCGTTGCAGCTCCACCGACCACCCCGCCAAAGGAGACATTTCCGCCCGTCCCGCCAACCTTGGAAAAAAGCACGGAATCATTGGAGCTTGCCGCATCAAAGGAACTACCGAAGCTAAACGATGGCCCGGCGAGGGTGATAATAGTTCCGCCCGTGCTGCTGCTTTGGCCGACGGCCACAGCCCCGGCAACCGTTAATGGATATGTCAGCGTGATACTGGCAGGAATGTTCAACGGAACCAGAGAAGCGGCAGTCAACGCCAATGAAGCCACGCCACTGGTGGCACCGAAGTTGATGTTATATGAGTTATTGAAACTCAAAGTTAATGCCGGTGTCACGACTGCCGCACCGTTAAATATTGCGGCTGCAACAGGAGCTGGATTTAAGCTCTCACCAGTCAACTTCAAACTGGAAGCAATTGCTACAGCAGTACCGTAGCTCTGGTTCCCACTGGTGGTGATATTGCCATTGAGTGTTGTGGTCCCGGAACCAATGCTACTGAGGCTGCCCAGGGTACTGATACTTCCCAGATTCACACCGCCGCTGAAATTCAGCGTTAACGCATCATTGGTTCCGCTGAACACCGCCGGCGCTATGGTACCATTTAAAGTCGTGCCGCTCAGCGCGACGGATGCCGCGTTAATCAATACAGTTCCATTGTAGCTCTGTGCTCCACTGGTGGTGATATTGCCGTTGAGTGTCGTGGTCCCGGTACCACTGCTGCTGAGGCTGCCCAGGGTGCTGATGGTTCCAAGATTCGCACCGCTGCTGAAGTTCAGCGTTAACGCATCACCGCTGCCGCTGAACACCGCAGGCGTGGTTGAACTATTTAACGTCGTGCCCGTCAGCGTGAGAGGCGTAGACGCCAGGGCCACAGTTCCGCTGTAGGCCTGTGCTCCACTGGTGGTGATATCGCCGTTGAGTGTTGTAGTCCCGGAACCAATGCTACTGAGGCTGCCCAGGGTGCTGATGGTTCCAAGATTCGCACCGCTGCTGAAGTTCAGCGTTAACGCATCACCACTGCCGCTGAACACCGCAGGAGTCACTGAACTATTTAGCGTTGCGCCGGTCAGTGTGATCGGTGTCGCAGCCAGAAATACAGTTCCGTTGTAGCTCTGCTCGCCGCTGGTGGTGATATTGCCATTGAGTGTCGTAGCCCCCGAGCCGGTCGTGTTTAGACTGCCTAACGTGGTAATTGATCCAAGATTTGCACCGCTGCTGAAATTCAGCGTTAACGCATCACCGCTGCCACTGAACACCGCAGGCGTCACTGAACTATTTAATGTCGTGCCAGCCAGTGTGATTGGTGTAGTAGCCAGCAGCACCGTCCCGTTGTAGCTCTGCGCGCCACTGGTGGTGATATTGCCATTGAGCGTTGTGGTCCCGGCACCAATGCTACTGAGGCTGCCCAGGGTGCTAATGGTTCCAAGATTTGCACCGCTGCTGAAGTTCAGCGTTAACGCATCACCGCTGCCGCTGAATATCACAGGTGACGCTGAACTATTCACTGTCGTGCCGGTAAGCGTGATCGGTGTAGCTGCCAACACCACCGTGCCGTTATAACTCTGCGCGCCACTGGTAGTAATATCGCCATTGAGTATGGTAGTCCCCGAGCCAACGCTGCTTAGGCTGTCCAGAGTGCTGATGGCCCCAAGATTTGCACCGCTGCTGAAGTTCAGCGTCAACGCATCACCACTGCCGCTGAACGCCGCAGGAGTCGCGGAACTATTTAGCGTTGTGCCGGATAGTGTGATTGGTGTAGCAGCCAGCAGCACCGTCCCGCCGTAGCTCTGTGCGCCACTGGTGGTGATATTGCCATTGAGTGTTGTGATCCCGGTACCACTGCTGCTGAGGCTGCCCAAGGTAGAAATGGTTCCCAGATTCACACCGCTGCTGAAGTCCAGGGTCAATGCGTCGCCGCTGCCGCTGAACACCGCAGGCGTGGTTGAACTATTTAACGTCGTGCCCGTCAGCGTGAGCGGCGTAGACGCCAGGGCCACAGTTCCGCTGTAGGCCTGTGCTCCACTGGTGGTGATATCGCCGTTGAGCGTTGTAGTCCCGGAACCAATGCTACTGAGGCTGTCCAGGGTGCTGATGGCTCCAAGATTCGCACCGCCGCTGAAATCCAGCGTTAACGCATCACCGCTGCCACTGAACAC
>JAJZVR010000007.1:0-11516 GCA_021847065.1 Planctomycetota bacterium | reverse complement strand
GTTCCACCCACCGCGCCGCCGAAAGTTGCATTGGTAAAAGTGGAGTTATTGCCGATGTCCAGCGTCGAATCATTCGCGTTGGTGCCGTCGACCGTTCCGCCGAAGGCCACCATATTCGCGGCCGCCAGTAGCGTGAACGTCTTTGCCGCCCCACCATCTGCCAACGTCACATTTCCCGTGTACGTCTGGCTACCAGCGGTCGTGACATTCCCGCCCAACGAACTTGTGCCGCTGACATTCAGCGCCGCCAAGCTGGTCGTACCGCCGACAGTGCCGGCAAAGACCACGTTCGATACGTCACCAGAAGCACCAATATTAAGCGAATCGACACCGTCCACTGTACGGTCGAATGTGATCAGTTGTGCCGTTGTCCCATTATTGGCCGTCAGCGTGTCACTGGCTCCCAACACGACTGGCCCGGTATACGTTTGCAATCCGGTAGTAAAGACATTTCCACTCAACGTGATCGCACCAGTGGTCGCTGGTGTGGCTATCAGGGAATCGAGCGTCAAAGCTCCGGAGGAACCCAGCAAAATATTCCCGTTGTTAGCTGTTAGCGTAAGATTTGCACCCGACACGGGGGTAATGCCACCACCAGCAAGATCAATGTTACCGCTTAGCGATTGGATGGTATAACTGGTTCCGGCGATGGTGCCAGTATGGAAGAGCGTAAGCGCCGGCAAATCGGCATCCTGAACCGTTGCATCTTGCCTTAAGACAATCGTTTGCGGCGCAGCATTTCCCGCGGTATTAGCTAATTGCAAGTTGGTCAGGCCCGCAATCCCCAAGGTGGCCCCGGTGCCGGTGGCAGAAAAACTCTGAGTATCGGCGCGAATGGTGATTGCAACCGGTACGCTAATGGGGCTACTTCCCTCCGAAGACGATATTGTCAGATCACCGGCGGTAATGGCTCCCCCCAAAGTAACTGTGCCCGCCGTAGTGATACTGAAAGCACCGGGACTGGCAATGCTGCCGTTCAACGATACTGACCCCGTACCGCTCTCGTTAATCGTCAGATTTTGCGAAGACGTTGCAATTACCGAGCCTAATGTTATTCCAGCGGTGCCGCTGTCAGCGAGATCGATACCGGCAGCGTTGAGCGTCACGGTACCAGCGTAAGTCTGACCGTTGGTCGTGGTAATATTGCCATTTAGCGTGTAGCCGCCGGTGCCTGTGCCAACCAGTGTGCCCAACGATGAGATTGTGCCCAAGTTGGCTGTTCCACTGAAATTCAGTGTAAGCGCATGAGTACCCGTGAACACCGCCCCGGATGCGGGAGAAGCATTGAGCGTCGTTCCCGCCAGCGTGGTATTTGTGTCCAGTGTGACCGCTGCGCCGTAGACCTGCCCTCCCACAGTGGTGACATTGCCAGAAAGTGTGGTGGTGCCGCTGACGTTTAATGCAGCTAAATTAATCGTACCGCCTACATTGCCGCCAAAAACCGCGTTGGAAACCGTTCCGGTGCTTCCAATATTCAGCGTATCAGCTCCGTCCACCGTGCCGCCGAATGTAACGGTTTGGACCACGGTACCACTGTTGGCCGTCAGCGTTATGGGCGTCGCCGCCAGTGTCACAGCTCCAGCGTAGCTTTGCGCGCCCGTCGTGGTGATATTCCCGTTAAGCGTGGAGGTGCCCGTACCGGTATCCTCCAAAATGCCCAACGTGCTGATAGCCCCTAAATTGGCGCTGGAATTAAAATTCAGATTCAGCGTCTCTCCCGCCCCGCTGAACGACGCACCAGACAGCGAAGAAGCGTTGAGCGTGGCACCCGAAAGTTTGATCGGTGTGCCCGCCAGCGCCACAGCACCGGTGTACGTCTGGCCATTGATCGTCGTCACATTTCCGCTCAACGACGTGGTGCCGCTAACAGCCAACGTGCCCAGCGCGTCGGAAGAGCCAACCGGACCATTGAATACACCATTACCAGCGACCGCCAAGCCATTGTCTGCGCTGCTGCCGCCGGTGGCGGCGCTGTCCACCGTGCTGCCAAACGTAACCGAACTCGCTGTCGATCCCGAATTGGCCGTCAATGTGATCATTGCTGATCCCAACGTCACGGGGCCACTATAGGTCTGTCCGGCGGTAGTACTGATATTGTTATTGAGTGTGTACGTCCCGGTTCCAATGCCGTCGAGTACCCCCAAACCGCTGATGGTCCCCAGATTTGTGCCACCGCTGAAATTGAGCGTCAGAGAACTTCCGGTGCTGCCGCTGAACACCGCCCCCGCAGCGGGAGACGCGTTGAGATTCGCTCCCACAAGGGCCAGGGATTTAACCCCTAGGCTCACGGTCCCGTCGAAAATCTGCGCGGAACCAGGACTATCGAGCGTCGCGTTGTCGGAAATGGTAGTCGTCCCGGTAAAATTAAATCCATCTCCTGTGGTCGTGGATGCAGAGAGTTCACCACTAATCGTCACCGCGGCGGTGCTGACACTCGTTGCCCATGACGCGGCGGTAACCGCGCCGCTCGTTGGCCCCAGCACCACAATTGGCAGGGCAAAAACAACGTTATCTGCCGATGTTTTTCCAGCCAATGCGGTCAGATCCAGCGTGCCGCCGCTGGCAAGCAGTGAAACGCCCTGCTGAATATCCCCTTGATAGCTGCCGGATGACCCAACTGCCACTTGGTTCACACCGGAGCCTGTGACCGACACAGGCGCGGCAATGGAGGCATTAAGATTAATTGTTGGCGATGAAAAAGTCGCTGCACCGGTACTTCCGGTGATCGGCCCATTAACGGTAATCGAGTTACCTGTCCCGCTGCCTGTGACAGTCAATACCCCGGCGGCAGCGGGTGCGCCGCCACCGCTGCTGCCGCCGCTGGTACTCCCACCCGCGCTGGAATTTGGCGACGATGAGCCAGCACTTGCAACCCCGCCGGAAACACCTCCGCCGTTGCCAGCGCCACCATTACCCGAACCGCCTCCCACGACCAGCGAGGCTGCGGTACCACTGATTCCCCCGCCGCCACCCAAGGTGGCGCCCGTGCTTCCGCTTGTCGTAATAATGTTTGCACCAGAAAGCGTTACATCAGCCGCTGTTTGGATTCCAGCCGCTCCGCCTCCAGCGCCTGAACTGTTGAACGTCGATCCGGCGATTGCGATTGTACCGGTACCTGAGTACAGGGCGATGGCACCGGCACCGCCTACACCTTGCGATGACGTATGGATGGTGACTCCCGTAAGTGAAATGGCACCAACCCCTGTTGCATCAATTCCGACGCCGCCGCCGCCACCGTCGCTGGTGGCCCCATCGCTCCCACCGGTAGTATTAATTGTGACGCCCGACAGACTGATGTTTCCCGAACCGGACGTCACCAGAATGCCTCCACCCGGTCCCCCTGTGCTCCCGATGACCGTGCTGGTGCCTCCATTCGCGGTTAAATTTCCGTCAATCGTGTCACCATTAGTGCCGGAAATAGTAATCGATCCGGCATTTCCCCCCCCTTGGGCGATGGAATTGTTGCCGCTGACGTCGATGGAACCAGCGGACGTGATAGCCACCGTTCCACTGGAATTGACTATAACGGTGCCACCATTGTTACTGCTGGAATTCGTATCCGTTACGGCACCACCCAATGTGATTACCGAGGCCGCACCCGATGCGTCCGCAGTAATATTGAACCCCTGCCCGGTAACAGCACCAAACGTCAGATTACCAGCACTCTGAAAAGTGGTATTCGCTCCCAGCGTTAAAGTCCCGGTAAATGTCTGTGAGCCAGCGGTTGTTACTGTTCCACCATTAATCGTAATCGCGCCGTTACCCGCGAGGTCCAGATTTGCCAATGACTTTGAACTTCCGACCGCACCAGCGAAGCTTGTCACACCCGCCGTGTTCACGGTAAGCGATTCGCCGCCATTACTGGTCGCGTCAACCGTGCTCTGAAAAGCGATATTTCCGCTGGCCGTATCTGCCAAAATCGTGTTACTTGCCAGAATCATCGGACCACTAAACGTCTGGCCTCCCGCATTGGTTATCACCGTTCCGCCGGTGCTAATGCTGATGCTGCCACCGGTGACACCGCCCCCGCTGTCAGGATTAATCACCAGTGATTGCACGCCGCTTCCCGTGGCAGAACCTATAGCGGCAGCAATGGTAACCGTGGAGTTATTGGCAGATTGGCCACCATTGAGCGTGATATTAAATACCGGGGATACCGTGCCCGTTGACGTGGAGGTGATGGAACTATTTACCATGATGTTGTTGGCGGCATCCAGCGTCAGCGAAACCGTTTGGGCGGAACTGAAGTTAAAACTCGGCGCAATTGATGAACTTACTGTAATGTTGCCCGTTCCACCGGTACTGCCATTACTCGTGGTAATGGTGACATTGTCGCCCGCCAGTAACGCGGCATCGATTGTCCCGGTGTCAACGGTACCCACCGTTGTGTAGCTACCGGTACCTGAAGATAACGGCTCAAATGTCCCGTGGGGTGGTGACGCGCCGCTCCAAAAACCAGCGGTAGCGGTAGATGTAGATCCCGTAATTGTCACGCTCGCCGGATCCAGCAGCCACTCGCCGGAACTTCCGCCACCGGCTCCCGCCGCTCTGATTACTGCACCGTTGGCCACATTTAGCACCTGTCCGGATGTATCCACCAATCCGCCGCTGCCGGCGGATGTCGCCGAAGCATTCAAGCTCGCATTTGAGCCGATAAAATCATACCCACTGGTATCCGCATATCCGGTGGAAGATGCCGCATCGGGCTTTACACCGATGAGAATTTTTCCCCCGCCATTGGTGCCGGAAGCATTCAGCGTCGCCGCCGCATTGTGATAATTCCCCATCGCGTCCGCAGTCACACCGATGCCGATTTGCCCGCCATTGACGCTGATGGTTCCACCCGTGGAATTGGCACCTTGATTGGCCGCATCAATTTTCCCGGATACCAGAACGGTTGAATCAAGACCACCCGCCTTAATACTGACATTGGACGCTTTGATTGTGCCGCTGGTATTAATCGCCAGGGAATACATATCCCCGGCGCGAATGGCCACATCACCGCCGCTGGCATTAATGGTTCCCGAATTCCTTACGCCCGGAGCTTTGCCCTTGGCATTATTATTACTCGTTCCCGCCACCTGCACCAGAAATGGCGAGCCGAGTTTACTGACATACACATCCTTACCTGCCGCCATCACAACCATTCCCGTCGGTGTGAGGATCGTGCCGTTGTTGCTGATGTTTTGTGCTGCGAATGTCACATCACCGGCTTTGATCACGCCGGCATTGGTGATCGAACCGCTGTTACTGGTGAACGCGTTGATGCCGGAGAGAAAATTGCTGTCGGATAAATGACCCGCCGCCGCATAAAGCTGCCCCACATTTACCACCGCCCCTGCGCCAAACATGACCCCCGCGGGATTCACAAAATAAACCACGCCATTGGCGTTAAGATTTCCGTCAATTTGCGTTGGCGACGGACCGATGATCCGATTAAGCACCCGAGCCGATGCGGACGGCTGAACAAAATCGACCGTGTTGCCGTGCGGAATACCAAATTTCTGATAGTTGATAATGGTATTGTTGGCAGCGGTAATAGTCGTAACACTTCCCGCCTGGGAAAAGGCCGCAGTGCCGGCTGCAACATTGGCCACTTGAATCGGCCCACCGGCCTGCGCCATGGTAACCGGTAAGGCCATTGCTGCCGCCGCTGCCAGCAACCCAGCGGTGCGATAGCGCAATAAGCTTCCAACTCTCGAACTTGTCACTGTCGCACCGGCCATTAAATGACGGTTTCCATAGCGTTTTTCAGTCTGTGCCATCTTGCCTGCCATAAAGCTCTTCTCCGTAAACTCAACTCACAATCCATCCACGGATTCCTGCCTTGTCCAATCACAGCGAACATCTGCCAACTAATAGCTCACCGAAAACACAAAATTCACCGCACTTGAACCCGCTGTTACACCGCCCTGCCCCGTAGCTGCCGCGCTAACCGGATTCAGAGCTACCCCCCAATCCACCAGGGCGCTGATGTTCTTTGATAGTGTAACTTTCGCGCCTATGCCGGTGCTGATCAGTGTGGCACCGCTTTCATAAGATTGCTTCTGACTTTGCGCCACTTCCCCGCCATCAACAAACGCACTGAGCACAAGGTCCCAATCCGGCCGCCCATATGGTGTTTGCGGAGCCACGCGGAAAATATGACCAAATATTTTGGTTTTCGGATCCGAATTCACCGGAAACAGCCGCGGAATATGCAGGTTATACTGAATCGTGCCATAAATACCGCTGTCACCGGCGACAATCGATTGCGGATACCCGCGCACGGAATACAACCCACCAATCACCGATTCTTCCTGCGGAATTAAACGCTGTCCAAACGCATACTGCCCGCTGAAACGCAACACAATTTGGTTAGCCAGCGTACTGCGGCCCTCGGCAAAATTTTTATGAAACAGCAACGGTTCAAGATAAAACGAATCCTCGCCGGTAGCCTGCAAAATGGCCCATGTTGGATTGGTATTCAGTCGCCCAAGATTATTCAAAGACTGCTGCGATGCACTGGTGTACTGCCCCAATACAGTAATGCTTCCCGTCTGGTGCGAGGTGTTGCCCGTGCGGTTCAATCGTAATGAAATATATGGCAGAATGAAATCCGCACTGCCGTTTTGCTGAAAACTCACATTGTCAACACTCACCTGCTGATATTGGGCCCCCAGCACTCCATAAACAAAAAGATTTCTGAATTGCGCCAGGTTCAGGATCAGTTCGCCGCCACCGAAAGCTGTACGCCCGTTAAAATTCAAATTGCCCAAACCCACATTGGACGCATTGTACTGTTGATAACCTCCAAATATCCGCCCCTGCAGGCGATCAATCCCGAAAATCGGAAATTGATACGACACATTGACATCCTGCGCTTTGGTAAAGCTGGCGGTGTCATAATTGACATTCAGAATGTCATCGTTACCGGTTAATTGATCATCGATAAAGCCAAATTGCTCCACCAACGAATTGGTTTGCGGCGTGCCGGTATTGGATATTTGAGCGTATGCCAGCCACGGCTTGGCTTCATGTACCAGATAATCCAGAATGACCGAGTCCGGCTCACTGCCGGGCGAAAGCGCAATGCTGACCTGTCTCCCCGGCTGCTGATTCAGTCGCAATACGTAATCATCGAGCCAGCGCTTCTCTAGAATATCGTTTGCCGCCGCGTTGGTTGTTGGTTTAGAAGTCGACTGAATTGGCGAATCGGCACGGATGAAATGCGTGCGCTTATCATTAATGGTCCGCTTCCCGCCAAATCCCTGCCCCGAAGAAATTGTTCGCACTTCCTGCACGATCGCTTCGTGAATGGTCAAATGCAGAGCTGTATTGCCGCGACCACGTATATCCCTCTGCCCGCGGAAATCCTTTCCCGATATCTGGACAAATACGCCGATAATTCCCGCTTTGTTCACATATTGAACCAACTGCTGCTCAATACTTTCCAGAGCGCTTAAATAAAAGCGGTGCGATTGATGTTCAGCGTTTATTTGGGCCAGCGTAACAGTGATTGTTGGATACTCTGGCCGCACCGTCTTCTTTCCCGCCACCACGCGCCCCGCCGCCACATATCCCTCCTTACACTCAGCCAACCGCAATGGCTTGCCCATCAGCTTCGCAATTGCCGGCAATATCTTTCGCGGATATTTATACTCTAGGATAAATCTGTTTACCGTATACGCCGGACCGTCCGCGCGCGTGGCTGGTGGCAATTTCGTCGGCGTATGACTGGCCGTTCTGGCGGCAACCTTCAAATGTTTTATTACTGCGGCGTTCGCCACTGGCCGTTGCGCTTTGGCAACGGGCACGACCTGACCTGACGCAGAACCAGAGACGCTTCCCGTGCTCGCCTGCCCTGACGACATTAACCCCACCACCGAGTCACCATGTACATTGCCCGACCCCCGGCATATCGTGGCGATCACGGCAAACGCGATAAGCCGCAATGCCCTATGCGAAATCTTTGGACGAAGGCAAGAACGCACGTTTAAAGCTTCGGCCAATCTGTTGTTCGCTTGCAGAATCATCGAAACTCCCTTTTTTCGCTCACGTTTTTACGAGCATGGCGTCGCATTGAACGTTTAATATTCCCCGTGCAGCCAAGCAAACTCGCCGCTTCGGAGCAGTTCTATAACCTACCGGAGCAACGCCGATGACTTCCGCATTAAGTTGGTTCTAACACCGGCCCCAGACCCCTCCTCTCACAAACAAAAACCACACGCAGCATTAGAAATCAACCCGGCAGACAAACGGCAAGCCAGCACGGGAAAAATTAATTTTACAACAATTGTAAAAAAAACAAAGTAATGCGCTAAATAACCGGCGCCAAGGGGTCTATGACAAATTCTGCAACTTTTTAGCGTACTTGCGCCGTTATCCCTCTCACTGCAACCCTATAGCCTTCCCGACGAACAGTTCAGACCCGCTGAACAATGTTCTTTGAAAAATAATATGAGGCGTCCCGCCCGACGAATCGGATGCGCCTGAACAAAACGCGAAACGGTGTTCCGCGCAACGAAATGTTGCGGTCCCAGACCGCAAAACACTCTCGACCGCCCGCAGGCGGACAAAGGTGTTTTTCATCCCCAGCATGAAGCGATTCGTTGTGCTGCCCCCGGGCAGCACCTATCATTGCCGCCCGAAGCGTCGGGACGCTTTTCGCCGCTCGTTGCAATTAAACGCCCGCGCCCACCCCGCGCCCAAAAATCCTTCTAACTCCTGAAAGCTGGCCCCGTAGGGGCCTCCAAAAACCACTTGGCCCTCTTGACCCGGCACCTCGAAAAAGGCACCTGTAACCTGTAACCCGTCACCTGTAACCTAAAACCGCGGCGGCCGCCGCCCGCGAACTTAGCCCCGTTGCCTTGGCACAAAATTCACCCGCGCCGAGGTACTTCTCCCGTGCGATACAATAATTGTCGATTACACGAATTTATGGTAAATCATGCTTTATGGATGAGGCCGATTGCTAATGCGTTTGACTCCCCCAATCAGTAAATTGAAGCGATGGATGCTGGCTTGGCAATTACGCGGGCAGCAGCAACTGGCGCGATGGGGTATTCGTGAACAGACATTACTCATTGGTCTTTCTTTTGTGGTGGGCTTGCTGACGGGCGTGGCGACTTGGCTTTTTGAGCAGACCGTTAAGCTCATTGAAAATCATTATTATCTGCCGGCAGTCAAATGGACCCACGCCACAACATGGTGGCCATGCTATATATTCTTACCGCTGATTCCAGCCGGCGGCGGCTTGGCGCTGGTGCTGTGGCGGCGGTTGTGGGGCCGGCAAAAATCCGAATTGCACGGATTAGCGGGATTGCTGCATTCGTTGTCGCGTGAATCAGGAAAGCTTAAGTCAGCTCTGGGCATTGAAACATTGGTGGCCAGCAGCTTAACCATTGGCAGCGGTGGATCGGCGGGGCCGGAAGCGCCGATTGCGGTGATTGGTGCTTCCATTGGCGCATTGTGCGGCAATACCCTTGGCTTTTCACGCCGCAATATGCCCATTTTACTGGGGTGCGGTGCGGCCGCGGGAATCAGTGCGGTGTTTGGTGCCCCGATTGCAGGGGTACTTTTTGCGATGGAAGTTCTGCTGCGCGATTTTTCCGTGCGGACACTTACGCCAATTGTCATTTCATCCGTGATGGCCTCGACAATGTATGTTGGGCTTTCCGGCGGCGGCGCGGCACGAGGACTGTTTCAAATGCCGACCAGCGGGCCGGCATTCGTATTTACATTCGGACAACTGCCGTATTATCTGCTGCTGGGGGCCGTATGCGGACTGCTTGCCGTGGGTTTCACACGCTTTTATGTTCTGGTTGAAGATTTTTCCCAAAAACACCGGAAACGCATACCTTATTTTCTTCATCCAGCCATTGGCGCAGCGCTGACCGGCGTTTGCGGTATCGCCATGCTGATTATTTTCCGGGATGATCCCTTTTTACAGCAGCGATTTGCCCAGGGATATATGCCTATTTTCAGCGCCGGCTATCCCACCATTTTACGCATGATTGATCCGCGTTGGTATTCCGGCGTGCATATCCTCGGCGGGCACACCGCGACACTGACGCTGGAATTTCTGGTGGTAGTCTGCTTTCTGAAAATTATTGCCACAGCGTTTACACTGGCACCGGGCGGATCAGGCGGCGTGTTTGCACCGGCGTTATTTATTGGCGCGGCCGGCGGCGGTGCGGTGGGACTGGTATTAACACATTATGGTTTGGTGGGCGATCCGAGTACGTATGCATTGGTGGGCATGGGAGCGGTATTGGCGGCGACCATACAGGCCCCGTTAACCGCCATTATTTTGTTGTTTGAACTGACTCAAAATTACGCGGTGATGGTGCCGATTATGCTGGCGGCGGTGACGGCAACCATCATTCAGCAGTTGATGGTCGGTGAAAGTCTATACACACTGCCGCTCAAAAAACTGGGCGTCAATTTGGGGTCTGCTGTCGGCATCAGTGCCTTGCAACGCATTGGTGTGGATCAGCTCGTCCTGGGGAAGGCTCCGGTGGCACGGCCTGATGAATCACTTTCCAGCATTTTGGCCCGCAGCCATGAAGAAGGTGTGGAAGATTTTGTAGTCATGGACAAGACCGGCAATTACCTGGGCTTGCTGACCATTGATGATCTAAAAACCGTGCTGCTGGAGCCGGAAGCAGCCCCACTGCTGCTGGTGGGCGAAGTGATGCGTGCCGATGTTCCGCCGATAAAATTTCATGACACGCTGGATGCGGCCCTGGCAATGTTCGGGCGTTTTGAAGTTTCGCGATTGGCTGTCTTGGATGACACCAACCCTGCCGAGAAGATTCCGGGATTGCTGGGCTTTTTAACCCGATCTGCGCTAATGAAGCGATACCAGCGGGAACTCTCCGGCGATTCAGCTTTATGACGGAACTCCTTGCGCACCGGCAGGGTGTGCCCGTTTTTATCGGGATTGGCAATGACCCGCGAAGTGGCGGTTTGAGCTCGCAATCGGGGCAACGACACCGTCCCGATGCGTCGGGACCGGTGCTTGCGGGGCGTTGCGTCTCGTCCGAGCACCGTGGTGACAACCCGGTGCCGTTAGGTCCGCGAATAAGGCCAAACCGCCGTTTTCCAATGCTTTTTACAAATCCCGACAAAAACGCGCACACCTCACCGCTCGCAAGATGAACGTTTGCTTGCTTATCGGGAGATAAAGGAACATACTTGTTGCGTGGTTTGGATTGTCAATAACGTGATCGGACGACAGGCGGCGGGTAGTTGCTGACGCGCTGTTGATCGCAGCCGAGGCGGGAACGTGTGTCGGGTCTGGATAAAAAGGAAGGGTTTAACATGAACTGGAAACTGGTGGTTGGAATCGCATTGATTGTATTGGGCGGGGCGGCTTTGGCGTTCAATGGCGTAACTTGGTATAGCCGTAAGCCGATTATCCGCATTGCCACAGTACACATGGATGTAACGGTCAAGCATAAATTGTTTGCCGAACCGATAGTGGCGGTGCTGGCCATTGCCGGCGGGATAGTTCTGGTGGTGCTGAGCCGCAA
>JAJZVR010000192.1 GCA_021847065.1 Planctomycetota bacterium | reverse complement strand
TTTTTTTTGTAACCCTGTAACTTTCGCTGGCCATGCGCGTTTGGCTCCCATGTAGGAAACGATTGCCGGGCGAAATCGGGTGGTCCGATGGTCCGCGTTTGGTGTTTTCCAATCATCTAAGGAGTTTTTTATGCGTAAGTTGATGGTGGCTTTATTGGCGGTTTTACTTCTCGGAGCTATCGCTCCGGTGGTAACGCAGGTGGCCCGTGCACAGGTTGCCGCAAGTCCCGATCAAACCGGTACCTTGACCGGCAAAGTGGTGGATTCCAATGGAAATCCGGTCAGTGGTGCCATGGTTAATGTGATGTTGATCCTGAATAATGGCCCCCGGCAGCGTGGCCGCGTGAAGCCCGATCAGGTGCAGCCCGGACAAACCGTCTGGATCAAACGGAACATGGTTCGTGGCATCACCAAAACGGCGGATGACGGCACATTTACCGTAAACAATGCTCCGGTCGGCAAATACCACATTTTTGTCTTTGACCGTGGTGTTGGCATGGGCCGAGTCAAAAAACCCGTCACGGTAGCTTCCGGTACCACAGGTGACGCCGGAACAATTACCCTGCAAAAAGGCCGTCCGGGTCGTGGTGGCCGCCGCCCCGGCAAGTAAAAGAACGTTTTGACTGCATGAGCCTGAGGGGCGCGGCGGTTTGCACCGCAGCCATTCGCTGAGCCTTAGCGCCAAAGTCCCGATCTCCTTCTACCCGGCTCACACCTTCATCATGCAGAGTAACAACCCCGTCCCGCAGGGTTCAGCCTGCGGGGCTTTTTTTTGGATTTATCCATCACCACTTGACTTTATCACTAAATAAGAATACAAGAATATAGATAATGTGGCGGCAGCGCTCCCTGCGCCCCGAACATTCTTGCTGGCATAGAATATTCGGGGCATGTGGGTAATTGGTGCAGCGGCAATTTGTTTGTGTGCTGAATTTTATTGAGGTGTTCCATGAATGTTGAACGTGGTGTGCGAATCGTAGCTGGCACGATGGTGCTTATCAGCGTGGCCCTGGCCGTATGGGTTAACCAGTGGTGGTTGGTTCTGGCAGCGTTTGTCGGCTTGAACCTGATACAATCCGCCTTTACGGGTTTTTGCCCGGCCGAGAAAATTCTGGGGCAATGCGGTCTTAAGCCAACGCATCAGGCTTAAGATCGCAACCGATGTTGCCTCTGGGGTTGTTAGAGTTTTAAAACAGGAGCGTGGATCATGGCGAAGCGCCGGCTCCAATTGAAAAATATTGCTCGTATTTCCGGGCGAATCGCGGGGGTGCTTCTGGCCATCGTGCTGGTCATTGCACTGATGCTTTGGAGCACTGGTGCTTTGAAAGCCAAAATTACTCCCGGTTCTCTCCCCGTGAAAACTGGCAAGCCGTTCAAAGGTGCCACGGCAACTGCGGCAGTTCAAAGCATTTCGGAGAATCTCAGCGCGGTGGGCACCATCAGCCCGATCGCGCCGGTGATACTGACGCCGCGCATTGTCGGGCGCATTGTTTTCAGCCGCTTAACCGCTGGAACCAAGGTGCAAAAAGGGCAGGTGCTCGTGCGTCTGGACTCTGCGCAGCTCAAGGCGCAACTGGCGCAGACGGCCGCTGCGGTATTGTTGGCCAAGGCTCAATTGCGCCAGGCAATTATTGATCAGAAGCGGGATAAATCACTGCTTGCCACCGGCGATGTCACAACCGCCACCATGGATGTTGCAAATACCGCGGTCGCTTCGGATCAGGCGAATCTGGCCCATGCGCTGGCGGAAATGCAGGCGGCACACGCGGTACTCGGCTATGCGACGATCCGCTCGACGATCAATGGTATCGTGATGCAAAAATATGTGAGCGTGGGCGATACTGTTATGCCCGGTCAGATGCTGGCGAAGCTTTATGATCCGCGTAAACTCCAACTCTCCGCGGTGGTGAGAGAATCTCTGGCGTCGGATCTGCATCTGGGGGAGAAAATGTCGGTGCGGTTGGAGGCTTTGCACGCCACCGTTCAGGCTCGCATCCGGCAGATTGTGCCGCGTGTCAATGCTCAAAGCCGCAGTTTTATCGTGAAGGCCGCCGCCAAATTTCCCGCCGGTGTCTGGCCGGGCATGTATGGCAATCTGATTATTCCCACCGGCTCGCATAAAGTGCTGGTGGTGCCGCAGGGCGCCATTGAGCATATTGGCCAACTGGATCTCGTGACGTTGGTTGTCCATGGGCAATTGGTGCGTCAAACGGTGCAACCGGGGCGGCATATTGGCTCCATGCGTGAAATTCTCTCCGGCGTTGTGGCCGGCCAGCGCTTGGTCCTTGCGTCCCGTGAAACTCAAGTTCCAAATTCCCAATCGCACATCAGTAATGCCACCGCCCCGGAGGGCCAGCGTCCATGAGCAACCCATCAGACGCCAGCGCCGGCGAACGCAGCCTCATCGAGCGCGTGGTCAATATTTTCCTGCACTCCAAACTTTCATTGGTGCTGATACTTTTAGCGGTGCTTTTGGGCGCTGCGTCGCTGCTGATTACGCCGCGTGAAAAAGACCCGCAAATTATCGTGCCCATGGTTGATATTTATGTGGCCTTTCCCGGCCACAGCGCCAAAAGCGTGGAACAACTCGTTACAACACCGTTGGAAAAACTCCTCTATCAGATTCATGGCGTTGAGTATGTCTATTCCACCAGCCAGCGTGATCAATCCATGGTCACCGCCCGATTTTTTGTCGGCCAGGGTGTCGAACGCAGCGTGGTGAAGGTGTTTCGCAAAATTAAGCAGCATCTCAATCGCGTGCCCGCCGGCGTCACCGGCTGGGTCATCAAACCCGAAACCATCAATGATGTGCCGATTGTCACCCTCACACTGACCAGCAAAACGTCCACCGCTGTGGCCCTGCGGCAAACGGCGGAAGAACTCTCCGCCCGCCTCGCGGCGGCACCGAACGTGTCACGCGCGTATGTCATCGGTGGACGACCGCGCGTGGTCTATGCGTACCTGAGTCCCTCGAAAATGCGAGCCTACAACATCACGCCCATGGAAATTGATCGTGATATTCAGGCGGCGGATGTCACCAGAACCGCCGGAAGTTATCAGCGCAACAACAATGAAATTCATGTGCTCGCCGGCACGGCCTTTGCCAATGCCCGGCAATTGGGGCACCTCGTGGTATCTGTTTGGCATCAGCAGCCCGTGTATTTAAGCAATGTCGCAAAAATCGTCGATGGCCCGGCGGAAGTTGATTCTTATGTCTGGCATAATTGGGGGCCGGCCGCGGATGTTCATGAATCCCCTGATTTTCCCGGCACTATCCTGGCCGGACATCCTGTGCGCAGCGTACATGCCGCTTCCCCCGCCGTTACCGTCGCAATCGCCAAAAAAGCCGGCAGCAATGCGGTAACGGTAGCGGCGGACATTATTCAACGCGCCCGGAAGCTTGCCCCTGTGATGCTTCCATCGGACATCAACATGATTATTACCCGCAACAGCGGCCTGTCGGCCAATGCCAAGGTTAACAATCTGGTGGAAGGGCTGCTGGTGGCCATTGTCATCGTCATTATCCTCCTGACCATTGGTCTGGGGTGGCGTGAATCCCTTGTGGTGGCGGTGGCCATTCCCGTGGTATTCGGGCTGACGCTGGCATGCAACCTCATGCTGGGTTTTACGATTAATCGTGTCACGCTCTTCGCACTGATTCTTTCATTGGGTTTGCTGGTCGATGACCCCATTGTGGATGTGGAAAACATCAGTCGCCATTTTGCTCTGGAAGGCAAAGCCACACGACTCATTGCGCTCAAGGCGATTTCAGAAGTGCTCGGTCCGCTGATTGTCGCCACGCTGGCGGTGATACTGTCATTTATCCCCATGTTTTTTATCACCGGCATGATGGGGCCTTACATGCGCCCCATGGCGTTTAACGTGCCCGTGGCCATGCTCATGTCCATGCTCGTGGCGTTTACCATCACGCCGTGGATGGCCTATCACATGCTGAAAAACAAGCATCGTGAAACGGAATTCTCAGCCCGCGAAGAATTGGCTGACCCGCACGTTGTTCCTGTCATCCAGCGCACCCGGCGCTATAAAGTGTTTTCACTGCTGCTGGGTTCCATGCTCAAATATCGGCCCGTACGATGGGGATTTCTTCTGGCCGTCGCGGGTATTACCGCCGCAGCTGTGGCCCTACCCGCATTGCGACTGGTGCCTTTGAAAATGCTGCCATTCAGTGACCAGAGCAATCTATTAATTGTTGTCCATGCCCCGCGCGGTACCACCCTACAGGCCACCGATGCCGCCACGCGGGCACTGGTAAATCGCCTGGAGCGATTACATGAAGTCGTGGACATAACAAGCTATGTGGGCGTACCGGAACCCATGGATTTTAATGGACTCGTGCGACATTATTTCATCCGCAATCAGCCCAATGATGCGCAGATTGCCGTTGATCTTGCCGGCAAACAACAAAGATCCATGCAAACCCATGAAATAGCTCTGCGCATCCGCAACAGCCTTACCGCCATCGCCCGCAAATATGCTGTGCGTATTGCAATTGTTGAAGCGCCGCCCGGGCCGCCGGTACTCGATACCATCGTCGGCGAAATTCATGGCTCTCCCACCACCAGCTACCGTCAGATGCAATTGGCCGCTCGTACCCTGCGCCATCGCCTGCTGCTCGAGCCGGATGTTGTGGATGTCGATGACAGCGTGCAGGCTCCGCAGAAGCAAATGGTGTTTATTACCGATAAACGCAAAGCGGCGCTCAGTGGCGTTACCACCGATGACATTTCTCAAACGCTCGCTCTGGCTCTGGGCGGAAAAATTGCCGGGACAATTCACGCCCCGCGCCAGCGCCAACCGCTGAACATCATCCTCCGATTGCCCATATCCCGGCGATCCAGCCGGACGGATTTATCCAGAATTTTTGTCCGCGGCTCCAACGGTGTGCTTGTGCCACTGGCGGAACTGGGCCATTGGAAACGCGAATCTGCCGGCGAAGCCATTTACCATAAAGATTTGCGCCGCATTGTATACGTTTACGCCGACACCGCCGGACGCCCGCCAGTCAATGCCATTCTCGACACGCAAGCGGATCGCCTTCCCGACGGCTTAACACCCGCCATCGCCGGCATGACGCATATCGGCAACGGCTGGATTCACGAAGTCAAACCCCGTCCGCTGGCCGATCGTTCGTTCTTCCATGATGGATCGGGAATTGCCTGGCAACTGCCGCCCGGTCTGCACGTTAATTTTGCCGGTGAAGGTGAGTGGCGAATCACCATCAACGTTTTCCGTGATCTGGGCCTGGCTTTTGGCGCGGCGATGATCGGCATTTATGTGCTGCTAATTGCCCAGACCGGGTCATTCCTGTTGCCCTTGATAATCATGCTGGCCATACCGCTGACCATCCCCGGCGTAATGCCCGGATTCTGGATTTTGAATATGCTGACCGCGCATAATGTTGGCGGATATCGGGATATGGTCTTCTTCACCGCTACCGCCATGATCGGCATGATTGCTCTGGCCGGCATTGTGACTCGCAATGCCATTATTCTCATCGACTTTATCCATCGATCCCTGGCCAACGGCCAATCGCTTTATGATGCGATTTTGGAATCTGTGGTGGTGCGCATGCGGCCCATTCTGCTGACCGCCGCCGCCGCCATGCTCTCGTCGATTCCAATTTTGTCCGATCCGATTTTTTCCGGTCTGGCCTGGGCATTGATATTTGGCTTATTGGCATCCACGGTCTTTACACTCTTTGTTATTCCCGTGACCTATTACATTCTGTTTATCAATAAGCCCGGCCACGGACTTGATCCGGGATAGTTTGTCACCCGGGACGACCGGATCAGCCGAAAACTATGGCCATATTTAGGCCACGCCCGCATGGGATTACCGGGCTGACGTGGTTCCCGATAAAAGCGGGCATACTCAACAACTGTAGTTTCAGGTAATAGCAAATAGCATTGCCGGTCTGCATGTAACGCCGCGCGTCTCGCAGCGCACTGTCAACACGGTCTTTGACAAACCATTGAATTATCCGAGCCGCGTTTGGTTGACGAATCAGCCTTTCGCTGCTCTGATAGCATCCATGGTGGCAGCAGGTGCGTTGATTCTGGTCATTGAAGATGAACCGCCGATTCGGCGTTTCCTGCGCATTTCCCTGGAAGGGCAGGCCTATCGCGTTCTCGAAGCGGCCACTGCCGCTGAGGGCCTGCGCTTGTTTGGCCAGGATGCCCCCGATGCCGTTATTCTCGATCTCGGCCTGCCCGATCGTGATGGTTTGGCGTTAATCAAAGATATTCGGCAACTCTCGCCGCTGCCAATTATTATCGTCTCAGCGCGTGGTCAGGAGCGGGGAAAAATCGATGCGCTGGATGCCGGAGCGGACGATTATCTCACCAAGCCCTTCGGCGTCGGAGAACTCTTAGCACGCCTGCGCGTCGCTTTACGCCGCACCGCTAATCCCCATCAGCCTGACCGTGGCGTCCTGACGGTGGGGGATATCAGTATGAATTTGGATTCACGCGAAGTAACCGCCAATGGCAAGATCATACATTTAACACCGCACGAATATCGCCTGCTTTTCATACTTCTCCGGAATGCCGGCAAGGTTATGACCCACAAGCAACTGCTCAAGGAAACATGGGGTGCCGGCTATGGTTTTGAAACCCACTACGTGCGGGTATACATGAACCAGTTACGCAAAAAACTTGAGCCTGAAGAGTCCCAGCCCAAATATATTCACACGGAAACCGGTATCGGATATCGTTTTTACACACCGCCGGATTAGAAATTACCGCAACAGAATCCCTCCAGTCAACGGCTATTCTTCACCTACTTCTAAACGCCGCTCTTTCACATCCTATTTTTGTTGACACCCAAAGAAAATGGCTATACCATTTAATCATGTACTTGAGATTGAGTCTCAACTAGAAATTTGAGACACAATCTCAATATATATGGGATGCCTGCAATGATTCAGTCTAATGCCTCCGAAAAAGATATAGCCGCTGGTCTGAAACTTCCCCGTACCATCCGCTTGCGACTCGTTTGGCGATCCGCAATTATTTCTATTCTGGTGCTGCTGCTGGGCGTGTTGGTCTGGCAGGGAATCACCTCCAGCGGCAATCCTTCGGCCCCTAATGACACCGCTTCAAAAAATATCAGCCATGTATCAGTTATGGTCAACGCCGGTATCCTCGTATTTCGGGAAGGACTTGAAGCGATTCTCGTACTCGCCGCTCTTACCGCCAGCCTCGCCCGCACCGATCGCAATTATTGGAAGCCTGTCGCCATCGGCTCCGCGTTCTCTTTCCTCGCCACCGTCGCAACCTATTTTGTCGTTGTGGCAATTCTCGCCGATATCAACGCCAACAACAGTGCCAATATGCTCAATGTGCAAGCTGGCACCGGATTGCTCGCCGTCGTCGTGCTGATGGTCATTATGAACTGGTTTTTTCATAAAATATATTGGACCGGCTGGATTACCCATCACAATCGGCGCAAACGGAATATTATGGAAACCGTCGGCACCAGTAAATCTGCCGTATATTGGGGTTTATTAACCATTGGCTTTAGCTCCGTTTATCGCGAAGGTTTTGAAGTGGTTATCATGCTGCAATCTTGGCGTTTGCTTGCGGGGCAAAGCGTGGTCCTCGCCGGCGCGGGAATTGGTTTGGCACTCACACTCATGGTAGCGGTCATCACCTTCGCCGGACATTACAAATTGCCATACCGCAAAATGCTTATTCTTACCGGTGTAATGATCGGCGCGGTTCTACTGGTCATGGTGGGGGAAAGCGTACAGGAAATGCAACAGGCCAACTGGCTGCCGGCAC
>JAJZVR010000191.1:1383-7847 GCA_021847065.1 Planctomycetota bacterium | reverse complement strand
CAGGCGTGGTCAATTTTCAGCGGCGCTTTGCGGGCCGCCGCGAGATTGGCAAATGGGTTTGAAAAAAACGCGATGACGCCATTGGCGGGGATACTTGCTGATCGCGTGATATGAACATTTGAGGTGGTTTGACTATCTGAACGCATCGCATTGGTGGCGGCATTAAAATCACCATAGGAGTATATGATCGTCAAGGTAACCGGATGGGCGGCAGCGGGTTGGTTCGCGGCGGTCTGATTAAGTAATTTCGCCGCCATGGCAGAACTAAATGGCAACGTCAGACTCTGGCGGGGTGTAATCATTGCGTTAAATGCTTTGGCACAATCAACGCGATTACGTTCGGAGTGTTGAAATATCAGACCGGTACATAGCAGCGATACAATAATGCCGGCACTGCCAATGGATAGCAATTTCTTTCGGCCAATATGATCCACCAGCAACACACCGACAATGGTCATTACAAAATTCATGGTGGTAAATATCAGATATCCCCAATGTGCCTGGAAATCATTCAGGCCGGCTTGAATGAGAATTGTGGCATTGTATCCGATGATGGAATTTATCCCTGTGGCCTGATTACACGCCAGGATGACACATGCCAGAAGAAATGGCAGGACATAACGGCGTTGTAGCAGTGACTCGCGCCTGACGATGCCGCCATTTTCCGCACCGGCTGCGCGCTGGATTTCCGCCGCCGCCATGGTTTCCATTTCCGCCATCTCAATATCTGCGTGTTGGGGCAACCGCGACCGCAGTAAGGCGGCACGGGCACCGGCACGATTGCCTTTGCGAAACAGCCAGCGCGGTGATTCAGCCACAAAAAAGCTGCCGATAACAAATAGAACTCCGGGCAGCAGGGTTGTCCAGAATATACTTCGCCACGCCAAATTCTTAAACGCAAACAATTCCGCCGGATTATGTAGTTCTTTAACCGCCGCTACGCGCATGGAGAAATACATCGCGATCACCGCCGACGCGACAATTCCCAATGTTAGCAGCCACTGGAACACGGCAGTCCCGCGTCCGCGGCTTTCCGGTGTGAGGCACTCGGCGAGATAAAGCGGTACGACCACGCCGATCAGACCGGCACTGACTCCCTGCAGGAGCCGGCCCAGCAGCAGTGGGGTATAGCCGTGCGACATGGCAATAATGGGAATGCTGATGACAAATAGAACGCCGCTGATGGTCATAATTGTTTTGCGGCCCAGCCAATCGGCCAACACCCCGGCGAAGAGTGTGGCAATCACGCTACCCAATAGAACCGCAGCCACAATGATTGATATTTGCCCGGGATTCAAACCTGAAGTTGCTTCGAGATATGGTAGTGCGCCGGCGATGATCCCTACATCGATGCCGTAAAGCAGTCCGCCCAGCCCGGCAACCAGCAACAGCATCCGGTTGTACCGGTGTACGGCTGCCGGGCTTTTCTGAATTGGATGCGTGCCCATCGGTCAATTCCTGTCTGGTAACATACTGCCATGGCCTCGTGGAATACGCAATAGTTAAATCGATAACGGCGTGATGTTCGGCAGTTCCGTTGCCGGGAATCCCAAGCCGGTAATGAAAAGTGACGCATGTTTTTTCAAATCAGGAAACTCCGGTTCATAAGCATTTTTCCGGCGCTTGCGGCGGCATCCTGCTGCGTTGCAAGCAATACCTGCGTATCGGTCTTGCGCATTCGCTTGCCCAAGCCAGCGGCCAATATGACCGCCTTTCGCGCGGTATGCGATTGTCCACAGAATCTGTTGGGATTTATTTGCGGGGATTGATCCATTTTACAAATCCTTCAATGGCTTCATATTCAGCCAAACCCAGCCGATTAAAAATATCCGCGGTTCCACGGTTCCGGTCCTCCGCGCGTTGCCAGAATTCCCGTTGATCCGTACCCGGGAACATGGCCCGATCTTTCTGACTTTGGTGTTTGAAAATTGCATCGCGCTTGCGCGCCAGTTCACCGGGGCTTAAGGGAATTGCCATATCAATGGATTCGGGATCCCATTCTTGCCAAGCCCCCCGATACAGCCATACTTCCGGCATAGCGGCTTGTGTTTGCCGTTCAAATAACACTACGGCCTGCAGCAGTGCCTCCAGGCACATGCGGTGTGTACCGTGCGGATCGGATAAATCTCCAGCAGCATAAACCTGATGCGGCTGCAAGTCCTTAAGTAAACGCAGGATAATCTGCACATCCGCTTCACTGATGGGGTCTTTGCGTATGAGGCCTGTTTCATAAAATGGCAAATCCAGAAAATGCAGACGCTGTGGGGCAATGCCGCACGCGCGGGCACCGGCGCGTGCCTCGCACCGCCGAATCAATGCTTTGATCTTGCGCAGTGGCGGCGCATCAGAATCGCCGGCCTTCTTCCCGACCACAAATTCCTCGAGTTGGCGCTCCAGGTGGTCCACGGAAGCCGCATCCAAGCCGAATCCACGGTTAAACTCCCGAACAAAATCAGCATACCGCAGTGCATCGGCATCAAATACAGCAATATTTCCGCTGGTCTGATAAGCAATATGCACCTCATGTCCCTGGTCGACCATTCGGATTATTGTTCCACCCATACTGATGACATCGTCATCCGGGTGCGGACTGAAGACCAGAATCTTCTTGGGGAATGTGGCATCCCCGGGGCGGGAAATATCGCCGGGGCGACGCAGGGATTCCGGTTTCCCGGCAGGCCAACCCGTGATTTTTCCCACTAACTCGCGGAAAACCCTCAGATTAATGTCATAAGCAGGGCCTTGTCCAGCCAATAAATCTTGTAAGCCATGCTCGCCAAAGTCTTCATCCGTTAATTTCAAGATAGCTTTGGCGCATTTTTGTGCCAGCCAGATCACCGCGCGCTTGGTTGTTTCTGGATCCCATTGCACCGAGCCAGAAAGCCAAGGAGATTTGATCCGCGTAAGGTCCGCCGCAGCCGCACGATCTACGACACATTGAACATGGGAATGTTGCTGCAAATAGCTGGCTGGCAGATTCGCTGTCACAGGCCCTTCGACGGCGCTGGCGAGTGTCGCGGATTTATTTTCTCCGAACGCCATGAGAATAATGCGGCGAGCTTCGAGTATCGTGCCAATGCCCATGGTAATCGCGCGGCGTGGGACGTATTGTTCACCATAAAAGTCGCTGGCCGCATCCAATCGTGTTACACGGTCCAACGCGATCAGCCGCGTTCGGCTGTCAGCCGGAGATCCCGGTTCATTAAAGCCAATATGCCCGGTCCTCCCGATGCCCAGCAATTGCATATCCAGGCCGCCGGCATGACGAATCTCTGCTTCATAGGACTGGCAATACACGGATAATTGTTCGGGCGGCAACTGGCCATCCGGGATATGCACATTTTCGGGCTTAATATCAATAAGGGAAAACAGGTTCTCCCACATAAAGCGGTGATAGCTCTGGCTTGCTTCGTGGGATATGGGATAATACTCATCAAGATTAAATGTCACGACATTCCGGAAACTCAGCGATTCCTCCTTGTGTAAGCGTACCAATTCCCGGTACACCCCAAGCGGCGTGGAGCCGGTCGCCAGACCCAATACGCAGAGGCGACGCTCTGTCGATCGCGTACTGATTAATTGGGCGATTTCATGGGCTACAGCGCGGCTGGCATCCTCCGCCTGCTCAAAAACGCTTACCGGTAATCTCTCACTGCTCTGGAGCCGGGCGCAAAGCTTTGGTGCCCCGGATGCGTTTTGGGACGGCGTATATTCTTGAGACCAACTCGAAGTCGTCATGACATCGTACCTCTGTCTAATGGAACATCAGCCAATTCGGGCATCACGACAATATATCGCGTTATACCCCGGGAAATCTTGGGAGATTGCGACCGATCAGCCCATCGCTGACCGCAAATTCCGACGCAAAGATCCTAAAAGCCAGTGGCTGAAAGTATTCATATATTACTTTTTATCACAAATAATATAAAATCCAAGTGTGCGGGTGAAAATATTGGGGCGTTTATGTTATCATCCGGTTTTTCCGGGATTGACGTTGACGCTGTCACGCCGCGTTCGGATATCGGTCTGTTGGGGTTGGACACTGGACACCCTGCGACTTGCCTTGTAGAACCTTAGCATGATGATTGATTCTTCACAGCGGGCTATTTTGCGGTCACTCTGGTTTAACGGGGCATTAAGCCGTTCTGAACTGCATGATTTGACTGGCATGACCCCAAATGCGGTGGGAAATGAAATTTCCCAGTTGCAGCAGCTCGGATTGGTTAAGGAGCTTGATCCCAAACCCTCTACCGGCGGACGTCCACAAATTCCTTTGATATTGGACCCGTCTTCGCGGCGCATCCTCGGCATATCCATTGAGCCGGGGCAGGTCGAAATTGCGGAACTCGGACTTAATGGCGACCTAACGGTTTCGCCGATTTCCAAGGCCGTTAAAGCCGAAAGTCGATTGTTGCCAACAGCCACACGCCTTGCCAGATCCTATTGCGTTCGCCGAACGCTCATGGCCGCTGCCTCCATCCCCGGATTAATAGATCATGTTACCGGTAAGATTCTGTTAAGTTCGTCGGCTCCGCACCAGCGTCAGCTTAGTACATCGGTGCTGCTGAAAAGTCTGGATGATGTACCGTTGATCATTGGTAACGATTTGCACGCCGCCGCCGGGCGCTGGGCAGTAACGCACCGCTCGCAATTACAGGAAGACACCCTTTTGATTGCGTTTGACGATGGACGCATAGGGGCCGTAATGGTCATTAACGGTCGGCCCAACCATGGCTGTATCATGGGGGCTAATGAACTGGGGCATACCCGGTTTCCAGTAAAAGCACCAATGTGTTACTGCGGGCAAAGCGGCTGTATGGAACGAATATTCAGCAGTGAGTTCCTCGGAACCGGCGTCGCGCCGGTTGATTTTACCAAGCGGGTGGAGACTGCGGACGCGGAGGATAGTAAAATCATGGAAATGGTTGATCTACTGATCATGTCCTGCTCTAACGCGGTTAATTTTGTCAGACCTTCCCGGTTGGTTTTGGCCAGTCGCTTCATGGGAAGCCACTCTTTTGCACAGCGACTTACAGTTGGAATTCGCCAATCGGTTCTCCCGCATCTTGCCGAGCGGGTCCAAATTGATGCCTGGGGCATAAAAGTAGCGGGCTCCGCTGAAACTGCCGCGTGGCTGGGATTGGCGAGCCTTTTATTTGAATCGTGGGAAGGTTATCCATCCACGGCTGCCTCAAGCTCGCAAAATTCGCCTGTTATGTAAAGCGGATTAAGATGCCGCACGCGATGCCGTTAACCCGATACCGGCAGCACGCGATCGGATGGGTCTACCATGGTGGACGGGTCTAACAGTTCAGATAGTTGGGTTGCGGAAAGCTTGGTTTTGGCGGACGCCACTTCGCGAATGGTTTTGCCGCTGGCCGCCGCTTCCTTCGCCAGGCTGGCCGCTGCTTCATAACCGATTACCGGCGCCAGTGCGGTGGCCAGCATTAATCCCGCCTCCACCAATTCCGGCCCGCGCTGGGTGGCCTTAATGCCAGCAACGCATTGACGTGCCAGATTGGCGCTGGCCCGACCGAGCAACCGAATGGATTCCAGCAGCGCGGCACCAGCCACCGGCATGGCGACAATTAATTCAAAATTACCGCTGGCCGCCGCTGCGGTAACCGTTGTGTCATTGCCAATAACGCGATGGCAAACCATTAATACACTCTCGGCAATAACCGGATTTACTTTGCCCGGCATAATTGAGCTGCCCGGCTGTACGGATGGAATTTCTATTTCGCCCAAGCCGGCACGCGGGCCGCAACTCATCCAGCGAATGTCGTTGGCGATTTTTGTGAGGCTGATGGCAATATTTTTCATCACACCGGATGCAAACGCCAAACTGTCCAGCGCGGACTGCGCCTGAAAATGATTGGTTGTTTCATGCACATGAATGCCCAGCCACCCCGACAATTGCCGACATACTTCAGCCGCGAATTTTGGATGCGCGTTAATTCCGGTGCCGACAGCGGTGCCACCGAGGGCCACTTCGGACAACTCATTTTCCGCCGCCTGCAAGCGCCGCCCCGCGCGTTCAATTTGGCCCGCAAACCCCAAAAATTCCTGCCCCATGCGAATGGGGGTGGCATCCTGCAGATGTGTTCGGCCTGTTTTAATAACTCCCCATGTTGCGTCTTTCTGCCGCAACAGTGCGTTTTCCAATTCAGCAAGGGCGGGGCGCAGGACCAGCTTGATTTCCACCAGAGCCGCCAGATGCAGCGTAGTGGGAATCGTATCATTGCTGGACTGACCCATATTGACGTGATCGTTCGGGTGTACCGGTGCTTTATCGCCACGCTTTCCGCCCAGTAATTCATTGGCCCGGCTGGCGATAACCTCATTGACATTCATGTTCGTGCTGGTGCCGGATCCGGTTTGATAAATATCGACCGGAAATTGATCCGCTAATTTGCCGGAAGCGATTTCATTGGCCGCTTCCGCAATCGCGTGCGCTATTTTGG
>JAJZVR010000191.1:0-1283 GCA_021847065.1 Planctomycetota bacterium | reverse complement strand
TTCCGCAGCAAAGCAGAAGTGTACGTCCCATACGCAGATTCATCAACAATCAGCGATGATTTGCCACATCCCGGCGGATTAGACTATAATACTGGGCTTGAAAATCCGGCGGCGTAGCTCAGTTGGTAGAGCGCGGGATTCATAAGCCCAAGGTCTCCGGTTCGAGTCCGGACGCCGCTAGTAGTATTGCCGCATGAGCGGAATGCGGCTTAAAAGGAACTGATTTCGACCTTATATTGAGGCGGAATGAATTGAAACGAAAGGTTTTATCATGAAAGAAAAAGTCCATCCAGATTACAATTTCGTCAAAGCGCACTGTGCCTGCGGTAACACATTTGAAACAGGATCAGCGTCCAAACGCATCGAAGTCGATATTTGCGGCGTATGTCATCCGTTTTACACCGGTAAACAGAAGTTCGTTGATACCGCTGGACGTGTGGAACGCTTCCAGAAAAAGTATGCAAATTTTGATGTGAAAAAGGCCATGCAGTCCACCAAGTAGCACGGGCTTGCCAATATCGGAAAACGTCGCGTCCGCCCCAAGGCTGGACGCGACGTTTTTATTTAGGCAGATTTATCGGAATGCCGGGAAGACCCTGTTAGTTCGGGAAATGGCGATATGTCGGATACGGTGCGAACAAAGGGCCATGAGTTGGTGCTCAGAAAACTGCATGGTATGCACGAGCGGCAGGGGGCTATTCAACGCGAACTGGAAGAAGCCGGCACAACAACCAACCCCGCGCGGATTGTGGAATTGTCCCGGGAAAATGGGCGGCTGGAAAAATCTCTTTCGCTTTATCGGAATTATCTGAAACTCCACGCGGATGCGGCAGAAGCCCGGCAGATTTCTCAAGACGCGGCGGAAGATCAGGAATTTCGAGATCTTGCCTCCGCCCAACTGGTGGAATTAAATCAGCAGATTCAGCCGCTGTTGGACCAAATGCTTGATGAATTCCTGGCCGGACAACGCGGCACATCCGATTCCATGATGCTGGAAATTCGCGCAGGCACCGGCGGAGATGAAGCGGCGCTATTTGCCAGAGATCTCGCTGAGATGTATAGACGATTCAGCGAAAAAAATAGCTGGCGTTTTGATGTGCTGGATTTTTCTCCGACTGAACACGGAGGCTTTCGCGAACTAATTGCCAACGTCCGAGGTTCCGGCGTGGTGGAACTGCTGGCAATGGAAAGTGGCGGACATCGTGTACAGCGTGTGCCACAAACTGAAACCCAAGGCCGTGTACATACCAGTGCCGCTACCGTCGCCGTTTTGCCCGAGCCGG
>JAJZVR010000190.1 GCA_021847065.1 Planctomycetota bacterium | reverse complement strand
CCAATCCCTATACTTCGCCGCAGTCGCATCCGGCATATCCGCCGCTGAAGGGCAACTTGAATGTATACGTGGAGTATGCCAACGAAACCTGGAATTATGCCGGTGGATTCTGGTGTTTTTATGTTATTACAGATATTGCCAACACCCTTCCATCTTCCAACCCGATTAAATCGGTGCTGCCCACCACCGATCGGTATGCCATTATGTATCGGTATACACCGTACCGCGCCTCACAAGTAAGCGATATATTCCGGTCGGTGTTTGGCCACTCCGCAATGATGAGTAGAGTTCGCCCGGTTCTGATGGGACAAAAAGGCACGGCTATCAGTGGCACTTTGCCTTGGCTTGATGCTTATTGTGCTTCCTTGAATCCACCAAGAGAAATAAAATCGTTCTTTTACGGTGCCGGCGGATCGGCTTACTATGGTGCCAAAGTATTGTCTCCTGTGCCGGACAAATATTTTGTGCCAAACAATTACCCCGATGCCGCCACCACACGTGCCTTCCCCTATGATGCTGTCGCCGCCAGGAATTGGGGATTGCAGCGCATCGCTTATGAAGGCGGCAATGGTTTGGATGTTCCGGGATGGTCTAATGCGCAAATCCTTGCCCTCAATGCCGACCCGCGCATGGAAACCATGACCATATACATGCATGACTATTGGTCCCGCAATGGTGGAGATCTCCTGGTGTATTACACCATCACCGGTGCGATTCCCTGGGAATTCACCCCCGATATCATGAACCTTGATTCACCAAAGTACAAGGCACTGCTGGCCTTGCGAAAAAAACGCCGCGCACCGGCCACTCTCGGGCAGATCTTGCCCGGTATCTTTTTAGCAGGAAAACAAAGTCCGATGACCACGATGGCTACAGCTGGTTTATATGGCACCACTGTTCAGGGCAAACCCGCCGTCGGTGGGCTTCGTGGTTCAAACGTCTGGGTCGCGTATGCCGCCCATGCGCCAAAAGCTTTCAAAGCCAAGCTCACCATCCATGCCAGCATATTTAAAAAAGCAACCCTGACGGTCTGGATCAATGGCGTGCGGCAACCAGAAACCATAATCATGCCGAAAACAAATGGCTTGGAATGGAGCATTCCCGTCTTGGCCGAGATTCCACAAGGCTTTCTGGTCGTGCGACTGCATCTTGCCAGTGGCGACGTTACCTGGAGTTCAATCAAGGTCGAGGCGACCTGAAAAGAACAACAATGTCCCCGGCCTGAAAGCCATCCGCGCGCCGCACCGTCGCGCTGTACGTAGCCACCAAGGTCTGCGGCTTTCCTTCTTTTCCGTCGCCGGGTAAATCTGGTGTGTCCGCTTTTATCCGGAACCGCCCAGGCTTGTGTTTATTGGCTATTGCGGCCCTTGCCGCTGGCCCGGGATCGCGGGTGAGGTTTGGTGAGGGACGTGTAATCACGATAAAACTCGCATCGTCCACTTATACTCAACACGGCACTTGGCGGGACGAACGTATGATGAGTAACGACGGCACATGTGCCTGCTGCAATTTAATCGCGAATAATTGGCTGATTCGGGATGTTTGGGAATGTCGCATCAATGGCCGCGTTGCGTGCAGTCCTTATTTCGCTAATGTCAGTCTGCGCAAATCCACGGTGGTTTTGCGCAAAAAGGCCTAGTTTTGTTTAGAAACGTCGAGTATTATGCAGTTGAAGATATTCAGATTCACGCCCTTCCGCATTGATCCTCGGTGTTAGCCGGGGACATCGCGGTGGATCAACGGGCAGCAGGCAAGATAAGGAGTCCGGAACATGACGACATCGCAAAACAATATTATGCGCGGCCACGGTTTTACGCTTATCGAGCTGCTGGTGGTGTTTTCCATCATCGCCATTCTGATCGCCCTGCTGCTGCCGGCGCTGGCGGCGGCCCGCAAACTGGCTGATGTCACGTTGTGCGTCAGCAACGAACGCCAAATTGCCCTGGGTATCGACTTGTACGCCCAGGATTACTTCGGCATTCTGCCGTTCGACGGGGCTGATGGCGGTAGCTGGTTCGATGCGGTGGGCGGAGCGCCGCTGATGTATAATTACGCGCCCATTCGTAAGAATATGCCTGCGTATATACCGGGCTTGGATACCGGTTATTTCGGCTATAACCATCCCAGCAGTCCCGTCTGGCTGTGTCCGGAATTCCAAGACGCTTTCCGGGGACTACATGTGACAAGCTTCTACGTTCCCGGGCTGTCTAATGGAGCGCGATATGCTCCAACCAACTATGCCATGAACAACAATCTCTATGTCCGCATGCCGCCCAACCCAATTGGCAATCCGATTCACTTATTTTCGATTCCGAACGATGAGTTGCTGCTTTCCGATGGCTCTCTGCTTACCAATGCTCCCGGCATCCAGAACGATTATTTCTACGACTGGGTTGACGCGGACTACAAAGATGCGAATTGGCCGGCCTATCCTCCCTGGCAGGTGGCCAACGCTTATCTGGAAAACAACGGTGGCGAGCCGTTCCCACGCGATACTCCGCTGGGGATGATCGCCGGACATGATGGTGTCATTAACTGCGCCTTCCCGGATGGCCGTGTGGAGTCCATTAATTCCATCAAAAACTTCAGCCTGGCTTGGCAGCCAGGGGACTTCCTGAAGCCATGAACGATTAGGCTCAGTGCAATAATAACTTCGTGAATGCGCAGGGTGTCCGTGTGGTGAATGGCCGCGGGGTGCCATCACGCGGATGCGTGCTGACGGCGGAGTTATTTTTTCACCGGCGCTTACAAATCACGATGGTGGAACTGGCCGCAACTGGGGCGTTGGCGCGATTCATATCGGGCAGGATCGCCCATCCGCCCAGCGTTGCGCAATGGTCAACAGTCACTTTGTTTGGAGTATGTTTTTGCTTATGAAATCATGGTTTTACGATGGCTTATGCCGGTGGATGACGCGGGCTGCGGTGGTATCGCCGGCGCTGTTATTATTTCCCGCAATCACCGTTCATGCGACCGTTGCGGCCAACACGCCCGCGATTCGCATCGGGTCGTTTTATCCGAATGCTCCCAACGGTATCGCCTTTATTACAGGCGGCAAGTCCGCGTTTCTTTTGCGTGTCGGCTGGGTTCAAAATGGCCAACTGCAGGATAGTTATTATGCCTTTATGGGGGATATGAAAGGTTATGGGCCGTCCGCGAGCGGCGGTTGGTATAACCGTCTGGCTTGGTATGTGGGTCATACGCGGGTGTTACTTCGCTGGAGCCGGACCGGTTCATCCATTGTCGGGCAACTCCAATCCTCTAAGCCGATAGGAATCGCGTTGGAAACGACGCCATCATGGTCGGACTTTCCGACTCGGTATTCTGTGACTGGCCATGGCATTACGGGTACGAGTCTGCAAGGCCGTAAGGCTGCGGCGCGCTGGCGAGTGGTCGCCACATCGGCCCCGGCCGACGAAATTAGCGCTTCCACTCATGCCGCGCTGGCTAAACATATACTGAGCGGTACATCCAGCACCGCGCGCACGGGGACCTATGGCGCATTGGTATTTAATCTCAAGCCCGGTGTCAGTATTTATTTTGCCGCCGGAACCGGTGGGTTGGGAAATCTGAAAAACGCATCCTCCATTCTGGCCCAGGCCCGCCGCCGCTACGACGCTTCACGGGTTGCCGCCGGCGGAAGCTGGGGCAATTTTCTCCAACCGATCAACCGGGATATAAATTTCGCCCGGGTTTATGGCCCGGCCAGCAATATCGTTGGATATGTGGCCATGCGGAGATGGAGTTTGCCGGCGGCGCAGAACGTATATGAATGGGATAGTTTTTTTGCGGCGTTACAGGGTGCTCTGGCCCATCCGCATCGCAGCCGACAGACGATTCGTCTGGCGTTCAAAACGTTGCAACTGCCGGACGGAATGCTGCAAAATTACAACGGAACAAATTTTGGCGGAACACCCAACCGGGCCCAGCCGCCCATCGCGGCGATGTGTGTATGGAAGCTTAATCAACGTGATCCTGATATTGCTTTTCTGCGGCGGATTTACCCGCAGTTGGTGAAGTGGCACAATTGGTGGTTCGCCACCAATCCCGTCACCGGGCTGCCTTTTCGTGACGCCGATAAAAATGGCCTGCTGACCTACAGCAACGGCCCCGAAAGCGGTATGGACGACAGCCCGATGTATGACAATGCGCGCCTTGATCCCAGAACGCATACCATGGAACTCGAAGACGTCGGACTGAACAGTTTATGGGCCGCGGACGCCGGATATCTGGCGCGCATCGCGCAGGCGCTGGGAAAGCCCATGGCGGCAGCGCATTTTTTGCATCAGAAAGAAGTGATGATCCGTCGCATCAACCGTTTCCTGTGGAATCCCAAGGCAGGTATCTACGAAAACCGCTTTTTCAGGCCGCAGGCGGCGGACGAGCCGGTTAACTTCCGCGCGTATAGCGTGGCCCCCGGCAAGCCCGGAATTGAAGGTCAATATTATCAGGGAACGAATTTTAATCACCTGGTATTGACCCGTGTGGACCGGGCTGTGGATTTCAACTGGTTTTCCTTTCCGCCTTCGCCCGCCTTCGGCGGGCAAATGGTATCTCCACCCATGACCGTGCGCTGGCAAGGATTCCTTACTCCGCGCCAGACCGGAAACTACCGCCTGGTGCTTAACCTGACTTACCCCTTTGCATTGACATCTCCGCCTGGCTTTCTGCCATCCGTGGCGGGTGCCAGGCTATGGGTCAAGGGAAAACTGCTGATTAACCATTGGAAAGTGCAGCCGGTCACCCGTTATGTCGGCGCGGTTATTCACGTTCGGGCGGGTCATGCCTATCCGATCAAACTGGAATACCGCCGCCAACGCGGCGGGGCCATGGTGCAGTTGCGCTGGCAGCGGGCAGGCGCACGTAAACGTATTTTCTCCACGCAGCTTTCCCCCACGAATTTTTATCCGATGATCATTGGGGCACCCACGCCGGCGATGGCCGCGAAAATGATCGCCATTTTGCGCAATCGGCATAAATTCTGGGGGCGTTATATAATTCCCACCATTCCGCGCGACAACCCGGTATTTCCACAACAGAATTACTGGCGCGGGAAAATCTGGCCGTCCTCCAATTATCTCGCCTTTCAGGGGCTGAAGCGTTACGCTTCAACCAAGGTGCTTAATCGTGTTGCGGCTAAAAACGTGGCGCTGTTCATGCGGAACTGGCGTATCTCCCACACTTGGAATGAAAACTGCCTTGCCACCGGGCAAGGCTCGGGCCATCCGCATTGCACCTGGGGAACGCTGTTTTGCCTGATTGGATTGGAGGATATTTGCGACATCCGGCCCAATGGCACAATCGCCCTCAACGGAACGCTTCATCTGACGCAATGGATCCACCATGTCCCCATGGCCGGCCATGATTATGATCTCCGCGTCAGACCCGGACGCACGGTTCTCTTACGCCATGGGAAAATCATTCTGGAGGCAAAAAACAAGCTGGTCGTAGTGCCACCAGGAATGGGGCTGAAATAACGTAACCGTAACTCGGAGCATGGCTCACAAAAATGATAAAATCCATGCCGTAAAGTTCGTATCAACGATGGCCGCTTGTAGTATGTATGCGCCGCCGGTACCGTGGTGCCAGCAGTGCCAAGCCGAGGGCCGCAGTCAACAGCAACGCGCAAGACGGTTCGGGTGCGGCGACAAAATTATAAGCCAGCGCATAGGTTTCCGCGTTGGAAACCATGGTGCCGCCGGGTTTTAACACTTCCAAATCGTAAGCGCCCGCGGTTAGGCCATTGAGGTAAAGCTGCTGCACATTATCGATATTGCTGTTGCTTTGGCCCACGACCGTTCCGGCGGAATTCACCAGTGCCAAATACAGATTGTTGATACTCGTGGCACTGGCATCGAGATTCCACGCCAGCGTGGCCGTGAGTGTGTAGGTCGTCCGCACAGATCCAGCGAGATTGAACATATAGTGCTGGGAAACATTGGTGCCTGACGAGTTGCTGATGCTGGCCAAGTTCCACCCTTCCGGTCCCGGCTCATAGGAGGCGGCGGCGCTGTCAAAGGAAAAACTCAGCGCAACGCCGGCGGTGTACGCGGCACTCACGCTGCCATTGAAATTATGCTCGCCGCCGGCGAGATTTTCATAAGAATTCAGCGCATTGACAACGCCGGCTCCGTAGCGCGGATCCAGCGGGGTGGAGGTAACGTTCGATGGGGCCAAGTAGGTCAGGGTTTGCGTTTGGGAAGTGCCGGTACCGCTGAGAACACGGGTGTAATTGTTGGTCCACCCCTGCGGTTTGACCGCACCATTGAGCAGAAGGGCCTTGATGGCTCGCATGTCAGTGGCATTGCCGGCGGTGCCGGTGCCGCCGACGTTGTCCATGGCGGCCTGGGTCAGCAGGGCCGCTACACCGGAAACAATCGGCGTGGTAAAACTGGTATCCGTATAAGGGGTGGGCGCGGTGATATCCGGCTTGGAACGGCCACCCGGCGTAGGGCCGACCCAGGTCGCGGGCGCTCCGGATGCGGGACTGAATACGCCGTTGGTCTCCGTTCCGTTGTAGTCCGCCACCGCAATGCCGTTGTACATGGTGGCCGGCGGGCTGATCTTGCTGGGGCCGTTCGGGGTGCCATTGCCAATGGCGTTGATAAATAGCATATTGAATTTTGCCGCGCACTGATCCAAGCCTTGCACATAACTACCGTCGGACACCGTGCCGGGGTTGGCGACCCAACTGTCGTTGACGATCAGCGGGGTACTGGTGGGGGCCGCAGGCTCTCCACCATTGGGGTAGTAATAATAGGGCAGAATAAACGGGGTGTATTGGGGGCCGCCGTTGTAATAATTAAGGGCTACGCTCGCGTCGACGCTGTAGATATGGGACACGCCCCACGCCACGCCGGTATGCGTATTATCATAAGTGTACGTTTCGTTATTACCGTAAAAAAGGCCTGCCACCATGTCGGCATGGTTGGACTCCAGGCCGCTCACGAAGGTCGTGGTATTGGTACCGCTATAGCTGAGATAGGAAAAATTCGCGGCCGGCTGATTAACACTGGCCGGATTGACCTCAAACTCATCCCCCTCAACGTTATAGTTCCACCCCTGAGAGGCTTCCGGCTGCATCACATCCACACCGGAACCGTTGATGGTGGGAGCGATGCTGATAAGTTGCGGCAGTCCGATTTCGTTGTAATATACACTGTAGGGGTTCTTGTAGCCATTGGCCCGCACGGACGCGGTAGAACATGCCGCCGCCAGCATCAATGCGGGTGCCATCCATATCGGCAGTCGCCGGGCGCGACGGCAATCGGCGAAAATTTCGGTGCCGACGGCGGGACTATAACCCGGTATACTTTTAAGATCGTGCATAACAGTTCTCCTGCTGTAAGCGTTATCAAACTTTACACGGACTTCTTCGCATCCCCACGGCTTGTTTTCCCTCCGCGGCGGTACCTGTCGGCCCGTCGGCGACATGCCATTTCATGCGCCTGATTCAATAATAGTTCCCGCCGGTGGAGGTACAATAGTATTTCGCGCAATATCACCGTGGTTTTGCGTAAATTTATGGTAATTCCGTGGCGACCGACGCGGTGAGCGTGGTGGATTTACACGCTGCGGGAACGCTGGCGCCAGTCGTTGGGAGTAACGCCGGTCTCGCGGCGAAAAATAACACAGAGCCGATCGGCATTGGGAAATCCGCTCAGTTGCGCTATCCGGGGCATTTTCGCTGAAGTTTGTTCCAGCAGCGTCTTAGCCCGTGCCACACGGACACGCCATATCTCCTTTTGCGGCGTGCGATGAAAATTGCGTTTGAAACCCACCTCAAGCTTGCGGCGCGAAATCATCACCTTTCTGTAAACGTCCTCCACCGTTATGGGCATGGCGGCATTTTCCCGGATGAAGC
>JAJZVR010000189.1:3640-7878 GCA_021847065.1 Planctomycetota bacterium | reverse complement strand
GTCATGTTCGGAGAATTAATTGTGCAAACCGCCAGACGCTTTCCGCACGTACTGGCGGAAAAACTGTAAAGGGCTTCCGGTGGACCGATGGGCTATCCAGGCAAAGCGCCGGGACCGAACCCACCCCCTTTTTGGTGGAAATAAAGGCCATTATTGGCATCTATCCCTCCGGCACGAAACCAAGCACTGTGATTTAACCGCGTGGGTTCACGAGAACATTGTCATGCCCCGGCACAATAATGTCCGCAATTTCATACACTTCTGTCAAAGATTCTTTGGCTTGGTTAATATCAAAACTTTCCTGAAATACTTGGCCGGCTTCAAAATGTCCCTGCGTCGGAACCGCATCGCCCGTAATCATGACGGTGCGAGCGGCAAATTTCAGCAGTAGTCCGGCCTGTCCGGGTGTGTATCCCGGCAGTGGAAATAAATCTACCCCGTCGACAAGTTGATCCGGTGCTGCGCGCATGGCCGCCAATAATTGCCGTTCCGCCGTCAGTTTGGCCTGTCCTTCGGTTTCACCGGAAATATGCCGTGCTGCGGCGGCCAGAGCTTGCTGGGCAATTTCTATTTCCATTTCAGCGGCCCAATGCACGGCATTGGGAAATAAGTCCAGTCCGCGGCGATGGGCGGGTTTCAAATTAGTGAGAAATACATGCGTGATCGCATCGGGTTTCAGCCCGGTACGCTCAAATAACCGGGCTTCCAGAATTTGCCCCGGAAGGGAGGGATCCACCAGAATGACCGCCGATTCGCTGCGAATCAGCGTGGTGGTGCTGTGGCTGGTTCGTACAGCAACGCGCTCCTGCCATAAGGGGTTCTTCGATAGCGTTCCGATGCTGATAACAGTATATTCCATAAGCTCCTCACGGGGCGATTCATCGCCCGGCCAATGCCGCGTCATACAACCAGCAACGCCTGATACTTCGACGGGTTGACCCCACCGAACGAAGCCTTATGATAATCTCGATGTTGACAGATGAAAAACTACAAGGATCGCATGCCGCAAATTGAACCGTCTAACGCTTTTACCGCACTGGGTCTGGAACCTGCGATTGTCATGGCTCTGGACGAATTGCATTTCGTGGAGCCTTCAGAGATTCAACGCCTGATGATTCCACCGGCTCTAACCGGCGCGGATGTCATTGGACAGGCCCGCACCGGTACGGGAAAAACGGCCGCCTTTGGCTTGCCGATCCTGCAACGCCTGGATCTGGCGCAACCTCTGCAGGCTTTAATTGTTACTCCCACACGCGAATTGGCCATTCAGGTAGAAGCGGAAATGGTCCGCTTTGCCCGTCACAAACCCGCCCGCATGATTGTGGTGTATGGCGGTCAGAAAATTCAGCATCAAACCAAGCTTCTGGAACGCAATCCGCATGTTGTTGTCGGCACACCGGGACGCATTTTGGATCTTAATCAGCGCGGCTCTTTGCCACTGTCAAACATGAAATTCGTCGTGTTTGATGAAGTGGACCGGATGTTTGATATCGGGTTTCGCGATGATGTCCGAAAGATTCTCGCCCTGTGCAAAGGCCCGCGACAAACCATTTTTGTCTCCGCGACCATCAACGATGACATAGAGCGAATGGTGCATCAGCACATGACCAATCCGCAGCGGATTTTTACCGCCAAAGCGGATGAAACGCTTACCAATCCGGAAGCTGTGCAATATGTTGTCGGCGTTCAGCCATGGGATAAGTTGCGGGCATTGCGTTTTCTGATTCAGCAAGAGCAGCCTACATTGGCTATTATCTTCTGTCGCACGAAGCGCAGTGTGGATAAAGTGGCCCATGGATTACGCGAACGCGGGGTTAATGCGTCGGCAATTCATGGCGATTTGCTGCAAAATCAGCGTGAACGGGTGATGCGTGGTTTTCGCACCGGAAAAATAAACGTGCTGGTTGCCACAGATCTTGCCAGCCGGGGTATTGATGTTCACGAAATCAGCCACGTCATCAATTATGACGTTCCGGAAGATCCCGAAGCTTACGTGCATCGCGTGGGCCGCACCGCCCGTATGGGCGCTACCGGGAAAGCCTTTACATTTGTCTCCATCGGGCAGGCGCAATTGCAAACTGAAATTGAAAAGATGATCAATCATCTTCTCGAAGAATATAGAATTCCCGGCTTTACGCCATCGATGGAGCCAAGTAAACGTCCGGGGGCTTTGCAGCAAGGTTCAGCCGATTTCCTCGCTTCGGCCCAACACGCCTCGGACGCTTCTCCGGCTGCCGCACCGCCCGCTGCTCCGGAGTCCGATGGCTACGCCCCAACTTCCTTTACCGCCGCGGAGCCTGCAGTTACCCGCCGACCCATTTCCGGGCGATTTCCCACGCGTCGTCGGCGATGAAGCATTTCCGCGCGCCGCTGACGCAAATTTCGTCAACGCTGTTTCGCGGTTGGGAAGAATCGGATACACTGCGATTGATATGAGAACTATTGCATTATTTAATCAGAAGGGTGGCGTGGGCAAAACCACCACCACTGTGAACTTGGGTGCGGCATTAGCGGCGGTGGGTAAAAAAACAATCCTCATTGATATGGACCCGCAGACCAATCTTTCTTTTCATCTCGGGCTGGAATCCGATAAGGTTAATCACTCTATTTATGATGTGCTTTGCCAGGATGTTGCTTTAGCTGATGCGCTTTATCCCGTGGCGGATCGACTTTCCGTTGTGCCGGCAACCCCCGATCTTGCCGGAGCGGAAGTAGAACTCGTGAATTTACCCGACCGTGAATCACGGCTGCGTAAAATGGCAGCCGCCAAACCGTTGGATTATGATTTTCTGCTCATTGACTGCCCACCGAGTCTTGGGCTGTTAACCATCAATGCCTTGTGCATGGTTACAGAAGTTATTATTCCGTTGCAGGCTCATTTCTTGGCGCTCCAGGGCATGGCAAGATTATTGGAAACCTGTTCCATGGTGCGTGAAAGACTCAATGCCGCGCTGCGCATCAGTGCTATTTTGTTTTGCCAATATGAATCCGCCCCGCGGCTTACCGGTGAAGTCACCGAAGAGGTTGAAAAGTTTCTCAACAGCAGTCGGGATAGCAATCAACCCTGGAGCACGGCGGTGGTATTGGAAACGCACATTCGCAGAAATATTAAGCTCGCGGAAGCTCCCAGCTTCAATAAAAGCATTTTCGATTATGCGCCCAACTGTGCCGGTGCCGCGGATTATCAGGTGCTCGCCGAAGAAATCATGCAGATGAAAATGCCGCATTAAAAGGCCTCGCGGACAAAAAAAGCGGCACGATGACATAGAAATGTTTGCTTTGATGTAATTCCGCAGGCGGGCGCTCTCGTCGCGCACCGGGCTTTCTGGTAAAACCATCAGGTATCAGCGGTTACGGGCGACGCTTAATTCGTCCTGTAAGAGCGTCCCGAATGGAGAATTAAAACATCATGACTTTTTCCGCATATAAAAACTGCTCTGTGCTGGTCACCGGTGGTGCCGGGTTTATCGGTTCTCATCTTGTCCGTGGGTTATTGGCAGCCGGAGCCAAGGTGCGGGTATTGGATAATCTCGATGGTGGTTCCGAGGCGAATCTGGCGGAGGTTGCTGCACACATTGACTTTATGATCGGGGATATTACCGATTTACAGCAATGTCGTAAGGCTGCCGCCGGTATGGAAATTATTTTCCATCTTGCGGCCCTGGGCAGTGTCCCCGGATCAGTGGCCGATCCGATTCGCTATAACACGGTCAATATTGGTGGTACGCTTAATGTGCTTGAGGCCGCAAGGTTGGAGAAAGTGCGCCGGGTTGTTTATTCCGCCAGCAGCAGTGCCTATGGTGAAAGCCCTACTCTACCGAAGCACGAGGGTATGAAGGCGTCGCCCAAAAGTCCGTATGCCGTGGGAAAATATACCGGTGAGCTTTACGCAGGCGTCTACGCTCAAGTGTACGGTCTGGCGACGATTTGCCTGCGTTATTTCAACGTGTTTGGCGCTCGCCAAAACCCGCGCAGCGCGTATGCCGCGGTAATACCCGCGTTCATTACAGCTGTGTTGGAAAGCCGTCGGCCTCAGATTTATGGCGACGGCGGACAGACCCGGGATTTCTGTCACGTATCCAATGTGGTTCATGCCAATATGTTGGCGGGAATTTGCGTCAAAGCTCCCTCTGGAGAAGTTGTCAATATCGCGTGTGGGCAAAATATCAGCCTCAATGACCTGCTGCGAAAAATTTCAACCGAGTTGGGACAAAGTGTTGTGCCGGATTATCTGCCGC
>JAJZVR010000189.1:0-3540 GCA_021847065.1 Planctomycetota bacterium | reverse complement strand
TATCCTGGACATGTGTACTGTATGCGCGGCTTTTTGGGTATTTTCTCTACCGGAATGGATACGTTTTCCCAAACGTTAAATCGGTGGCATATCATCCAAGCAGCGGCCTTGGCCGATGAGGCTCATGAGAAGTTCAAACACATTTTGCTTATGGCTGAAAAACACAATAAGCTCCATGGCCCGCTTATTCTGGTCGGCCACTCCTATGGTGCAGACGATCAGATTCGAACCGCTCGCTATCTTGATCGGCATGGCTGCAAAGTCACGCTTCTGCTCTTGCTTGATCCCGTTACTCCACCGGCTATCCCCATCAATGTCCGTCAATGCTTCGTCATTTACAAAAGTCATCCGCTGACGGATTGGTTCCCGGCATTGCGTGGCGTTCCCGTAACGGCAGTGAATCCACGCCTGACAAAGGTGACCAACCTGAATGTTCGCACGATGCCTGTTGCCTTTCACGAATCAAGCATTGACCACATTAATATAAGTGCAAATCCGGGAGTTCAAAAGTTAATGCTCAGCGTCGTTTTACATGTGCTGCAACGCTGGCAGATTCGTCACAACTACCCCGTAAAAGCCACAACCTTAATCCACAATCCCCGTTTTCCTTGAACTCCGTTATGATATTAGACTACGGAGGTTAACGGATGTTGATGCTGCCTAGATTGTCAGCCGCCGCTTCAGGATTATGGGTGGTTATTTACTGGGGAACGGTAATCGTAAAAGCCGTTCGGCTAAGCCGTAAAATCGGCAAAGACCCCAACGTATTGCCGCGCGAAAAAACGGGTCGGAGTCTGCGTTTCATTTGGACCCCCGCCATTATCGCCTGGTGCATTTTACCTTGGATTTCCGCCATTCGTGGATTTGCCCCGGTATGGTGGCTGCGAGCGTTCTGGCCCATGACGGCGGAAACGCAATGGCTTGGTGTTGTGGCGGCACTATTGGGGCTGGCGGCACTGATTCTGACGTTTATCTGCTGGCGGCAAATGGGGCGTTCCTGGCGAATCGGCATCGATCCCGGTGAAAAAACGGAACTGGTCATACTCGGAGCGTATCGTATTGTGCGGCACCCCATTTATGCCTTGTCAATTATTCTCATGCTTTGCACGCTTGTGACCGTTCCGACAATACTGATGCTTCTAATCGCCATTATTCATATTACACTTATTACGCTGGAAGCATTACGGGAAGAGCAATACCTGCGTCATATTCATGGCACACCATACGCCGAATATTGTTTGCGAACGGGGCGATTTATTCCGCGCGTATCCCGGACACACCTGCGTGATTTGGCATAGGTTCTTCGTATGAATAACACAACACCATCGGCCGATTCTGCTTCATCGGATCATGCCGGCGCACACATGCGGCTTAATATTTTCCAGCAACTCATGCGTAGCTGGACAACGCTGGGGCCTTACAACGCCGGGCAGGCCATGCGGCTAAGCGGAAAACTTGATATTCAGCATTGGCAGAAGGTTATCAATGGCGTCATCGGCACCATTGGCCTGGGTACGCCACAGGTCCAAGGCGATCTCGCAACATTCACAAATTGTATGCCGATTATGCCCCGCGTTTGTCACGAGTCGCTGGTTTCAGTCGCCGCACGCGAGCTTAACGCGCCTTTTGTAGCGCATGATACTCCTTTACGCTTTTTTATCGTTCCTGACAATGAAGAATATTGGCTGCTGACAATTTATGATCATTGGATTGCTGATAGCTGGAGCATTCGCGAATTGATGAAATTGATCTTGGCCGCATATTGCGGTAATCCCGCGGATAGTCAGCACATATTACATATTACGGATCAAAGCTTTGATGATCTGTTTCAACGCCGTCGTGGTTCACTTTCCGCTCCGATACGTGTTTTGCACGCCGCCCGACGGTATTTTACGCATCGCCGCTCATGGCGGTTTGATCTGGCCGATCCAATGGATTTTTCCACCGGGTGTTCCATGCACGCCTTACCCGATGGTCTTGTCGATGCTCTTACCACCTGCGCAAAAGCCAACCGATGTAGTTTAAATGATATATTCCTGGCCGCCATTTCCATGGTTATAGGCCAGATCACCGCGGATAGCAGATACAAATGGCGCCGCCGCTGGTGGGCCGGAGGGCGTAACTCCGTGAGCATCGGATCAATCGTTGATATCCGCGCATTGGCTGATGAACCCTTGAATCATACATTCGGATTATTTTTAAGCTCCTGTATCACCACATTTAAAGAGCCTGAAAGGCAAACCTCCTCCGTGTTAATTCGCCACGCTGCCCGACAAACCCGGGCGTTCAAGAAAAGATGTGGTGCGGTGGCGGCATTTGGCGAGTTGGCGGTGGTCAAATATTTTTCCGACCTTTATGGCCAGCCGCGCCATAAGGCTCTTTTCTTTCAGAAAAATTGCCCGCTTCTCGCCGGCGTATCGAATGTAAATCTTACCGGAGCGTGGATGGATCAGACCGCGGGTACAGGCGGGATGGTTCAAGATTATGTGCGTATTTCGCCGGTAGGGCCGCTCTTGCCGGTGGTCTTTGCGTTGACAACATTTCAATCTCGACTCAGCTTGTGCCTTACCTGGCGGAAATCCGCACTTACCGATGCGCAGGCGACAATATTGGCCGCCGCGTTCATGAAGTTCCTTGAGGAATTAAAACCATGAGCGACGCTCGTTTCAAATTCGGACTTTTGAAGCGCCGCCGTCCGCAACCGCTTGCGGCTCTTTTTCCGCCGACTTGTTGGGCGACGGGCCAAAGCATTGCGCCATCTGATAAGGGGCTGTGCCGCGAGATTCAAGAGCAATTACGCCAGCAACTGTTATGGCCCTATTGCCAGCGCTGCGGCAGTACCCTCGGACCATTTGCCGCACGGGGAAGCTGCCAGAATTGCCCCCATCGCAAAATCGGTCTTGACCGCATTGTGCGTGTAGGTACGCTCAATGGTCCGTTGAGCCGTTTAATTCACAGTATGAAATTTGCGCGCCACTGGGCATTGGCGGCCATACTGGCCCCATGGATGGCCGAGGCGCTGCGGCACGCACAGGTAGATGCAGTCGATCAATTTGTTCCTGTACCGTTGCATTGGTCCCGGCAGTGGCGACGTGGCTTTAATCAGGCGTTTGAATTGGCATCGGAATTATCCGGAATTTTCGAGGCCCCCTGTGATGATCTGTTGCGTCGTAAACGTGCCACCATCGCACAAACCGCCATGCAAAATGCTACCGCCCGCCTCGATAATGTGCGCGGGGCGTTTATACTGCCGAGCCATGTCGATCTTTCCGGCTTAAATGTCTGGCTCGTGGATGATGTATGCACCACCGGTGCCACGCTACATGCCGCCGCGGCCGCTCTTCGCAATGTCTCGGCCACAAACCGGCCCGCCTCAATCAGCGCGGTTGTGCTCGCGGTTGCTGATGCCGCCGCGATTCCGGACTCACCGAATACCTCCTTGTGAATTTCCGTTGTGTCGGTGTGTCAGAGCTTATCCCAATGACCTCGGCTTAAATACTCGTGATCGGGATGGTAAATTCCCCCGTCGCAGTGTTGTTC
>JAJZVR010000188.1 GCA_021847065.1 Planctomycetota bacterium | reverse complement strand
CCGTCAGGCTGTTGGGGCGGAAGTAATTGCGGCCATAATTGTCCGCCTTGGGATTGCCGTAATAAAAGCCGATCTCTTCGGAGTCGATATGAAAATAACCACCATCGGAATCCACGAGAATGCCATAGCCATCCGTGGTCCAGGTGAAGGGCGCTCCGCCGCCACCTTCAATGGATGCTTCAACTTTATAGGTATCATTGGGCACGCCCGCACCATCTTTAAGTACCGGCAGAATATTTTTCGACCAACATGCGGAATTGCGAATGCCATAAAATTTGGCACTGCCATTACGGCGGAAGGAAAAGCCCGTCTGTGCCTGATCCTGTGGATTTACATGCAAAGATTCAGAGGCCGTTTGCTGCAAAAGAATTTTGCCGCGGGAATCCAATACCATCAGGCGGCAGGGATTGCGGCTGATGTGCAATTCAAAGCCAGCGGTAACAAGGCGAATCGGATCGCCTGCGGATTGCACCGTTGCCGCCGGATCACCGGGAAATACGGCCTTGGGATCCAACACGGGCGTATGGGGGTCATTTTTTCCATCCGCCAGCAAATCCAACCGGAGAATATGCGGAGAAAGCGCCTGCACGCGCAGAACATCATTGCCGATGGCAAGTCTCAGGCCGCCAGCTTCCGCCTTGGCACTGGAAACCGCACCCAGCGAAGGGCCGGTCATGCTGCTGGCATTAGATTTACTAACAACTGTTGCGGTAAGAGCCGCCGCTGCGGAAATTTTAAGAAAATTACGCCGATCCTGCATGGATAGAACTCCAAGTAACATTTTATGTAGGCGGCGGAAAGTAGTTTTACCGATAAATGCGAATCTGTCAAATTGATAAATTGAAAATTTGGGCAGAATTACAACAGAACTACAACATGTTTGCATGATTAGGGAATTCCGGCTAGACTACCGGGCTTGTGTTTGGTGAACTGAATTAAGGTATGTTATGCCGACAATCAATCAATTGCTCCGTAATCCGCGCCGCAGCCTCAAGCGCATCAACAAGGTAAAAGACCTTGAAGCGTCACCGCAACGTCGCGGGGTATGTCTGCTGGTAAAGACCATGACCCCTAAAAAGCCGAACTCGGCGTTGCGTAAAGTAGCGCGTGTGCGGCTTTCCAACGGCAAGGAAGTGACAGCGTATATTCCCGGCATTGACCATAACCTTCAGGAACACTCGATTGTTCTGGTGCGTGGCGGGCGCGTACGCGATCTGCCCGGCGTGCGGTATCACATTGTCCGTGGCGTTCTGGATGCCAGCGGTGTGGAAGCCCGTCGCCGCAGTCGCTCCAAGTATGGGGCCAAGAAACCCAAGTAATGTATGGAGTTACCGCGTTTATTGAGCCGTTGGCTCAAGCGTATGTGACAATTTATTATCAGTACCTTGAAGTATCCCGAATCCACAGTGATTCGATACGGAGAAAAGAAAGGAAGTCGCCATGGGCGCAAAATCATTTACGGTCAGCAGCACTCAGCTTAAACCCGATGCCATTTATAACTCGCTGTTGATTTCCAAGTTTATCAACTGTCTGATGTATGATGGCAAAAAAGCCACGGCCAAGCGCGTATTTTATGGCGCTATGGAAATCATCGGCCAGCGCGTGAAAGACGCCAAACCCAATGAAGTCTTTGAAGCCGCCCTGAACAACATTAAACCCAATATCGAAACCCGTTCACGTCGGGTTGGTGGACAAAACTATCAGGTTCCCATGTCCGTAAGCCGCAAGCGGCAGCAGAGTCTGGCGATTCGCTGGCTGCTGGAAGCGGTTCGTGCCAAGTCGGGCAAGCCGATGAGCGAACGCCTGGCGGATGAAGTTCTTGCGGCAAGCCGGCGCGAAGGTGCGGCGATGCAGACGCGTGAAAACGTCCACAAGATGGCGGAAGCCAACCGTGCATTTGCGCATTTTGCCTGGTAAAATCAGGTATCACAATATCTTGCGTTTTCCGTGGGCAAATTTATCCCGCGTCAGGGCATACCGCACATTAGAGTTCTCGGCGGGATGCGTTTGAATTGCCAGACGCAGTTACCTCCGGGCGCGATCGGCGAATCGCGGGGCAGTCGCTAATGAGGAAAATCTGAAAATCCGGTAATATCATAGTCCTACAGACGTTAAGGCTTGTACGCCGCGTAAGTAGCGCAGGCGGATGAGAAAGTTTTAGGCCAATGCGAATGGGTTATCAGAAGATTTTTGCTCAGGTAGGCAGCGTATTGTTTTTATGCGCGCTGCTTATTTCCGGCGGATGTTCATCTTTGCGGGTAACCCAGCCCCCGGAAACTGCGGATGAGCAGTTTTTATTATCCGACGCGGCGTCGCTGGCAATCAGCAAAATTTCTGTAGCTAATCTGCGCGACCGAATGGTCTATGTCAGTTTGCGATTCTTGCGCCCGCTGGGGCAGGTGCCGGGCCAAAGCTTTCTCGAAGCGGATTTACGATCCCACCTCCTGAAGGGTGGCGTTCGATTAACCAACGTCCGTAAAAAAGCCCAAATCGTTTTGGAAGTGCGCTGTGGCGCATTGGGAATTAATCAGGAAAGTTCTTTGATCGGTATTCCCGCTATTGCCTTTGGTGGATACAACAGTGGGTCGAATTTCTCCCTTCCTGTTGTGCTGCCGCAAATTTCAATTTTGCAAAACACCACACAACAGGGTTACGCCAGTGTTGCGTATGTGGCGTATTGGCGAAATTCCGGCGAAATTGTTGCCAGTTCCGGACCGTTTGTAGGCCGAACGTATCGCCACGACTGGTGGTTTCTGGGCTTTGGACCGGAAACATCGGGGAATATTCCGCCGGCACTGCACCAGTGAGTTATACATTCCGCATTGCGGCGGGCGAATGATAATGTAATAGACCGCTCTTTGAGAGCATGCAAATGACCGAACCGTTAACCAGCAATCGAAGCACACCGCCCGCGCTTGGGCGAAAAAGTCATCCTGTAAGGGTGCTGTTGGCAAGCCTGTTGATATTGGCGTCGCTGTTGGCGACCGGCGTCTGGATTGCCGCACCACGGATTTTAAACAGCGCCACGGTTCAGGGTTATGTCCTGGACAAAATTCAATCCCGCCTGGGCCTGCGGATGGATGTCAAAACCATGCATATCGGCCTGACTGGCAAAACAACGCTTACCGATGTGCGTATTGGTCTGCCATTGCGCCATTGGCCATTTGCCCGAATTCCAACATTGACCATCACCCACAATGCCATTGCCTGGCTGCTGCTGACCGGAAAGTTGGGAATTACCAATATTTCCGCGGCCAGTCCACGCGTGATTCTGCACCGAGGGGATGAAGGCCAATGGAATTTACCGGCGGCATGGCAGGACATTCGCCTGGCGTGGCAGAATTGGAAACTCCGTCACCCCGGTGACGATTTAGCCTCCGCAGGTTTGCCGCAAGTGGAGGTTCATCACGGCACGCTGCTGATAGAACTATCCCGGCAGCCGGAAATGGCGATTGATAATATTGAATTCAAGGGCATACCCACCAGTGCCCTGACGTGGCGGTTTTCATTGAAGGCCGCATCAACGCAGGTGCCGCAGTCGCATCTGCTGGCAAAGGGGGTATTGGTGCCGGGGCAATCCTGGCTGCACAGCATTCATGTTCAGGCAACCGGTCTGGGGCCATGGCTAAAGCGGGTTTGGCCAAGCTGGAATGGTGCGGCATCGGTCAGCGCCCAATTGCGCGGGCGACTTTTGCACAATACGCTCTCGGAACGCTTGAATGATGTTCGCATTAACCTTGGCCAGTTTGGTCTGCATGGCAATGCCCAAGCCCAGTATGCCGGAGATCATTGGCAGATTAATCCGGAAAATGTTGGCATTCGAGTGGGCTATTTAAGCGTGCCGGTAAATATCTATCGCGGGCAAATCTGGGCCGACAGCCGAGGCTTTCATGTTAAAGGCGTTCGGGCGGATCTGGCTGGTGGCGGGTTACATCTATCGGGCGTGATGAATCCAGCGGAGCAATCCGCATCGGTAACGGCGGCGTGGCATGGGATTTCCATGCTCGGAACAGAAATGCAAAGCGGCACGCTTACCGGGTCATTAAGTTCGCCCTGGCCCGGCAAACGCATTATCGGCTTGCATATTACCAGCAGCGGGCAATGCTCCTATGGCAGTTGGAATACCGCCGCAACACTTTCAGCGCAGGGGCAATTTCACGGCAAGATGAATTGGCAGCTTGAATCGCCCGAGATTTCATGGCAGCGCACCAGACTGGTAACGCTTAAGGGATTACGCGCACGAGGGGCGTTTGATAAAAATCAAATTACAGTCGCTTATTGCACACTGGCTTCGGACCCCTATCTGAACCTGAATGGGTTATACAACCTGACTTTAGGCCTTTGGCGGCTGCACCTGCGGGCCACCGCTGCGAGCATCCCACTGCTGAAACTGCCAGCCAACGTACTCGTTCACGTCAGCGCGTACGGCAATTCAGGCGGCATGCAACTTGAAAATCTGCTGGTGAAAAGTCCGGTTTGGAGCCTGGCCGCGAGCGGCAATTGTATTTTTACGGGGCGTTATCCAACCCATCTGATTGTAACGGTGACCGGTATTCCACTGATTAATCACGGCGCAAAAAGTAATGCCGGCTGGGCCTTGGGTGGATTAATTTCCGGGAAACTCCTGGCCGACGGCGGCGTCATGCCGCTGGCGTTACATTTGGATGGCCGGCTGGCGGGGACACATTTTACCGTGAATCATCACCTCCTGGCGTTGCCGGAGGTACATGTTGTCGGCCAACTGACCAAGAACAAAATCGTGCTGGCCGCCGATCCAGTGACGGTTTTGGGCGGGAAGATCGCGGTGCGTTTTGATGCCAACACTTCGGGCCGCCTCGCGGGGCTGACGCTGCAATCACAACATATTTCCGCAGCGGCGGTGGCCGGCCTGCTGTTACCAACGCCACCGGTTGGATTGCACGGTTATGTGGGAATGAACCTGAAAATCAGCGTGCCGGGACGCGATCTGCAAATGACGCAGGTGCAGGGGCAGATCTCAGCGGACAATCTGGTTATTCCATCTCCAAAAGCGCTGACCGCCCCGATAGATATTCTCCATGGAACCGCCGCGCTCAATTATAACAATGGAATTTTAACACTGGCTCCGATCAAGCTGGTCGGCATAGGAGCCAATGCCTCGGCCAGCGCAAACTGGAACCAACTTAATCCCGCCGATATTTACTTTAAATTGCATTTATCAGATTGGCCCGCCAATATTCCAGCGTTGCAGTTTGATACGCAGGTCTCTGGAACGCTGGCGGGAAGATATAACTGGCACAGCACGGCCATTCACGGCACAGGTGACTTGAATGCGACTATTTTTCAGCATTTACTGCCCATTGGGCTGGCCAGCACGCATATTATTGCGGTGGGACGAATTATTTCGCTCAACAATACATCCCTGGACCTGATGGGCAATACCCTCACTGGCCAGGGAATTTGGAATATTGATCAGCCGTTAAAAAGCTCCGCCGTCTTTCAATGCCATCTGCCAAACCCCAAGCCCCTGCTGCTGGGATATTCCTGGGCGGATGGGCTGAAAGGAACCTTTGCGGGTAATATTGTATTAGGCCCCGCCACCGGGAAGCATCCACTGGCACCCCTGGAATTGCAGTTTGACCTCGATGCCAAAAAGGCCAGGTTGGGCGCTATCGAGCTTGGTTCTCTAAATGTCCACGCGTTTATCAGCGATCACGCAATTTTGCTGGACCGATCTAAATTGGCGTTTGCGGGCGGCACCATGCGCCTGTGGGCCCGTGTATCGCGGCACCAAGCCGGGCTGCTTTCTTCCGATACGAGCCTTACGTTTGACAACATTAATCTCGATGAGCTTACGCGCACGGTCATTACCAAAGCGAGCCCGACTCCCGGATTACTTTCGGGACATCTTACCGCGGTGGCGTTATCGAATAACTGGCATAATGCCATTGGTTCCGGAGAACTGAAAATTACGCAGTCCAATCTGGCCGGCTCAACAATTATGGCATCGATATATCGACTCATGAATGTTCGGCTGAAGGCCAACCATCCCACCGGCACCGGCGAGGCGCGCTGGCGCATTGACGGGGGCAATGCCCAAATTACCTATTTGCATTATTTTGATCGAGGCGTGGAGATTCTGGGGGCGGGCGAACTGGATAATATCTGGAAATTGCCCGACAGCACATTGAAAGGTTATGTCATCGGCACGGTGCGGCCATTCAAGAATCTCCATATCCCATTTATCCCGCAGGCCAAGGCCATTCTTAACGCTCTGGAATCCAGTGTCAGCTCTGTGCAGGTTGCCGGGACTTGGGCGCATCCAACCACAACCCCGGTGGTTTTCAAAAATCTTGGAACCGCCATACAGGAAATATTTGTTAATGCCATTGTGGGAAATCAATCCAACTCCAGCGGGCAATAATCAAAGGATGCGCGAACGTCACAGGTGAACGCTTCGATCTGAAATTAATGACGAATCATGCCGCTTGGAAATCTGACATTTCAGCTATCAGCTTTCATCTATTTTCCGCCGCATTACATCAGAAATACCGCCGCCGCCACAACACTGTTCCATAGGCCATTTTTATCCCCCTCGGCGGTCTGCACAATATTTCGGGTGCGGACGATATTGCCGCTCATACGGTAAATTTCCTTGCGTTCGTCATAGTTGTATTGCGGATCAAATTCAATTCCCAGCGTGGTGGCCAGCATGGTGGCGGCCATATCCTCAACATAATCACCGATTTTTTCTTCCGTCATGCCGAAGCCATGATGTTCGCTGATATAGCCGTATTGATCGCGTATAGGCAGTGCCACACCGATCCCGGCGCACAGCAGGCGGTTGGGTTCATCGCTGCTCGATTCACTGACAACACCAAAAGCAACCTGCCCGGGAGAGAGTTCCCGGATTCCCTCGGTAACCGGAATGATCTTGCAGCGGGCCGGGAAGATACCTGATACTTGTACAAGATTATACTTCTCAATACCTGCATGTCTGAAGGCAAGTTCCAGAGATTGCGCTTTATAGCGGTGGCGGCCTACCCCTTTGGTGAAAAACACTCTGGTGGGAATCGGAGTTGTCCACGGGTGCGCCATCAGGTAAACCTCCAAAAATCGAGGCTCATAGCATACCCGGCGGAGCGTTTGGATTCATCTATTTGCGTTCCGGCCGGAGGTACCTTGAAAAAAGAAAATTGAAAAAATTGCGCTTTTCAGTTGCATACTGCGAAAAAAGGCTTATTTTATTGCTTAATCGTATTGCAGGGACGGATGATTTGTCCGGCGGTGGAACTCCGGCCGTATCCTGCAATCCCGTCCGCCATAATAAGGAGATGTATATGGCCAAGTCTCTCACCAAGTCTCAGACCGCCGCGAAGCTCGCGGAACTGGTCGCCAAGGAAACCGGATCCGAAATGAGCAAGAAGCAGGCTGTTGCAGCATTGGACTGCATGGCTCAACTTGCTTACAAGGAAGCCAAGAACAAGTTCACCATCCCCGGCTTAGGCAAGCTGGTTCTGGTGAACACCAAGAAGCGTATGGGGCGCAATCCGCAGACTGGCGAACCGATTGAAATTCCGGCCCGCCGCAAGGTCAAATTCCGCGTGGCCAAAGCCGCCAAGGATGCGATCCTCGGTGGAAAATAAGCCAGTTGTTCTACCTCCAGGCCCAACTGGCTAGCGCCTGATGGGTGTGGCCTTAGAACCGGCATGTGGATCTCACGATTCAAAACAGAACTCCTGACCGCTTTTACCAGCGGCAGGGGTTTTGTTTTTTTAAATTCTATTTAAAGCCATGGTTCAGCTTCCATTGCTCAAAAGCCACGCCTGTGGCAACGAATGCCACTCCCGGAAGCGTTTGCACAGTACGAAAAACTGCCGGTTTTTCAAGCGGTTATGGCTTGGCGGTCGGTTAC
>JAJZVR010000006.1 GCA_021847065.1 Planctomycetota bacterium | reverse complement strand
GCTTATGCTGATGACCAACGCGCCAGGCATCAGGAATGTGCACCGGATTGGAGGCGAGTTTTTCCGCAACGGTGTCATGGAGAATGCGCCGAATAAGAATCGGCAGGGCTTGAGTGTCGCCGTGCCCCTCGACAAACGGGATAATTTTGGGAATTGGCACCGCTCTACACTCCGGCCGTCGGTTGAACGTCATGTGCCATTTCCGGCTGCGTGACCGTAAGCAATTCCGATGGGCTTAGAAGGCTTTCTTCAATCGCACTTCGCTGGCCTGTTGCCAATGGGCCAATTTTTGTCCCCTGGTCTGAAATTTCCACCACCCTTATTGAATCTGCGTCAAAGGCATCGAGCAACTGCGGGCTGTGCGTGGTGAGAATAAACTGTGTGCCGATCTTTTCTTTTACCGCCCGCATAAAGTCGCCCAGCATCGTCAAAGCACCCGGAAAAATGCCGTTCTCCGGTTCCTCGAATACAACCACCTGCTTAGGCGGCTGCTGGTAAATCGCCAGCAAATGCGCCAAGAAACGCCTGAAGCCACCCGACTGGCTCGACAACGGCAACGCGACGAGCTGGCCCCCAAAGCGATAGGAAACGGTAACGCGTTCGTTTTGGAACGGCGCGGTCGTAATGGCCTCCACAGAAGCTGACAGTTTCTTAATAGCCGCCGCGATTTCACGCCAGTTATTCAGCGACTGGAGGTTGCCGAGAATTGCGTCAATCACGGCGAAATAATTAGCCCCGTCTGTTCGAAAGCCAAAACCATTGTCGGGCGATGTGCCGACATTGGGGTTCGCCAGAACATCCGCTGGAAAATCATAGCGGCTTATTCCTCGGGTGAGCGAGAGATAAGCGATGTTGATTTCAGGAATTCCAGTCAGCCACCCCAACATCGCCGACTGCTGAGGCGGCACTTTCAACGTCGGCTCAATAATCCAATTGCCATCCACGCGTTCAAAAAGCGTCTTCCCCGCAAGCGACAAGAATTCTCTCTTCACCGGTCCGGCGGATGGCTGGGTGGCCCGATGCCCCTGAACGTCCAGCAGATAGTGGTAATCCCCTTCCATGCCATCCACATCGAATACAATCTCCCACGAAGTGACAAACGTGTCCAATCCGGCGGGGCCAAGGGTATCCCATCCACCAAGGCGGCGAATCAGATCGTTGTACGGCTGCGGCCCGGCGGCGGAGAGCAGTCCCTGTAAGGCCACCAAGCCTTGCGTGAAATTCGTCTTGCCGGTGCCACTACGACCGATGAGTACCGTTAGCCGCGAGAGTTCGACTTCTGTGTCAAGCAGACTCTTAAAGTTCCGGATTCGCAATTTCTTTATCATTTCTCACCTAGCAATTCTAAAGGTGATTTTAACGCAACTCCCGTGAAATGGAATAGTCAACAAGCAGTATCAAGCAGTTGCGTTCTTTCCGCTGGGGCATAGAATCTTCATTTTATTTCTCAGTCGCGGCGGACAATCGGCTGCTGGCCAAACCTCGGAGCAAATATGTTGTCAGTGATAAACTTCCTCCGACGGATCATTCAAATTGGAGCCGGATTGGGCGTGTTGGCGGTGCTTTTGGGTGGATCTCTCGACGTGCTTCTGACATTTCGGCACGGTTTCGGCGTCGCGCTGGGCACGCCGGTTAATAATGGCAGCTACTACCTCAATTCGCACGGAACCCACTACTTGGTCGCGCCGGGATTGTTCCGAGTGGTGTGGGGCGACGAGTTGGCTATCGCGACTGGCATCGCCCTGATTTTCGTTGAGGTGGCCTCCCAAGCCGTGGAGCTCATGTATTGCTACACCAATGGCCTTCCCATTCCAGATTCGGTGATGCTCGCCAGGGCCAGAGATGATGGCACAGTGATGCTTCCAGAGCACAAAGAAGCAACCCGACGCGCGCAATCAATCGGTGGAATGACACTATTTTTCTTCGCTGGCAGCGTTATTCTTGGAATTGCAGGCTTTGGTGGAGGGCTTCAACAAATTTGGGGAAGCCCATCGGTGGTCGGCTGCGTATTAAGTCCGTTGCTTTCCGCAGCATCGATATTATTTCTGATCGCCGCTGCAATCGGGCTTTATTCCCTCGTGAAGAAAAATGGTAAGCCCAAGGCCTGATGGGCGAGTGACCAAGTAATCGAAACCCGACGGTGGTGCTAAGGGGTCGGTTCGGAAAATGTAGCCAGCTTGGAGATTTTGGCACCGATTTCGGAAGTCCTCGAAGATGGCTATGCGGATAACATGACTGTTTGGGGAGGTGTCTCTGCAGCGGCAAGAATGACAATTTCCTTGTGCCTCCAAGGATTAAAGGGGGCACGGAACCGCGTTTCTGATCATGACAACATGGTGTAAATTTTTTGGTGGGACCGTCGTCACGCCGCTGGCCCCAGCGTGGTTGTGGTAATTGGGTTGAACGGAAATTCGTGGATGACTTTCTTAATGGCCGCCGCGTTGACGCCTTCCAGCAGTTGCAAATCTTCTTCCAGGGTTTTGTATTCCTGATTGTAAATCCAGCGCGAGCAGATATTGCGCATGCGGCCCAGCGGCAATTCGCCCTGCAATACCGCGGCGGTGGCGATTTTGTTTTTACTGCGGGAAATTTCCTGATCGGTCAGGCCATGATCGGCGATTTTTTGTAATTCACCACGTAATATTTCCGCCACCTGCTGTGAGCGTGCCGGATCGCAGGAGGCATAGGCAAAAAAGCTGCCCGTGCCATCGTGCGGGTAAAATGAAAAGTCCGCTTCATCCGCCAATCCCGGCTCAACCAGCGCCCAGTAAAAGCGCGATCCGTCATGATCACCAATCACGTCCGAAAGCACCTGTGCGGCATAGCGCCCATCATGTTGTGCGGAAGGGCCGGGGCAAATCATGGCAACGTAATGGCGTTTAAGCTTGGAATCGGTAATATGCCTTATGCCACCCTTAATTTCCGCCACCGGATATTGCCGATGCACATCCAGATGTTTCCATTGGCCACATTTTTGCTCCGACAATCGCACCAATTCGTCAAAATCCATCTTGCCGGCCACGGCCAGTACCATATTGCCGGGACCGTATCGGGCGTCAAAATAGGTTTGCATCTGATCGCGGGTTAACGCGGTAATGGACTCTTTGGTACCCAACACCGAATGCGCCAGGGGATGATTGCGGAAATGATCTTCCATAACCGCCTCATAAAGCACATGCCCCGGGCGATCCAGATACAGCGCGATCTCCTCAAGAATAACTTTCTTTTCCATATTAAAATCGTCACCGCGCAGAGCCGGGCGCATCATATCAGCCAGCAGATCCAGCGCCGCGGGCAAAAATTCCGGCAGAATATGGGCCCAGTAACAGGTGACTTCATTGCTGGTAAACGCATTGTTACGTGCGCCCATGGCATCAAACTCACGGTTTACATCCGCACTGGAACGGCGGGATGTGCCTTTGAACATCATGTGTTCCAGGAAATGTGATACCCCGTAAACTTCGCCGGATTCATCACGGGCACCGGTTTTAACCATAAATCCGATGGCCACGCTTTGCGCTTCGGGGTTTATTTCAGCCACGATATCCATGCCATTTTTTAATTGTGTGTGTTTGAATGTTACCATGTAAAAACTCTCCGGGATTTATACGGCCGGGCCGCAACGCCCAGGGGACGTCTGCCGATCCGTGCCTGCATTGTCATTAACCAATCATATCCACCGGTACCGCCAGCGGGGCCGGGCCAATGGTCACTACCGTCAATTTGCCGGCCTTATGTGACGCAAGGAACGCATTGAGGCGTTTAAGATCAACGCTTTCAATGCGGGCGCGTAATTCGTCCAAGGTCCGGGGGCGGCCATAATGATAAAAATCATGGGCAATGGCACCGGCCCGGGCGGCAGAACTTTCACCATTCATAATCACGCGGGCCTTCATGCCCACCTGTGCCCGGTCGAGTTCATCCTGCTGGGCCCCGGAACTGAAACGCTGCAATTCATGCAAAAACGAATCCAATGTTTTTTGGGCGCGCTCCGGAACCGTGCCGGCATAACCGAGAACGGCACCGATGTGTTTGAGACTCATATATCCGGCACTGACGGCGTAACACAGGCCCTGCTTTTCCCGGATTTCAGAAAACAGCCGCGCCCCCATGCCACCGCTTAAAATATTCATCGCCAATTGCAACACAATGCTGTCAGGATCAGTTTCCGCGATAGCATCAAACGCCAGGCCGATCTGTACCTGATTGCTTGCCTGCTGTTCATGCCACACGCCACCCGCCGCCGCTCGCACCGGCTGCTGTACCGGTTCTTTTGACTGCCAAGCGCCAAAATGCTGTTCCACCATGTCCCGCACCGCCGCAAACTCCACCGCGCCCGCAACCGCGAGAATGGAACCACGGGCGGTACAGCGGCTTTGGAAATCTTTGCGTAATGCGGCGGGTGTTAACGTATTGAGATGGTCCTTTTTTCCCACCACAGGTCGGCCATACGGCTCGGCAAAGTGACGGGCCTTGATCAATAGATTGAGTTTTTGCGCAGGTTCATCTTCAATGGCGTCCAATTGCTGCATGGCCAGGTCACGGGCGGGACCAAAGCCGGCTTCCGGCAGCATGGGCCGCAGCAATATATCGCCGTATACCGGCAATACCTGCGGCAATTTATCCGCCAGCATGGAAGCACTGAAACGCATGAAAACCGTTTCCGCACTTGTGGATCTTTGTACACCCAATGAATCGAGATAATCGGTTATCGCTCGGTTATCTCTTTCCCCGGCACCACGGGTTATCCAATCCGCCAGAACGTTGGCGCTTCCCAGAGCACCGGCAGGGTCGGATGCGGCTCCCATAGGCGTCAGCAGCGCCATCGCCGCTGAGCGCACGCCGGGCATTGATTCCACGAGCAATGTCAGACCATTGGATAATGTTGTTACATCCTGCCGGGTTTTTCCACCGGCGGTTTTGACTGTTGACACATGCGACTCCTGATTGCGGCAAGCAAACTACCAAACTATAGGCTTCCAGAATGCCTGCCGCTTATGCCCAAGCCGGTGCGGATTTTAAGGGCGCCGGCGGTTTATCCATTTTTTCCACCACATTCACGTTCATAATTTCGCGCTCCGCAAGATTCTAAAGCGATACTTTAGGCCTTCAGGACAATTCCGTAAAGCATCCACCCGTGAATCTATCACCCTTGCCCGGCCCCCATACAGCGAGTATCTTTAGACATAATGATTATTGATTGTCATACCAGCATCTGGCAAAGCCCGGAACAGCTTGGCCGCGAAGCCATTAATCGCATTGCCCAACCCACGCGCTTTGGCCATGAACAAATCCGCCTGCTGCCCAAGGCTGATACCGCGTCACATTGGCTGGCCTGTGAACCGGTTCAACGCTGCTTCGTTTTGGGCTTTAAGAGCCGTTATCTTGGTGCGTTTATCCCCAATGATCTTATTATAGATTACTGCAGCGAACATGCTGATCAAATGATCGGCTTTGCCGGTCTTGATCCGACGGAACCGGAGGCCCTGGCGCACGTGGCCGAAATCGGACGCAGCGCGTTCCTCAAGGGACTGGTCATTTCCCCCGCCGCCCAGGATTTCCACCCCTGCGACACGCAGGCCATGCGCATTTACGAAGCCGCGGTGGCATTAAAACTACCTGTTATCTTCTCCAGCGGACCTTATCTTTCCGCCCATACCCGCTTGGAATATGCCCGTCCCCTGCTGCTGGATGAAATAGCCCGTAGTTTCCCGGATCTTAAATTGGTTATCAGCCATATCGGCTACCCATGGGTCGACGAAACCTTGACCCTTTTAGCCAAGCACAGCAACGTATTTGCCGGAATAGCCGGACTGCTGCGGCGACCGTGGATCGCATGGGATGCCTTATTGCGCGCCTATCAGATGCAGGTTACCAGCCGCCTGCTGTTTGGCAGTGATTTTCCATTTTCCAGCGCCGCGGAATGTATTGACACGCTTTATAACATCAATCAATTTGCCATGGGTTCGCCCTTGCCGATCATTCCGCGTGAAGTATTACGCAATATTGTCCAAAATGACGCCATTGCCGCGCTGGGCATCCATGCTCCGTCTGGTCGAACCTTGGCCGCACCGGTTAAACTCCGCCGGGCAGCACGGGAATAACAACGCCTCCCGCTTGTCGCTTGTTGAAATAACCGAAAATTGTTGCGTTAAATGCACTTTATACGTTAGTATCTGTGGTGGTTTTACATCGGGAGCACATCCACATCTCGATGCGAACTTAAAGGATTACGGTGCATTTATGATTATTACCACAACCAACAGCATCGACGGACACAGAATTATTGAATACAAAGGGCTGGTGCGGGGAATTGTCGTTCGCACTCCCACCATTGGTCAGGGTTTTTTGGGCGGCTTGAAATCCATTGTCGGAGGTCGCAACCACAGCTATATCGTAATGTGCGAGCATGCCCGCAATGAAGCTTTTGAAATTATGGCCCAACAAGCGGCGGAAATGGGAGCCAACGCGGTGGTAGGCGTGCAATATGACGCCGCTGACCTTGGGGGGCAAAGCGGTTCATCGGAAGTGCTGTGCTACGGCACCGCTGTGGTTGTTGAATAAATCCGCTGCTTTACGGTGGCTGACGATCATCGGCTCCATAAGCCTGTGGGGATCACACATCTTCCGCTGCGTGAGGCAGGCCGACTTAATTTCTGCGTGACGAAAAAATCGTCATTAACAGTCCCGCAATACCCAGGGCAATACCACCGAAAATATACAAAGCGGTCATCTTGGTATACCGCCCAAAAATCAGATCATGCGTCCGATCCGCCAGCGAGTGCGAGGCATGAAGGCCGGCCACCAGCAGGGCCACACCAATAATTAACAAAACAATTCCGACAATACGTTGAGAATTCATAGCCACTACTCCGGTAAAACCGGTTGTTAAAACAACCGAATACCCCACTTATGCGTTTCGGCGTTACCGTTTGCCGCGAAAACCGCCAATAAGGGAGATAACAAAAATGATCAAAAAAACCACAAAAAGAATTTTGGCAATTTCCGTGGCCAGCCCGGCAACACCCAGGAAACCAAATGCCCCGGCGATAATCGCCACAATCAAAAATATGACCGCCCAGTAAAGCATTTTCATGACTCCTTAAAAAACTTCGACACGCACTGTTATTTTCCACCCCGGCATCAATTTAACCGCATTGCCCTGTTGCGCCCAAAAGCTGATGTGAGCACTAAACAGGCGTCACACCAATCACATCGTCGCCGTGCCAATGCACTTGTCTTTCCATCAACACACATTTATTACCCACGTCCGGATTATTATAAACGATTGTAGATACTTTTAATACATAAGTCAAGTATGGGCCAAATGACATGGCTCGTAAAGAGTGGGTGTAAACAGGGGAGCGCTGGCGCATAATGAACAAGATGAGTGATGAATAATGAGTAAAACGATGGGGGTGATCCATCCCGGCGCGCACGGGATAAACTTCTTTCGCGGATTGGCACAAGGCGGCGGAGCCGACAACCGAAAAGATTTTCCCAGAAGAGACACAACGGCATGGGGGATTTCTATTCACAGGGAGGTAGCGGAGGTAACGAAGCTGCCGAAGCTCTCGATGGAAAGGTCGCGTAAGGCGATCGGCGAGCTGACAGGCCGCAATGTAAGGAGATTGGCCAGAAATGAGTCTAACAACTCCATACCGTGTTCAGAAGCTGCAGGCGACGTTGCATGCCAAAGCGAAGGATTCTCCCACGCAGCGGTTCCATGCGTTGTATGACAAGGTGTACCGGAAAGACGTACTAGCCCATGCCTATGGCGGAAGCTGGGCCACCGGCGGCGGCTGGGGGCGTACATTGTCAACTATCCGGACGACTTCGTGATCTGCTGCCGATCCAGAGCCGAAACGGCGATGGCGGAAATGCGGAGCATGATGGGGAAGCTAAAACTGACGGTGAACGAAACCAAGACGCACCTGCGGCACATAACGGAGGAAACTCGCGGAAGTGCTCCCCGACCAAGGCCCGCGTTACATCATGCGTCGCAAACCAAACCGAATCCGCTTCGTTCGTCCCTCGTTGAACTCGCGTGTCCTATCCCGACGAGCAGCGGTCTGCTGCGCCCCAGTGACTGCCCTCTGCACCGCGACGCCGGCTCGCCGGAGAACCCGCAGGGCAATTCGTCACAGCTGCTATGTGAATAATTCTCTTGACATTTGAAATTTTTCATATTAAAATGAACTTGAAAAAGTATGGTGGCAGTTGTTTAGCAAATTATATAGTCCGCTATTCTGTAGACGGTTCAGTAGTAGTTAAGTAAGGTATTTTTTGAGGAGTCTATCCATGAGGAATATTTTCACGCGTCTTGCTGGATTGAGGAAATCTGGGGAAAAGCGTCAGCCACGGCGTCCGCAACGGGTATCGCCATGCTTCGAGGTTTTGGAGCCGCGTCTTCTGCTTTCAGGGACAGGCCTGACCGGCACCTATTACAACAGCATGAATCTTACATCTCCGGTGGTGACGCGCACAGACGCTACTGTTAATTTTAGTTGGAGCGGAGCTTCGCCCGCGCCCGGCGTCCCCTCCACACAATTCTCCGTTGAATGGACTGGGCAAGTGGAGGCTCAATACAGCCAAACGTACACCTTTTACACTCAAAGCGACGACGGCGTACGGATGTGGGTCAATGGCAGTGAATTAATTAATGATTGGAGCAACCACTCCTCAACGCAGGACAGCGGCACGATCAATCTCGCTGCCGGGCAACAATATGATCTCATCTTGGAATATTTCCAGAACACTGGAAACTCTCTCATACAGCTTTCATGGTCGAGCGCTTCCACTGCCCAGGAAATAATTCCGCAAAGCCAGTTATATGCGATCAGTCCCTATGCCTACGGATCAATGGTGGCACCGAGCAAATCCGCTGGACTCAGCGCTCTGGTTTCCGAATACAATCTCTGGAAAGCCAACAACATCACAAGTGCCGGGGCAGATGGCTATCTGCGAGTAGGTGGGAGTAATACCGTCTCGGAAGGTATAGGCTATGGCATGCTGCTTTCGGCGTATATGGGCGATCAAAGCACTTTTAACCAACTCTGGGGTTACGCCCAATTGCATATGGACGCGCAAAGCGGTAATGCCCAAGGCTTAATGAACTGGGAGATCAATTCCAACGGAACCACGGCGAATGGAGGCTCCGGGCAGGCAACCGACGCCGATCAGGACATGGCGTTCGCCCTGATTGTGGCCGACAAGCGCTGGGGGGGATACGGTCAGCAAGCTCGTGCCATGATTAATCGAATCATGGCTCTCGATGTGGAACCAAACACCTACGTATTGAAGCCGGGATGGTGGGGCGGATCGAGTGTTACCGATCCATCCTATTTCAATCCAGCCTATTACCATGTCTTTGCACAATTTACGGGTGATAATCGGTGGAATCTCGTTCTCGCTGAAACCTTGAAGATTATCGCCAATATAGACGCAAATTCGGCAGCCAATTCAACCGGGTTGCTCCCGGACTGGAGCACGGCCGCAGGTACCCCGGCCAGTGGCTACGATTACAATTACCGTTATGACGCGACACGCATGGCGTGGCGGCTTTCCGTGGATGCAGCGTGGTACGGCGATCCCCAGGCTCTCAGCCAGGTGCAAAAGCTGCAAGCGTTCTTTCAGCAGATCGGTGCCCCCAACATCGTAGATGGATACCAGCTCAACGGCTCGGTCATAGGGCAATATCATAATGACGCATTCGTTGCACCAGCCGCCTGTACGATGGCCTTTACCACCAACACCAGCGTGCAGAATTCCTTCTGGAACGAAAATCTGAAAATTTTTCAGGGAGATTACTATAACGGAGCGCTGGCTGTGCTCGGCACACTTTTTACGAGCGGCTACATGATTAATCCGTTGAGCCTGGGGTTTGCCTCAACGGCTCCATTGCAGAACAGCTCCACAGCAACTGAAATCAACATCGCTCCCTATTACAACCTTGACGGCATCACGAATAACAATAATACTGCACCGGGCAATCTCGACGGCGCGGGAAATAGCTATTCCGCGAGCCTGCTTGGGTCCAGTATTCAATATAATAACGGGGCATACGCCATCGGGGCCCCCGGCCAGAATAACGTTGTCACTGCGTCCGGCCAAACGATTACATTGCCCCAGTGGCAGGTTCAGAACGTCACCATCTTGGCCACGGCCGTAAATGGCGCGCAGACCGGGACGTTCACGATAACCTACACCGATGGTTCCCAACAAACCTTTTCGCCTGCTATTACGGATTGGTCCACGGGATGGAATTCCGCAGATCCATCGGTTGCGGCTTTAATGCCTTATCGTAACGCACCGTCAGGACAACAATATGCGAACGTCTACCTTTACGGCTATACCTTTAACGTAGCAACGACCAAGGCTATAAGCAGCATTACGTTGCACAATAACCCCGACATTAAAGTGGTGTCAATGGATGTCTTAACTCTCCCGTCTCTGGATATCGGGAGTTCTTTCATTAACAACGGCACGACTTCGAATGGATTGGCCGCAACCCATGTCAGCTTGGCCAATAGTTTCAATCTCAACGGCATTACATCAGATAACGCGACGAGCTTGGGAAATATTGATGGCTATGGCGACAGTTACTCCGCAAACGCCTTGGGATCAATGGTTTACTATAATGGGGCATCCTTCGACCTTGGCTCCCCTGGTGCTGACAATGTCATTGAGGCCAAGGGGCAATCAATTGCGATGCCCAACGGAAATTACAGCAATCTGGTTTTTCTGGCAACGGGGGTCAATGGTCTGCAATCCGGTGCGTTCACTGTGCATTATTCCGACGGAAGCACTCAGCAATTCAACGAAACATTAACGGATTGGTCGGTTGGAGCCAGCTCAACTGGAGATGCTGTTGTATCCGATATGGCTTACCGAAATGCACAGTCCGGCCAGCAGTATGCGAACTGGTTTCTTTATGCGGTTGACCTTCAGGTAAACCCATCGAAGGTGGTTACCAGTGTTACGATGCCCGCCAACGGAAATATTGTCGTTTTGGCGTTGGATGCCTACGCTGTCAGTCCGCAGGTCAATTTAGGCGGGGTGTTCAATGTTCAGGGAATCACGTCGGACAGCGCTCCGGGGACGGGGAATATTGATGGATTTGGCAATTCGTATTCTGCCAATACTCTTGGCTCCAGCGTGTCAGTCAACGGTGCAAGGTACACGTTCGGATCGATTGGTGGAAATAACGTGGTAGCCGCTACCGGACAAACCATTGCATTGCCTGGAGGTCAATATAGCAGCCTGACCCTAATCGGAACGGCCGTGAATGGTAGTCAAAGCGGGCAATTCACTGTCACCTATTCAGATCAAAGCACCTCGACTATCACTCAGGCCTTTGCTGATTGGATAGCAACCGGAAATGAAGCACAGCAAGCACCGGTAATGCAAATGTCATATCACAACGGGAGCAGTGGGCAGATTAACTCAATGCCCTTCCTTTATGTATATACGCTCATGTTGAATTCCACAAAGAATGCCGTGAGCCTGACGCTACCCGATAATTCCAATATTAAAATATTAGCGATCGACACACATGCCGCCCCGCTCTCGGTAAATCTTTCCGGCAGTTACAACCTCAACGGAATTACCGCTGACAATAATACGAAATCCGGTAATCTCGATGGGTACGGTGATAGTTACTCGGCTAATCTGCTGGGTACTAATCTTCTCTTCAATCAAGCGAATTATTCCATTGGAGCCGCTGGAGCGAATAACGTAGTACAGGCCGGCGGCCAGACCATCGCGCTTCCGTCGGGAAGTTTCACCAGTATCACCTTATTGGTGGCTGCGGTGAACGGTGCGCAGACCGGTAATTTCACAATTAATTATGCGGATGGCACTACCGAGACGATCAGTCAGACCGTGGATGACTGGACACAGGGGCCGGTTTCAGGAACAGATTCCGTCGCTGCGACAATGCCTTATCGAAATACCCAATCAGGGCAACAGTCGGGAACTGTTTACCTCTATGCGTTGACCATCCCTTTGGATACCAGCAAGCCGATTAGTGGCATTACGCTGCCCAATAATAGTAACATTGAAGTGTTGGCGATGGATCTGTTCAGTTGACATAAAGCCGGGGATCGTGCAATCCGATGTACCCGTCGGACTAATCTGAAAGAACTTCACGATGTGTGCTTGATTTCGAGAGAGGGATTGACGCATTGTACCACGGAATCTCGCACAATCAGTGTGCTGGTGAGGCAAATATCGACAATCTCCTTTTTTTTCGGTTGAGCGTTCCGGGAGTGGCAAAGTTCAATCATGTGGCTTGCGGCAAGTTGCGCCAGTTCCTCAAGCGGTTGATGCACGGTCGTTTGAGGCGGAGAAAAATACTGGTAGATTGGAATATCTTCCAGCGATATGATTGAAATATCAACGCCGATCTTGACCCCCAGGATATTCGTCAAAATGTGAAGTACTTCAAGGCTGGTATCCTCACCAAAATTCAGAATTGCGGTTACCCCGTGACGAATCCATCTGGTAACTACGTCGTAAACCGGTTGCAGGGCGCTGTATTGCACCAAGGAGTCGTCCAAAGCAATACCTTGCCCGGCCAACGTTTCCTGATATCCGCGAAGTCGTTCGCGGCTGCCCCACTCATCAGGTTCGATCTGAATTAGACCGATCTTCTGGTGGCCGTATTTGAGGAAGTGGTTTACGGCGAGTACCGCCTGCTGGCAATGATCGGCGCGAACGCTGTGAATAAAGTGGTCGGGAATAGGATGATTGATGGTTAGGATCGGGAGATTTGGTACTTCCGTCAGACGGGTAATGCGTTCATCAAACACGATGGCGATGACGCCCTCAATGTGTGCCTGATAGGCATGTTCCAGATTTGAAATGTCGATAAGTTCAACGCTGTAACCCTCTGCCGCCAGATAGCGCCAAACCAAGCTCGTCATGACGCTCACGAATCCGATGGGAAGTGCCGGGCTGGCCCGCCCCGTAATCAGACCGATGCACCGCTGGAGGGTTCTGGGAACAAACCCCAGATTGCGACTCGCTTTAAGTACCCGCTTTCGCAGGTCCTGGTCAACAGTGGGGTTTTGATTAAATACCCGCGAAACCGTACCGACGGAAACTTTTGCAATCGCGGCAACGTCCGTGATCGATATAGTCGCACTGCGCGTTGTACCGGGATTGTTAACACGACGTCGCTTCATTCTGTCGTCAGGGCGCTGCCTCATCAAATATAGTGCTCCAAAAAACGGCCAATCCGATAAAGCCCATTGCAGTATAGATGATATGGTTTAATCTGAACATCATTCCGATCACCCGCGAACTGTTGGGAACCTGTTTTCATCGTCGGCGTCCACTGTAAGCTGGCACGCATCGGACGCTGGAATGAAAAGTTTAATGACGCGATACAGTCCTGATTAAGGCTGATAATAAATATCATAAAAAAATATTTTATTGCATGAGAAAAATATTCATTGATTGTAAGTCGTTTTGTATGCTGTAGTTACATATTATTTTTTGCCTTCATAGCGCATCTCATATGTCAGTCTTGCTTGACACAGCCTAGTGAACAAAGTACACTTCAATCGTGACGATTTTCGCAGCCCGACTGCTTTCATACTCAAGTCTGCTTTGCGTGTGGCGGGCCGACTTGCGGGTGATCGAATTTTGGGTGGCGGTCGCGCCTCATTAACTGAATGGTTGATGACTATGATGTTAAAATTAAAATTATGGATGTGGTTGGCGGGGCTGATTTTCCTGCTGGCCATGGTTGCCCGGCCGTCAAATTCTCATGCCGCCGGAGCAGTGGATCGGGCTAGTGGCGGGGTTCCCGCGCAGCGCCTGCGGCATCTGCTTCGTGGCGTTAATTTAAGCGGCTGGTTCTCACAGGTTTATGGTTCCGGTGACACCGCGGAACATGTTCGTAGCTATATCACCGCACGGGATATTAGCCTGATCCATGAGATGGGAATGGATCATGTGCGCATCCCGGTTAATCCGCGCAAGTTTTTTCGCTTGCAAGAACATGGTGTGATTTCAATCCCACCCAGGCGCCTCCGGGAATTCGATGCAGCAATACGCCTTGTTCTCGCCCACGATCTGGCTGTAATTGTCGATATTCATCCCGATCACGCGTTTACAAAATCGCTGGCCGCGAATAGATCAACACAAAACGCGCTCGTGCGATTATGGGGATTGCTGGCCGCGAATCTGGCGTATCGGTTTAATCCGAACCGTGTGTTTTTAGAAGTGCTCAACGAACCCACCGCGCCGCGCCTGCGGGCGTGGGAGGCGATACAACTCCGCGTCGTGGAGGCGATTCGCAAAAGCGCCCCGAATTTTACGATAATCGCTACCGGGACGCGCTGGTCGAGCATACGGCAACTCTGCCGACTCAAGCCCCTTCCGTATTCTGATATTGTATACAATTTTCACTTTTACCAGCCTGGAGCGTTTGCGCAGCAGGGGGCACAATGGGCCTATCCGCCGTGGAAATTCATACGGGGCCTGCCGTACCCGTCAAGTCCCAAAATCGTGGCACCTATTGCCGCACGAGTGGAAAATCCAGCGGCGCGGAGCATTATTCTTAAGTATGGGCGGCAACGATGGAATGGCCGAAGGATTAACGATGCTATCGCCAAGGCTGCGGCATGGGGACGAAAATACAAGGTCCCGTTGATCTGTGATGAGTTTGGTGTGTTTGCAAAATACGCTCCGCCGCGATCGCGTGCGGATTGGATTCACGACGTAAGAATTGCTTTTGAACGCTATCACATAGGATGGACCATGTGGGATTACTGCGGTGGTTTCCATCTGGTCAAGCGGCAAGGCGATCAAATTATACCGGATCGTGCGATTGTGAAGGCTCTTGGTTTGCGGATGCCCCGCGAGCCTGGGTCGGTATCCATCGCCGTCGGAAGGTAAAAGAGGCCTAAAACATGTGTATCCTATTGCGGATCTGTCGCCGCAGTTTGAAACACTGAATGTAAATGCGGACAGAAATATTGGAGATTTTTCATCATGACTACCAAGAGTTGGTTGGAACGAACGCGTGGAAAATCAGCATTCACGCTCATTGAGTTGCTGGTGGTAATCTCGATTATCGCGGTGCTTATAGCGCTGCTCCTGCCGGCACTGGCGATGGCGCGTAAAGCCGCGCTAAGCGTCTCCTGTAAATCAAACCTGCGGCAGCTTGGTATCCTTACCGCGATCTATGCCGACCAATACCAAGACACGATCCCATCGGCTGATTACAACTATATATCCCCCAACACCTATTATGCGCAGTGGTGGGAGTCGCTGCAGAATGAAATTGAGGCCAATTCGCTGTCGGTCTCCGTCTTACGGAACCCATACCCGGGTTATCCGCAGATTTCCGGCATTTTTCAATGCCCGGCCGAGCAGATCGTCAGCGGTCTGCCCCCTGGCACACAACGCGGCTACGCGGTCAATCCTTACCTGTTTTATGAGTCATGGACTGCGACGGCCGGGTGGATCACCCCATCACATTGGTACCGGCTGTCGTATATGCACGCGGCCCGTGCGCACCAGGTGGCGATGATCACTGACTCCGCCCGCTATACCCAAGATGGCGAGTCCAGCGCCAGCTTAATGTGGGGAATGCTGTTCACATGCCCAAATATCTGGCAATATTATTCGCCAGGATCGAGTCAGACCGACAATAACACGCCTGTGGCCCCCGGGCCGGATCAGAACGGAGCAAATTGGCCCGCGGGAAGTTATCTGCGTTGGCGGCATGGAACGGGTACGACACATCAACTCAATTCGCTGATGGCCGATTTATCCGTTTCGACATTCCAATATACTGTGACCAGTGGATCGGGCGGCACCGCCATACAAACCAATCTCACTTACAAGAACTTTCGCCCCAGTCCCCCATGAGGATCCGATTAGCCATCGGGTCTTCTCGTCGCCGGAAGTGATGTGAGGCTGATGCCGATGGCTACTCTGAAGCGAAAGGATCGGAAAAATGAAACGGCAACCCGATAGAAAGGAGGACATGATTTTCACAATATTTAAGAACTTCCCTAAATGTTTTGTATTTTGATTGATTATTTTGTTAACTTAAATAGGGAGATCATTTATGATCTTGGAAAAAACAACTCGACCCTCTATCGGTATTCTTGGGCTTGCGGCCGCTATGAGCCTGGCTTTCGCCGGTGTCGCCGGTGCGAGCATGGCTCCCACACCGATTACGGCCACCGGCTGGAATCAAGATTCGATTCTGTCTCCGAATGCCAACTCGACCGGACCCGCAGCAGTGACAACCGCTGGAACAGTTAGCTTCGGTAACGGTTACAATGGTAGTTCCACACTATTTTTTGGCAGCGGGTTCGCAAACGATACCAAAGGACTGCCAACCGCGGATACCGGCACGAACACTTTTGTCAGTGCCGCGACCAATACGGTCACCGGTGGCAACACAACGTTCCAACTTCAGGATACACTGGTTACCGGCAGCAGTAGTGCCGGCTATGTTGGAACCAACAATGTTCTGTATCTTTACAATTCCACGACCGGGCTTGGCGCGCCGGGAACGCTCACATTGAGCACTCCGACGGCATACAGTTCCCTGGCGATTCTCGCAACCAGCGCGAATGCTTCATCCACGACATCCGGAACGTTCGTGGTCAACTTTGCTAATGGAACCTCCTCTAGCGCGTTTACCTTTAGCGCGCCGGATTGGGGTAATGGGACGGGCATAGCATCGGAAGCAGTTCCGAACGGTTTCGATCGCTATGATAGCGGTGCCAGCCCCACCACCGGCGGTCATACCTTTGGGCTTTATGAGACCGACGTGGCATTGAGCGGTGTTGAGGCTACTACGCCAATCACCGGCATCACATTTAACAGTGGCGGTGCGCAAACAGGGGTATTTGCCATCAGTGGCGTGGCCAGCCCAGTGCCCGAACCGGCGGTGCTTCCCCTGATGGGCATTGCGGGGTTTGGTTTACTGATTCTCAAACGGCGATTCGCTCGGGCGTGAGCGATTGTCCGTGTTGAAAAGGGAGGTACCCAGTAGTAGGCGGTAGCCTCCCTTTTCTTTCTCAAACCCCTGGGATCGAACCGGATAAAGATTGGCGCATAGTGCGAGCGTTGGAAATATCGGTCGGCTCAAGGAATTGCGGTGTTTTTTTCCAATGTTCCATCAGAAATAATTTAATTGATAAAACAATTTGGAGGATCAAGACAATGAAGTACGCAAAAAACAGATATTCCATCCTTGCGGTGGCAGCCATGGCCGTGGTTTCCGCTCAGACGTGGGCCAGCGCTGCCACCACCACCGCCACAACCGGCCCTGACGCGATCACCTACAACGGCTGGTATGGCACCAGCGGAAATCGGATTGTCGAGAGCACTGGCCCAAATGCCAGCACGACCGCCACGTTCAACGGCATCAACTGGTTTGGATTTGAGACAGCCAATTACGTGGTGAACGGTTTGTGGCAGGTGTCCATGAACAGTGTCCTGAAAACCTTGTCCGGCCTGGGATATAACCTGTTGCGGATTCCCTATTGTGACACGATCGTGCAGGATCCCAATACCATGCCCAATGGCATCAGTTACTATGGCACTAACGGACCGATGAATCAGAACCTCCAGGGCCTGACTTCGCTGCAGTGTCTGGATCAGTTGATAAACTCCGCCGGCTCTTACGGCATGAAAGTTATCCTGGATCAGCATCGCCCGGACGCCAGCGGCCAGTCACCGCTCTGGTATACCAATCCACAATATCCCGGCAGTACCAACACCCCGGATCTGACCACAACGCAATGGGTCAGTGACCTCACCACCTTGGCTACACGTTATAAGAATAATCCCACCGTTATCGGCTTTGATCTTCATAATGAACCCCACAACCCGACGACATGGGGCACCGGCAATCCGGCGACGGATTGGCGGCTGGCGGCCGAACAAGCCGGCAATGCAATCCAAGCCGTTAATCCGCATCTGTTAATAGGCGTTGAGGGGGTTCAAAGTCAAAATGGCACGACCGGTAGTGCTTGGTGGGGTGGAGATTTGAAGGGGGTCGCCACCGCCCCGGTGGAACTCAATGTTCCCAATCAGGTCGTTTATTCGCCGCATGATTATGGTCCGGAGGTATATAATCAGCCGTGGTTTAATGCCGCGAATTATCCGAATAATCTTCCGGCCTACTGGAATCAGGAATGGGGCTACATTTCCAAGGACAATATTGCGCCGGTCTGGGTGGGCGAGTTTGGCGGCCCGCAAAATGACGCAGGTTCGTCCACGGCGGAGCTGCAATGGATTAATGCCCTGACCAGCTACATCAAGAGCAACAATCTTTACTGGACGTTTTGGGATGTCAATCCCAACAGCGGTGACACCGGTGGTTTGCTGCAGAATGACTGGACCACCGTAGACCAGTATAAGCAGAATATTCTCAATAATATCATGAACACATCGGGACCGGCGACGGTTCAGCCGGCGGTTCTGACGTCCGCCTATCTCAACACGAACACAGGCGGAGAGCTTAATGGCCAAGCCGGCGGGACGGGCTGGGCACCCGGCAGCTCATGGGCTGTTAATATAGACACCACCAAGGTCAACGTGGTCACGCCCACGACGCCGATGTCTTATCAAATTTCGGGTGGCGGCCTTATGATGGCCCACCAGGCCGTGCAACTGACCAACGCCATGTACAACCCGACGGTTATATCGCGGAACCTTGCCTCACCGCAGAATGGTAATGGCGTTTTCGTAAGTTTCCTATACAGCAATGCGGCCAATTCGGGCGGCGGGTCCACCATGGCCGCGGGCAAGCAACTGTTTGTGTGGCTTGGAAATTCCAATGGCCCGCGCGTGGGAATTAATGGAACCGGCGGTACCGGCAATGAGTTTTTTGTGCAGACCGATGCGAACAGCACGGCCGCATCCGCCGGTGGAAGCATTCAGAAGGGAAAGGTATACTATATTGTGGCATTTCTCTTCAAGAGCACGGCCGTAAGCACCGGACCGTTTGACCGCATGGCCCTGTGGGTGAATCCCTCATCCGGCGATTTCTTCTCCCCCATGGCGGTGGCCTCGCTGGGTACAAATACTGCCGACGCGTTGACATCCTTTCAAACGTTAGGCATGGAAGCCTGGGCGATGCAGAATGGCGACAGCAATCTGTTTTCCAATTTCCTCATTGGAAATAGCTGGGCAACAATGATGGCGGCTTCGCCGGTTCCGGAACCAGCTTCTTTGGTGATGCTCGGTGCCGCGTTGCTGTCGGTCGGACTGATGAAGCAGTCCGCCAAAAGAAGGGGAATTGGCTAAGGACCGGAGCAAGTATGACTCTGCGGCATCCATGCATCCACGCGGTGGAAACCCGCGGACGTTTGGCCGGTATAGCAGTCGTAAACCCCGAAGTTAAAGATGCGCCGGCCCTAAACAAGATAGAATGATATCGGGAAATTATTTCCCGTTGGTTGTATTAAGGATTTCGTAATGATGATCAGACGTGTTGTGGCCGGTTTATTGGCCCTTTGTTCCCTTACGGTCTTCGCTAATCAGTCCATGGCCGCGCCGATTAGGATCACAAATTTGTGGAAAGTCATTGTCGGCTCCAATATCGTGGAGCAAACCGCTGCGCGCGATCTTACCGGATTCCTGAAGCGCCGCTTCAACATTGAAATCCATCGCGCATTATTATCGCCGGATTCCGCGAAAATACCGGCATCCCATGCCATTATCATCGGTACTGCCGCGGATAATGCCTTGATTGCGGCCGAGTCCAAATCCGCGCCGTTCAAGCTCAAGGCTCATGCGCCGGAAAGCTATCAATTCGTGTGTCGCGGCGGGATTTTCTGGATCGTCGGTGAAACGCCGAAAGGAGCCATGGACGGCGTGTTTCGGTTTGAAGACCTGCGCACCGCGTCGGTTGGGAATCTGGATCAGGCGGAGGCCCCGGCCTTCTACTATCGCATCGGCAACAACCGCCGCAGCCAGCCGCCGCCACCGGGATGGACGAACCGGGATCAAGCCTCCTATTACGCCCATCACTATATCAATGTTGTGTGGGGAGAGAAGATGGGGCCGCCCATCCCGTATCGGCTGCGCAAGCAATACGGCCTGGGACTTATGATCGAGCAGCGACTTCCGCCAAAGGATCCGGCTTGGTTTAAGAATCCCAGGAATGCTTCAGCGATCTACTACGTTTCGCCAAGTAAACACCGCAAGGTCGTGGATCCGTTTAATCCCCGCGGAGCGGCGTTGTATCTGCACGCTTACCGCACGCTGTTTCGCAAGCATCGGGGGACGACCATTGTCTACGGCGTATTTGCCGACTATAACGGATCGCCCGGGCGCAAAAGCATATCAGTCGTCGGCGGCAAACCGTATTCCCATACGCGCTGGCAAGCCGTGCGCCGGGTACTGCGGATCATCAAACAAGCCGCCGGGAAAAGACATATCATCGTGGCATTATGGCCGTGGCACCTGAATCTGGGTGGAAATCGAAGTACCGAGAGCTACATGCTGTCATTGGCCCGTCGGGGTTATGGACTGATCTACAACGAGCACGGCAACGCCGATGATTGGTTGATTAAGCTCAATAACTACAACAAGGCGGCTTTGGCGGTCAAGGCCGACGGCCACAGCGTATACGGGCCGAACTACATTTCCCTTGTCTCGGCTTCAGGCGACTGTGAAAGTATCAGCCCGACCATAGGCTTCCCGTTGCCGTTTGTTGCGCAATATAAGATATGGAAATTGTACTCCCACAAGGTGAGAAATTTCGCCCTCTGGTGGTCCGGTTGCGAAGGCTGGGTTTATCAGCCGAATCTGGAGGTCATTGACCGGATGATATGGCAACCGACCAAGGCCGGACTGCGGCAAAAGCACCCGTTCAGCGCCGCCCATCCCGATCCCGTCCTGGAGGCCGTCGCACAGCGGGATTTTGGAAAGACGCTGGCACCTGCGGTACTGCGGTTCTGGGGCAGTTTGGACAAGGCCGTAGTGACTACAGCACCGTTATACGTGCCACCGGATAAAATGCCGCCCTACAATCAAAATGGATTACATATTTACAGTTGGTTTCAGCGGATGGCGGTTTTCACGGCATTTGGCCCTTATCGCCTCCCATTGACACCGCGGTCACTGGCATCGCGCGGGTGCCTGAAACAGAAAGACGCCTACCAGTTCCACAAATCGGCTGCCAGGAATTTCGGTTACGTCGCTTCGCGCGTACTGGCGGCGGATTCCGAACTCAAGCCGCTGTTAAGCAAACCGATGCCGACAAAGGTGCATGGGCGTATTGAGTCCATGTACCGCTGGACCACACTGTATGGTCTGATTCTACATTCGCAGTACAACTACATCCGCTGCATCGGCATACTGCACCGCAACCGGGCGCGGCCGCTGGATTCCGCTGTGATTCGCCGGCAATTCACGCCCGTGGTAAAAGATGAAATCGCCAACGACGTCCGGCTTTTAAAGCTCATCCGCGGTTTCCCCACGAATTTCAATATCTGTGGCGATCAGCAGGTCGTCTGGCATGACCAGTCATCACGGGCCCGGGAGGTCACGAGGCTGCGCAGCAAGATCGCGGCAATGCGCTTCTGGATGGCCCAGCCGGACATGGGGCCGAACTTGGCATTGAAGAAACCCGCCTTTTCGTCCTCGGTGGAGAACAGCAAGTATCCGCCGGAAAACGCATTTGACGGCAACATGCATACGCGCTGGAGTTCGCAATACAGCGATCATCAGTGGATATGTGTAAATCTCGGCAAGTCGCAGCGTATCCAGACTATCGTGATCTACTGGAACTCGGCCTATGCGAGGAAATTTGCGATTCAGGTGTCCAACTCGCCTGGCGCACCGGATTCCTGGCGTACCGTGTACCATACCAGCACGGGCACCGGTGGCGTGTCGACAATTATGCTGCCCCGGCCGGTCAGAGCGCGATATGTGCGGATGCTCGGCATCCAGCGCGGCACAGGATGGGGTTATTCGATCTATGAAATGCAGATATACGGTCTTAAGGCTCGGCCGTGACGCCCCGGCGGGTGCCGTTAACCTATTGGCGGGATTTTGGAGAAAATAATGCCCGAACAAATCGGTGAATCCGCGTCAAATCTGGCCGCAGATGGCGGATCACAATGGCCCACGGACGAGACCGGTGGCAAGCCGGGGAAAACTTACCGCGTTGGTACCCTGGAATATACGGTCCGGCAACTGGTCTTTTTATTCCTGTGGTTGCTGGCGGGCGATTTCTGCTGGATGCTTTTTCAGACGATATTCTTCATGTTCATGCCGGTGTACATGCAGCGACTCCACGCCGACGACACCACCATCGCTGTGGTAACCGGAGGCACAGCGGGGATGGTGAATCTGCTGTTCCTGCCAAATATCAGTATATGGACTGATCGTTATCGCAGCCGCATCGGGCGGCGCATCCCCTTCCTGCTCTGGTCAACGCCGCTTACCGTCACCGCCCTGGTGCTTATCGGATACGCCCCCAATATAGGAGCATGGCTGCACGCGGACAAAATACTTCCACTGTCGGTCTCGCTGACGGTCACCGTGCTGGCTGTTCTAACGGTGTTCGTTGTCATGTTTCATTTCTTCAATATGGTGCTGGTCAACAGTTATTACTTTCTGCTGCGCGATGTGGTGCCGCAATCGCTGATGCCTCGGTTTCTCGCCTGGTTCCGCGTGGTCGGAACGCTTGGCGCATTTGTCCTGCAATTCTGGCTGTTCCAATATGTCGTTGCGTATCCAAAAGTGTTGTTCTGGAGCATTGGCTTGGTATACATGGTCTCGTTTCTCCTGATGTGCTGGCGGGTCAAGGAAGGCGGTTATCCACCCCCTCCGCCGCACGAAAATCGGAAGAATTTCATTAAGACCTACGGCGTATATTTCCTGGAATGCCTTTCCATCCCCTTGTACCGCAACTTTTTCATCGCGTTCACACTGATGATTCTGGTAACCTCGCCGGCGATTTCCTTTATGGTGCTCTTTGGCGAGAAAACCCTCGGCCTGGACGCGGACGCGATCGGCAAGGTCTTTGCCTGGAGCAGTCTGGCCTCGGCGGTACTCTATATTCCCATGGGTTACCTGTGCGAGAAATTCAACGCGTTTCACGTCGTATTAGCCTCCCTGTTCAGCGGCGCTATTTTGACCGGTTTGGCCTACTTCTGTGTGCAGAGCAAGACCACCTGGCTGATATATGCGGTATTGATTATCCCGCCCACCGTCGGGTGGATGCTCGGTTGGATCGCCGTGATGATGCTCCTGTTCCCCGGCGACAAATTCGGTCAATTCTCGTCCGGTCTTAACGTCCTGGGTTACGGTAGCCTCGTGGTAACCAGCTATCTGCTGGGTAGCTTCATGGACTGGGCGCACAACTTTCGTATGATCTTCGCGCTATGCACGGTCTTATATGCTGCTGCAGCCGTATTGATGCTCATGGTATATCGCGGTTGGCGGCGACTTGGCGGGCCGGACAACTACGTTCCCCCGGAGACTCCGTGACCGCGCGTCTTGCTGATGTGCGGGTTGTTCTCATTGACGAGGAAGTTATGAATGCGAATTCTTTACATTGACATCGACTCACTGCGCCCGGACCACCTCGGGTGCTATGGCTACCACCGTCACACCAGTCCAAATATAGACCGTATCGCCCGGCAAGGAGTGATTTTTGACAACGTCTACACGTCCGATGCGCCATGCCTGCCAAGCCGCACGGCATTATGGAGCGGCCGGTTTGGAATTCACAACGGTATAATTAACCATGGCGGAGCGGCGGCGGAATTATTTTCTGAGGGAAGCCGTCGCGGATTCGCCTCCGACTATGCGCGGACCAACTGGATGCGTTTGTTCCGCCAGGCTGGTTATCGAACTGCTACGGTAAGCCCATTTGGCGAGCGTCATTCCGCATGGCACTGGTACGCGAATTTCAACGATATCACCAATACGGGCGCCAACGGCCTTGAGTGCGCCGATGAAATCATACCGCATGCCACCCGGTGGCTCATGCGGTATGGTCAACACGAGAACTGGTTTCTGCATGTCAACCTGTGGGATCCACACACGCCTTATCGCACGCCGGAGAATTTCGGAAATCCTTTTGTCGATACACCATTACCCGCGTGGCTCAACGAGATGATTCGCGCTGAACACTGGCAAATGGCCGGCCCGCATTCCGCCCAGGAGGTCAATGGCTTCAGCCCTGAACCGGATCCGCAGTATCCGCGTCAGCCGGCGCGCATGGCCGGCATGGATGATGTGCGCGCGATGTTTGACGGCTACGACTGCGGCGTTCGTTACGCCGATGAATGGATCGGCCGGCTGCTCAATACTTTGGCCGATCGGCAAATACTTGATGATACGGCGGTAATAATCTCGGCGGATCATGGGGAGAATCTCGGCGAGTTGAATGTCTATGGCGATCATCAGACTGCGGACCACTGTACATGCCGAGTGCCGTTAATCATGCGATGGCCGGGCCTTCCCTCCGGGCGTAAAGACCACGCGCTGCATTACCTTGTGGATATTGCCGCGACTATCACCGAACTAATCCAACAACAGACACCCTGCAATTGGGATGCGCGGAGCTTTGCAGAGGCCTTGCGTCAGGGTCTGTCGCAAGGCCGTGAGTCCCTTATTATTTCACAAGGCGCGTGGGCCTGCCAGCGGGGTGTCCGCTTCCAGGACCATCTGTATATTCGTACATATCATGACGCCTTTCACGGCTATCCTGATGCCATGCTTTTCGACGTCAAGACCGATCCGCATGAACAGCACGACTTGGCGCCAAACCACCCGGAACTCGTCGCTTCCGCCGCCGAGATATTGAAATTCTGGCATGCCGAAATGATGCGTACCTCCGTTACCGGAATCGATCCCATGTGGACCGTTCTTGCCGAGGGTGGCGGATTACATGTGCATGGAGAGCTTCCAGCTTACCTGGCGCGCCTGGAGAAAACAGGCCGCCGGAACTGGGCGGACAGCCTCCGCCGGACCCACCGCACACGTTTGCAGACGTGTGTTTGAAATATTTCCGAAATTGGTATAAAATTTCACCTTAATGATGGAGGTGCTTGTGACGCACGGTATCTGCCTTAATATCGTTGATGAAAGTGCACGGAAGTATTCTCGGATCATGGTTGATCGTGTCGGCGCTTGGACGCACGGTACAAGACAGCGGTTCACTTGTTTGGGTTCAGGCATATTTATGAGTCACCGGCAGGCGGAGTAATATCATGAACGTGCAATGGCATCGGCGCAATAACAAGCCGATTACACTATCAAGGCGGCTCTGCCTTGGTGTTTTCACCTTGCTCGCCGTCATGGTGCCGTGGCAAGGGGCGGCCATTGCGCGGGCGGGCAATCTAATTACCGCAGGTAATGCTCGATTTACGGTTATCACCTCAAGCCTGATCCGGATCGAATTCGACGCCGCGCATCACTTCATTGATAACCGTTCATATTTTGCCATTCACAGACATTTTCGGCCCGTTAAATTCAAGGTTTTTCGCACGAATCATGCTTTGCGCATCATCACCTCAAGGCTAAGGCTTGCGTGGCTTGGCGCCCAACAGTTAACCGACAATGATCTGCGAATTGCCTTTCGCGACGGTTCGCGATGGAAAACGTGGCATCCGGGCCTGAAGCAAACGGGTAATCTCGGAGGAACACGGCTTTCGCTGGATGAGTGCCAAGGACCGGAACCGCTTGGCGACGGCGTGCTTTCGCGCGACGGCTGGTACCTTCTCAACGATCAGACCCCGCTGATGAACAACGGACCGCACCCTTGGATTCGGCCCAGGCCCAAGCAAGGGGAAACCGATTGGTACTTTTTCGGTTATCGGCAGCGGGGACGGCGGGGCATCGACAGTAATTTGATTTTGAGAATCGATAGGATACCCAATGTATTGTCAGGCCTTGATCCTGCGGTGAAAATATGCGGAACTATTTGGAAATTATTTCTTTGGCGGCAGCGTGACATATGATGCAAATAATTGATCTTAACGGAACATGGAAACTACGGTGGTATGATGGCCGTCGCGGGCGACAGGAATATGCGGAACGGGATCGGACGGACTTATCGCGATATATCGATGCGCAGGTACCTGGAGAAATCCATCTCGACGTCTGGAAAGCGGGATGGATTGAAGATCCTTGTGTGGGAACTAACGTGCTGGCCGCGCGATGGGTTGAGGAGATGTTGTGGAGCTATCGACGCGAATTCGAGGTTCCCGCCGGTTCCCACACGAGCCAATCCTGGCTCGTATTTGAGGGACTGGACCTGGCGGCGAGGATCGTACTTAATGGGCACGAGATCGGCCGACACACGAACACATTTTATCCCTGCCGACTTGAAACAACTGGTAAACTTCGTTCCGGAACCAATGTTTTGACCGTCCACTTGGATAGCGGCGTGTGGGAGATGGCGGAAAAGCCATCCATCGGCTATTACGGCGACGCCGATACGCGGTGGAATAAGCGGCACTGGATGCGTAAACCGCAATTCCAGTTTGGTTGGGACTGGGCTCCCCGCCTGGTAAACGTCGGCATATTTGGAGCGGTTCGGCTTGAGATGACGGATGCTCCGGTGCGCATCGATCAGTTGGTTCCCGTGGCCACACTATCGGATGATTTATCGCGGGGTTCGGTTCGGGTTCGATTGTTCATCGAAGGACTGGTGGAACAGTCTGTTGTCGGTGAACTTCATGTGCAGCTAGTGGAATCCGGCGCATCAAGCACACAGCAGGTTCAAATTCTCCCGGGCCATCAAAGTATTGAATTGACTTTGCATGTCGAAAATCCCGCATTGTGGTGGCCCAGGGGACATGGTGAACAAAATTATTACACGCTATGCGCCCGACTGACTACCGGATCAAAGCTCGTCGGCCAGAAGTCAAAACGGATAGGCTTTCGCCATGTTCACATTGACCAATCGGTTCATCCCGTATCTGGAACACATTGTGTTGTCACCATCAATAAACAGAGGATTTTCTGCAAAGGCGCAAATTTCGTGCCGGCGGATATGATCTTGGCGCGGATTGATCGAGATCGATACGTCCAATTGATAGACCGCGCCATTGAAGCAAACTTTAATTTCCTGAGAGTCTGGGGTGGCGGCCTGTATGAATCAGAAGACTTCTACGAATTATGTGATTCCCATGGCATACTCGTATGGCAGGAATTCATTTATGCTTGCGCCAAGTATCCAATGCAGGATCAGGAATTTTTCGACAACGCTAAAAGAGAGGCCATATATCAGATACGGCGGTTGGCAAGCCACCCGAGTTTGATTATCTGGTGCGGCAATAACGAACTAGAAATGGGAAATTGGCGATGGAATTATGACCGCGGCGTGGTCTACCCCGATTACGCGTTTTTTCACCTGGTGCTTCCACAGTTGCTGAAACAGGAAGATTCCAGCCGGTTCTATCAACCCAGTTCTCCCTGGTCGGGATCTGCCGAGATTCCACCAGACGCCAACGATAGAGGCGATCAACACCCTTGGGACGTGGGCTTCTCGGAGAATGATTTCCGGAAGTATCGCGAATTGACGTGCCGTTTTGCATCGGAGGGCGGAATGCTTGGCCCAACAGCCCTGCCGACAATGCGCGCCTGCCTCGGTCGCGACCAAACCATTCACAACTTTGCATGGCGAATACACGACAACGGCGTGGACAGTTGGACCGAACCAAGCAGTCCCGATCAAATCATTGAGTTCTGGCTGGGCAAGAATATAAACGATCTTTCCGTTGAGGAATACACCTACTGGGGAGGCCTGCTGCACGGTGAAGCCTTACGGGAGTATTGCGAAAATTTCCGCGTCCGAATGTTTGATAGCGCCGCGGCGGTGTTTTGGATGTATAACGACTGCTGGCCGGCGACTCGAAGTTGGACAATCGTAGACTATTATCTGCGGCGCACGCCGGCGTTCTGGTCGGTTCGGCGAGCCTTGCAGCCCATAAGCATCGTCTTGGCGATCCGGGAAGAACAATTGGTTATATACGGCATAAATGACACGCTCGCCCCGGTTGCCGGTACGCTTGATTTCGGCTTCTTTTCTCTGGATGGCCAGTCATCCTCGCGTCGTGAGGAATCAGTTGTGTTGCCTCCAAATAGCTCTACGCCACTGGCATTGTTACCAATGGCAAGTTGGCCGAATCCAAGGGACAGCATTGGATTTGCCATATTAACGCAAAATGGCGTATTGCTGGCGAGAAATCGTCTGATCCGACCATTATTCAAGGAGATGAATTGGGCGAAGCCCGAAATCAGTGTCCGGATGGATCATGGTTACGCCATTTTCGAAAGTGCGTCATTGGTATGGGGCGTTTGCCTCGACTTGGATGGAGAGCAGCCTCTTGGGGATAATTTTTTCGACCTCTATCCCGGCGTTCCCTATCGCATCACGTGGCCCCATGTCAAGCCACCACGTATCCTTTTTACTGGAAACCTTCTCCACGAAGCCAGTGCTGACGCGGTTTTAAAATAGCAACATTATAAAATAGGCAACAACTCCGTAAGGAACGGGGCCGAAATAACTTCCCTATTTACGTGGTGACAGGGGCGGCCCGGTAGTTCCACTGGGGCAAGAACGAATCGAAGCGGATTTTCATGTCGCGTTTGAATTCTTTGGTGCATTGGCGTCCGGTTTCGTAGACCTTGTTGAGAATGTCCACCGTCACATGCAGGCCGGTATTGGTGTGTCCGCGCTATGAACCACGTCTACCGCGTAGCTTCGGGATGTGAATAATCTTTGGGCATGAGGTACGTGTGGTTATGTCAGTGGCACAGGCGCGGCTTGGTTTGCGGATGGTTGTCGGCTATTTCGGACGGCGTAACGGCTTCGCCGGATTGCAAATACTGAAATTACTGACCATTACTGACATTACTGATAATACTGCCGCTACTGGTCGTCCACGGCGCAGTGTTGCTCCCATTCAGCTTTTCCGTTTCAGCATTGCGAACATGGAGCCGGCGAGGAGGATGGCGATGGCGCCGGGTTCGGGGACGGAGACTGGGTCGACAAAATTCCAGGCTAGGGCGTAGGTTTCGGAATTGGATATAAGATTGCTGCCGCCGAGCATTTCTACGGCCAGATCGTATTGGCCGGGGGCCAAGGTGGTCATGCCGAGGCTGGAATTAATGTTGATCTGTTGCAGATTGTCCGACATGCTGGTGCTGCTGGCGACCTGCTGGCCGGAGGAATTCAATAAAAACAGCAGCAGATGATTGATTCCACTGGCCTGGTAATCTTTGTTCCAGGTTAACGTGGCGGTTAAATCCCAACTATTGATGGATGTTCCCGGCAGATTAAAGTCATAATTTTCAACCGCATTTTTGCTGGAGGACGCGGTGATGGAAGCGAGATTCCATCCGGTTGTTGCTGTGACAGCAGTTCCCGTGAAGTTGGCGGTTGGGGCGGCGGTGGTATTGGTGGAGAACGCGCTGATTGCAGAGCTGGTGGCGGCTGAGTAATTATGTTCGCCACCGGCGAGATTTGTGTACGCGTTGTAGACATTGACCATGCCTACGCCGTAGCGTGGATCCAACGGTGTGGTGGCGTTGGCGCTGGCGGCGTTGTAGGTGTAGGTGCCGCTGTTGGCGGAGTAAGAGTTGGTCCAGCCCTGAATTTTGGTGGCACCATTTAACAGAAGTGCCTTAACGGTGCGGATGTCGGTGGCGGCGCTGGCGGTGCCGGTGCCGCCGATATCGGCGTTACCAGCCTGGATTAACAGTGCGGCCGATCCGCTGACCAACGGTGCGGTATAGCTGGTGTAGCTGCCTGGCGCGATCAGATCTGGCGCGGATCGCCCATCCCAAGTTGGGCCGACCCACGTGGAGGGTGTGCCACCAATGCCGGTGTAGGCACCGACGGCAATACCGTTGTACATATCTGCCGGTGCATTGACATAACTGGGTGTCGAGGTGCTGGTGGTTTGGCCATCGCCGATGGCGGTAACAAACAACGTGTTGTATTGCGCGGCATAATTATCCCAGATTTGATCGAGGTACTGGCTGGTGGAGCTTGTCACGCCGGGATAAATAAAGCTTTGATTCACGACGGAAGGCGCCAGGCCGGCGGAACTGTTGATCGGCGCGGTGACGGCGTAGAGCGTATTGAAATAATAACTTTCGGCATAGACATAAACATGTGAAACATCCGGTGCAACGCCCGCACCGGCACCGCCGTAAAATAGTGAAGCGACATATTCCGCGTGCCAGGAGGCGTCGGCACTGTTGTAAGATCCGGAAGAAGTTCCGGATGAATCAATGAAAGTAAACTGGGCATGGGTGTTGAGATTGGCGGGGTTGGGTTCAAAGGCGTTTTGAGTGGTGCTGCTGACGGAGGCCTCGACCTGCGCGACATTAACACCTGATCCGTTGATGTTGGGAGCGATGCTTTGCAATTGTGTGAGGCCAATTTGATCAAACGTGGTATTGGCATGAACAGCATTGGCGGCGGCAAACGCAGCCGCCAATGCGACCGCCGCGCCGGCACACCGCGCAGCGTTGGAATGTGATGTAGAAGTGTTATCATCTACAACACTAAGCATTTTCGGACGTAGGGGCATGGGGGGAAGTTTCGTGGTCATCGGAAGGCTCCGTAATGGGCGCTGCGGCCCAAACAACTCTGGCGACCGAAGGCCCGGTCGCCGGCGAGTAACAACACCTCTTGCATCGGATCAACGGCGCGTTGCAGGTAAAGAAAAGACCACAGGTTTGCCAGCGGGACGGTTATCAGTCGCAAAGCACTGAAATGCGGGACTTTCGCGGTTATATACGGACGTTGGCGCGGGGTTGGGCGCGGTTGGTTAAGAGTTTATTTAGGCGTGGCAGAGCATTAGTGGGCTGGGCCGGAAAGCTTCCGATAACACTATTTTTGCCCAAAATCCGGCGTGGCGGCCATGCGCGGAATGAGGGAAATTCCCATTCCATCGTATATTCCCGTGCAAAATCAAGGACTCTATTTACCGGCTTTTCCGGAAAAATGCCGGGCGGCCAAAAATTCTTTGCCGATGGTGTACAAAATTTTATATCCGGCCATGACTACACCGCGCAGCGTGCCGGAAATCTTAGATCGGCCAATGCGCCGGCGGTAATCGACGGGAACTTCCATGGTTCGCAGGCCGGTGATGGCGGCGCGAATCTGCATTTGCACGGTCCAGCCAAAATTACGATCATCCATGCGCAATTGCAGCAGCGCCGGGCGAGATATAGCGCGAAATGGGCCGAGGTCGGTATAGCGCACAGACCACAGAAGCCACATAAGCCAGCAGGCCAGCGCCCCGCCAAAGCGCTGCTGAATGGTTAATGAACCGCGTTGGCGGTGTCCGAGTGTGCGTGATCCAATAACCATGTCGGCGTGATTTTCAGCGATGGGTTGAACCAGCGTGTGCATTTGCTGGGGATAATCACTGAAATCGCCATCGATAAAAACGAGAATATCGGCATTTTCCGCGGCTGCAATACCGGCGAGGCAGGCGCTGCCATAGCCGCGAACAGCGGCGGGCACGACTTTGGCTCCGGCCTGTTGAGCGACGGCGACGGTGTTATCCGTGGAGCCATTATCGGCGACGATAATTTCTGTTACCCATGCGGGAATATCCGCGATGACCTGTCCGATTGATTTTTCCTCATTGATGGCGGGGATAATAACCGCCACGCGGAGAGAATTTATTCCGGGAAACGTAGTGGACGGAGCATTCATCATGGGAGTTTACGGCCCATGTGGCGGATTTGCCAATGAGCATGGGAAACGTGAGCATGGGCAACGCAGCGGGGCAACGGAGTTTGCGATGGGTGTTGGTCGTCGGGGTTCAAGGTCACGCTGCAATGGGCAAAGGGGTGTGAGAATCCGCAACAAACCAATTGGCCAGACGGGGCCAGAGCAATTCTAAAATCAGCAGCGCGCAGACGGGCCCATGTTCAAGCCAGATCATCCAAGGATAAAAATAGTGGGCGTGATAAAGGCCCAGCGTTAAGGACCAGACCAACAGTGAAATGCGCGGGTAAATAGCCAGCAGAGGCAGCAGCCAGGTGTAGTACCAGGCAAATTCCGTCGGGCTTAACAGAAAAATGAACATGACGGAAAACAGGCAAACCCGTATGGCGTGGCTTGGGGTTGCGGCTTTGCGATTGAGGATAATCAGTGCGGTGAGATAAATAACTGCAATTGTGATACGCGATGCAACTGCGGGCCGCATATATGCTGTGGCGGGAAATACATGGTGCCAGAACATGGAAACGAGGCGAAATACGCCGTCATTTTCGTGCCAATATCGCCCATAGCTCAGCAGTGAATGCAGTGCGGGCCCGGCGGTTAAAAACATGGGAATCAGCGCGGCGGCGCTGACCAGCGCCAAGACCGTGGTGACGATTGCCAATTGTTTTCGATTTTTCAATAGTGGCCGCAGTAGAACCGGAGCCAATACGATGGGCCAGAATTTTGCACCAATGGCCAAACCCAATGCAGTTGCGGCGGATTTGGGGCGCTGCATAACGAGCATTAACGCAAAGAGCGCAACAAACGCCAGGGTCATTACATCCATATGTGCTTCGTTATAAAAGGCGTTGATGAGCACGGGATTCCACCAGTAGATCAGCAGCCAGGAACTGGGGCGATGCAGACGACGTAGGATTATGGCGATGAAAATAGCGGTGGCGGTGTCAAAAACCAAATACACGCAACGCAAAGCGGTGGCGCTGAACGGCGCGATTTTGGCCGCCAGTGCCATCGCAAACTCGCTGACCGGCGGATAAATGGTCGGCAAATCCGGGTGATTGATGTGGAGCATCAGGGCGCGATGGGCCTGTGCCAAGGCGGTTAAAGCTGGATTTATTGTGGGATTGGAATGATCCAGTACCGCTTTTGGGCTGTAAAGCCAGGGGTTGTGGCCTTGTGCGAGTACCGCGCCATCCCAGAGGAAGCGATAGTAATCGGTGGATAATACCGGCGTTCCGCTTAGGATAATCAGCCGACATGTCAGGCCAGTCAGCAGCATCCAGAAAAACAGATATTTTCCCATGTTTCGCCGCAGGAAGAGGCAACTGCATAGAAATACTGTTCCGGCCAGGACGTTGCCGGCGACAAACAGGTTACGGATGGTCAGGTGACGTAACACGCTGTGGGCCAGCGTTGGCGCGTTGAGGCGCAGCAAAATCGCCAAGGCGATAAGTACCGTGCCGGTTATCAGCCACACGGTGGTGGCAATTGCCGATGATGGCAAGGGCGGGCGGGTGTGGTTGGTCATCAGTGCTGGAGAGCCATCAGAGACCATGTGCCACCTTTTAATTGGTTTACAGGTTACTGCGCGCCCGGGGTGGTCGCGGTTTGCGAGTGAGTATGATCCGCTTCTTTCAGGAGTCGATTAATAAGTGAAGATTCGCCGGCTTGTTGCGTGAATTCCATTCCGCCGTCATTTTGCAGATAAATGACATACAAGCGTCCGGGCTTGACGGGCCGATATACCGCCTGCCCCTGGACAATATCCAGGCCCAGTTTTTTGGCGGACGCTGGATGCTGCATAAGCTGCTGAATATGTTGCCAGAGATCGAGTGTAAAGGTGTCGGGGCGACCGGCTTTCCCGTCCAGACAAGGCGGCACACCGTGCGAATCCAGCAGGGAGTTGCCCAGGTGGGGGGATTGTTTTGTTGAGAAAATCCGGCGGAAAAAAGCCAGGGACTTGCCACGCAGCAAATTGCCTTGTTCGACAAACTTATCCTGGAATTTGAGCACATAACCGTCCACATAGGGGGTATCCCCGGGGATAATAATTTTTTTGATTGGTAGAGCTATGCGGCGGCCATCAGGCCCGGTGACGAATTCTTCCCACAGAAGCGTGGTTTGCAGCACCTGCCGCTGGCCATTGGTGACTTGCCCATCCACCACCAGTTCGGCCATGCGGCGTTTTCCGGTAAGGCGGTTGATGACGGTTTGGAGGTGTTTGCGTTCACGTTCCAATTGCAGGATGCGGGCGTTGCGGGATGTGAAATAGATGGCCATGTTAATAGCAGTGGCCATGATGGTTGTCAGTACCACCAGAACAATCACGCGTTTTAGAAAATTCCGCATTGCAAGTCCTTTATTGTTTCAGGGCGGCCAGCCGGGCTTTCCATTTTTTATTCATGGCCGCCGCCGTGGTTGGGGTCCATGCGCTGCCGTCTGAACCAAGGTATTTTATCAACATGCCTCTGGAATTCACCCAGAGGTTTGCGATTCCGGGGTCCAGTTGTTCGGTGAGGTGACGCGCGGCGATTTTGCGGCCATTAACGGTGATGCGCTGTATGCCGCGCACACGCAGCAGGCGCAGGCCCAAGCGGCGGGAGCCGGAATTAAACGTGACAAAACCCATGGCGGAGGGTTTGGCCAGATTTACCAGCCGGGGCCAGAAATATTTTAAGGTCAGCGGTAAATAGGCCGGCATATAGGAAGGCAATTCGAAGTGAGTTGGCTTATTGGGTTGGCCGGGCAAAACATGTCTTCGCTGCATATAAACAGTCATCCAGCGGTGGCGGACAAAAAAATCGGTCGGGTTGCCATGTTTATCGAGTTGCGGAACATAGGCTGATTGTTCATCACCGGTTTCCCGGACCCAGTGAATTTGCATATTGGGATAGGGAATTTTGATATGTTCGAGTTTGGGCTTATTGGTTTTGGGATCGATAACAATGCGCTCCTGGCGCATTTTAACTTCCTGGGGGTTATTAATCGGGACCAGGGTTTCAACCGCTTTATACCAAGTGGTGTAATGCGTGGCGGGTCCGGTTTTTTTGCCCTGCTGGGCATACGCCCAGAAACAGATCACTTTGGAAAGTATCGCGTCTCCATTGGGCAAAAACGTTCGGGCGTTGGTAGAACTGAACATGCCGGTATAACCATCTTCCGCGCCGGGATAGCATGACACCAGTACGTATCCGATGCCCTTTCCGTTGACTTTAATCTGATATAAATGGGGATGAATATCCTTTTTTTTAAGCATTTCAGCGGTGATTCCCTGAAGCCATTTGCGTCCGGCGATTACCGCTGCGGCCCGCTGCTGTTGAAGTTTTGCCATATTGAGCAGGCGGAAGGTTTTGATCATGGCGGAAAAACATGCCCGTGCGCCGTCGGCCTGGCCCGCGGGGCTGAAAAACGTAAGCAGGTAATAGAGCTTGGGGGCCGCCCGGATAATAAGCTGCTGGCGCATAACCGGCTTATTGTTGGAAGCGGTGGTGAGTTGTAGAACGAGAATGCCCGCGGGTTTACCGGAGTTTGTTACCATCCGCCGGGCCAGAACCCGCACTTTTGGATAATTATGTCTGGCCTCGGCGACGGTTTCGTCCAGCAATGTTTTCAGGGGCACAGCTTTTTCCAGTTCACTTAGATGTACGATAATGCCCCATCGCAGGGAATTATTTACGAACGTTACCAGATTGCCCGGCCTGACCGGGAGGGTTCCATTTTTTTGCGGCGGCGCTGCTTGAAATTTGGGTTGCAGAACGTCGCAATTCAGTGGCGGACGCAATTCAAAGCCGTCTAAAGCGTCAATCCAAAGCGGGGCGAGCATATTTGTATCGGGCGTTTGTGCCGCGAGGCTGGGGGGAAATATTCCTGAAGAGCCGATGCCAATTGCCAGCAGTACGCCCAACGCGGTGCTGGCTTGGCGCAGGTGAGGTATATGGAACAATTGTAGTATCGCAAGTGCGCGCATAGAGAACTCCGTGCGAGATTAAATTAATTGGCTTGGTTCTGCTGAACCCACTGAATCAGTGTATTAAATTCCTGCTGATCTAACGGTAAATCCAGACTATCGCCGGCATAACTAATCAAATTAACCACCTGGCCATGGCGCATGGCGGCTACCCAGATAAATTTACCATTCGGTCCGCCCATGGCTTTATAAATATACATGTTGCCGTGGCGAAAGGTGGTTTTCACATACACATTACTCTCGTGCGGCCATCCCTTGGAGAGCATTTGCCGGTATACATGGTCGGCAAGAGCCTTGGCCGGAGTTTTCAGTCCCTTCGCGAGCACCAGATAAACCTGCTGATAATGCCGATTGCGGCCTTCCAAATCGATATTGCCGGAGGTAATGTATTGCAATCCCTGAGTACTTTTGATTGCCGCGTGCAAGTTTCCGCGGGAGCCATAAAGGGTGTTGCCGTCCATGCGGGTTATCAGGGTGACGGCATACGCGCTGCCGATAGCCAGCAGCAGCAAAAAAGCCAAAGCTCCCACCAGCAGCCGCTTGCGCAAAGTCGAATTGTCCGCCAATAACTGCTCCGCCATGCCGGTATCATAAACGAAAAGTGCCGCGAAAAAAACGTCACAGCGAATCGGCGGCGTTGATGCGTTCGCGGCAGTTACGACGGGATTTATTCGGTGCCTGGGGGGGCGGGCATCCGCCGACCCTTTATCTGTTCAGGAGAAATGCCGGATCTAAGAGCGATAGCTGGCATTGCAGGGTATCCCGGTATACGATTTATAGGATTCGTGGCGCGAATGCCGGAATGTTTTGGAGACTGCCGTGCGGCTAATACGTTTTGAGTTCTCCGAGGGCGACAGCGGATGGGCGTTGCCCGGTATGGATTTCGATCCCGGATTGAATCTCTTGGTTGGGGTGTCGGGGGTTGGGAAAACCCGTATCCTTAAATCACTATTCGAGGTCGTCCGAGCTGCACGATCACGGGCAACAGAGCTCTGGGGGGCTAGCTGGTCTCTTCTTTTCCAGATTGGTGATGGCAAAACATATAAGTGGTCGGCCTCCTTGGAGGCGCAGCCTGACGGTTCTGCCGGTGTGGGCCAGGAAATGGAGCCGGGGGCCGATGTGCGGAGGGCCAGGCCGCAGCCGAAGTTCTTGTCCGAATCACTGGCCTGCGTTGGAGGAGAGGTGCTTGTCGAAAGAGAATCGGAAAATATCAGATTACGCGGAAAAGAGACTCCGAAACTCTCGCCGGACGAAAGCGTGCTTTTCCTTTTGCGGGAAGAAGATGCGATACGTGACGTATCTCGGTCGTTTGATCGTGTTGTCTTCACTGACCATTCCTCATCAATGAATAGGTTATTAGCTGTCTCGTCTTCCACCGTCGAACGGTTCAAGGGAGAGGTTGGGGATCATTCCGTGGAGAGTCTCCGGAATACCCAAGCCAGCACCACCGAGAAAATGGTGCTACTTCAAGAGTCGCATGCCGATGAATTCCAAAGCTTGGTAGGTCGCTTCATTGAGGTCTTTCCCTCGATCGAGAAAGTTGCCTACGAACAGGAAAGGGACTTTCGCCTTAGACCCAATACGGTTTACTTAAGAATGACAACATCGTTCTCGAAGGGGACCAAGGGTTGTGGTGGCGACAAGTGTTCGGCGCGTTTTTTAAGATACTTGGACATTTTTATTTTGACGACACGGGGATTGAT
>JAJZVR010000187.1 GCA_021847065.1 Planctomycetota bacterium | reverse complement strand
AGCCAGTTGCCGGCGGTCTCTACAATCACAACAAGCCTTATCAACAATGGCGCATTTGCCACCAATGCCGCAGTATATACCAAATCGCCGGGGTATTCGCAGGGAGGAAACCCGGCGGCACCCATGGGATGGACCTCAAGCGGTGGGAACACCGGCATCAACGGGCCGGACACGGGGTTCTTTGGTAGCAGCGGTTACCAGCCCTTTGCGCCAAAGAGCACCGCTGGCGTAAGCGATTTCAGCTTCCTTCAAGGGCAGGGAGCATTCGTCGCCCAGACTGCGGCCACCACTGCCGGCCAGTCGTACACGCTGGCTTTCGATGCGGCGCAACGGAGCAGCGACACGACTGCTATGCTGGAGGTGATTCTCACGAACGCGACCAATGGCAGCCAGATAATCACCCTGACGCCTACCATAACCGATACGGGTTTCACCCCTTTTTTCATGAATTTCACCGCGATTTCAGGATCGACCAACATTGAGTTCTTCAACACCAGCCCGGCAGGAATAGATGATACTGTTGATGTGTCCAATGTATCCATGGCGGTAACTGCGGTGCCGGACCCAGCCACATTGCGGCTGTTGGTCATCGGTGGAATGGCTCTGATGCTGGTTGCACGGAAACGCAGGGGACCGCGCGTCAGATGGGCAACGCAAGGTTCATAATAGGGATGCCTATGAGCGCGGCACAGATGGCCCAACCGTGGCGGCACGCGCGTGTATGCAGTGCATGTTTGCGGCGTGAACGGTTACAATGCTTCAAGGAGAATAAAGATATGCGAAGTTACCGTAGGCATCTTCCAGGGGCGCGAATATGTGCTTACATGCCAATTGCGTTCGCCGTGATGTTTTTTGCCACCGCCGAGGCGAAAGCCAGTGCCGCCAACCATGCCGGGTCGCCGCCGCCCGCTGCTAGAAATGTTGCCAATTCCAACTCTGATATCGGGTTTGTGGACCCCGGATTCGCGGCTCCTCCGCCCGCGTCCAAAAATGTTACCATTTCCAACGGCGGACTCGCGGTGACATTTAACCTTGCTTGGGGCGCGGTGGTGGTCGGCATCGCCAATAAACATGTGGCCAACGGACTGAATATCGTGGATAGCCATGATGTGGGCCGGGAGTTGCAGGTGGATCAGTTTCTTTTTCAGAATATCGGCGGTCGCCGGGAGCTGATGATTAACCCCACGCAGGCCGGTGCTGAAGGTCATCAAGGGTATTACCAGCATCCAAAAGGAATCGTGTTTCCGGAAAAAGGCAGTCCGGTGGTTCACTGGTCGGCCGGCCAACATCATTTTCATGCGGTCATCAAGCCTTGGGATTATGACACGGGCAAGCCCACGAACTGGGTTTACGTGGAGGACGTTCGCATCAATTCCCGAGGGGTAGCCCGCTTTCATTACACCTTCCACAACCACGAATCAAAGACGTACATTATGGGTACCGAGGTGCCCACGCTCTATTCGGATCGCACCAACGCCTTCATGTACCCGCTGATCTGCCCGTATTCCCGGTCGCACGCCACGCGCCGCCAAGGGAATATCTCAAAATGGCCGGTAAAGCTGGTCACCGGCGCGCCATCTTGGCCGCAACCGGGAATCACCTCAAAAGGGTGGATTGCCAACATCGATACCAGGGACCATCTCGGCATCTTCTACACCACGCCGGTGGGACTTCCGGAAACATTCGGCACATTCCCCGGTGCTGGCGTTTCCGACAAATTGCCACTGGGTAAAACGAACGTGGCGGCGAGAAGGCTTACATCCTACCCCGGCGAAATTTACTCCATTAAGTTTTCGGTGTTGGTCAGCACCCCCCGTAAGGGCCCCGCCCTGATCTCGGAACAACCCCCCGCCATGTTCAAGATTTCACACAATGTGCCGCCGAAGACAGGAGCTAAACAATGATGTGCAAATATTGTATCGGGGAAAATGTAACCTGGGAAGACGAGGCCAAGAAGCAGCGGCACTTGGTCGAAAATACCGCAATGCGTGATTCCAAAGGTGCGACTTATGGTACCATGAACCTTGATGAATTGTCCGGAACGCAAATGCTATTTCGTCACGCCGACCCTGCTCACGACCCGGCCTTAAATCCGCAATCCGCCCCCGGATACATATTGGTGACAGACAATGCGATTTTCGCTAATGTTTCTGGCACGATGGGGTTGTCCAATGCCTTGGCCGTTCAATGAGCACAGTCCAACTGGGGGGATGGAACAACGGGTAAATTTTTACCCGCGGGTGCGAACGAAATGTATAATGACGGCTCGGTCCGATGGGTGCCGATGTCGCACATAAAAACGCATGTTTATCAGGTGGATATATTTTTTCGGTTGGCAACTTAGGATCTGCGATGAAAATACCAATTTCCGGCAACAATAGCCCTTGCTCCACCGGTGCAAAAGAGTGTGGTTGCCATAGTATATCACGCCGGACTTTCATAGCAGCGCTATCCGGCGGCATTGCCGCGGCCACGATGCTCAATGACCGTCCGGTAATGGCCGGGCCGTTTGAGAACGCCGACTTCGCCAAGCTGATTCCACCAGATAAAAAACTTCGCCCCGAGTGGGTAAAATCACTATTTGAGCGAGGCGACCCGGCTGTTTACTCCAAAGGTCGCGGAGAATTGCAATTTATCGGCATGCCCGTGGGCGGCCTTTGCTGTGGCACGGTCTACCTGGGGGGTGACGGGAAGCTATGGCTGTGGGATATCTTCAATCAGAACCCCAAGGGTATAGAACCGCGGAACGTGTCGTGGAATGGCTTCGGCTACCCGCGCGATGTGAATACAAAGAATGGGGCAAATTATGTTTCGCCCGCAAACCCTGAGTCTCCATTCGAGCAGGGCTTTATATTGCGACTTAACGCCACCGATCGGCCAATGGACGCCCGTGGCTGGCAGAACATCACCTTCCGAGGCAACTATCCGGTGGGTGAGATTTTCTACACCGATCCGGATTGCCCTGTAACAGTAAAATTAGAAGCCTATTCGCCTTTTATACCGCTAAATACCGACGATTCCAGCTTGCCGGTAACGATATGCGAATTCTCTGTCACCAATCCCGGCGACAAGACACTTGCGATTGAGATGGCCGGATTTCTGCAAAATGCGTGCAGTTTGTTTTCGGTTCCGCCGAGGACCGGTTCGCGGGTCAACACCGTTAAAATAACCTCCGATGCGACCATTCTAAGCTCGTCATTGGATATGGAAATGGCCGCCGGTTATTCAGGGCACCAGGGGCCTGGCGCGAAGGCCGATTCACTGAAAGTGAACGACCCGGATTTAGGCACCATGGCGATGGCTATATTGGGTAAAGCTGTCGGCAAGCCTAATCTCGCTGGTCAATTACCTTTTGACGCTCCGGAAGCCGATCGCGCTGAAGCGCCGGCGGAGCATCGCTTAATCGGCGGCTTGGTTCAATCTGTGCGATTGGCCCCTGGGCAATCCCAGACGATTACCTTTGCGATCGCTTGGCATTTTCCGAATACCGGTCATTTACCCATCGCCGACGCCTCCTCCGGTAATTACTACGCCAAGCGATTCGCGGATGCCGCAGCCGTGGTGGATCATGTTATGCGGGAATATCCACGATTAAGCCACGATACTAAATTGTGGCGCGACACCTGGTACGATTCCACTTTGCCATACTGGTTTCTGGACCGAACGGCCTATAACACGGCTTGCCTTGCCACCTCCACCAGCCACCGCTTTGGTACCGGCCTGTATTGGGGGTGGGAGGGAGTTGGGTGTTGCTTCGGGACGTGTACACATGTGTATCATTTCGCGCAAGCCACCGCACGTCTGTTTCCGGATTTGGAGCGCATTTTAAGGCGGCGCACAGACTTTGGTGCGGCTCTGGATAAGACGACCGGGATGATCGGCTATCGCGGTTCGGGTACCGGCCCCGCCGTCGATGGTCAGGCGGGGATGATCCTCTGCGCTCTGCGCGAGCATCAGATGAGCGCGGATGATGCGTTCCTCCAGGCAATCTGGCCCGGTGTGCGACTGGCCATCGGCTGGCTGATGAACCATACCGATAAGAAAACTGGCTTGATTAATGGCCCCCAGCCCAACACACTGGATGCCCCATGGTATGGACAAATAGCGTGGATCAGCGGGTTATATGCGGCTGCACTTCAGGCTGGGGTGCGAATGGCTACAGATATGGGTGACGATACGTTCGCGGCGGCATGTACGCGCAACTTTGCCCGGACCAAAAAATCCCTGGAAACTAAATTGTTTAACGGCGAATACTTCATCCAGAAGTCGGCACCTGGCCGCAGCCATTTGCTGGGTGCATATAAATCATCGTTCATCGAGCAGGTGCACGGCCAGACATGGGCCTGGCAAATTGGGCTAAGCCGGGTATTTGATCGGGCCAAAACCGTCAGCGCCCTCAAGGCACTGTACAAATACAATTTCACCTTGAACGTCGGACCGTTCCGAATGAAGAATCCCGCCGGCCGCCCTTATGCCTTGGCGGGCGATGGCGGACTGATCATGGCCACAAATCCCAAGGGGTTGCCGGATCCCTTTGGAAACACATCGGCCGGGCAGTATGGTTATTTTGACGAGTGCATGAGTGGGTTTGAGCATCAGGCCGCCAGCATTATGCTTTCCGAGGGCCTTTTGTTGGAGGGTCTCGCTGTTACCCGGGCGATCGACGACCGGTACAGTGCGCGCCTGCGAAATCCATTCAATGAAATTGAGTGCAGCGATCATTATTCCCGTTCCATGGCCAGTTATGGCACATTTATCAGCATCTGCGGATTTGAATATCATGGCCCCAAGGGGCATATTGGGTTTCTACCGCGATTAAAGCCGGAGAACTTCAAAGCCGCGTTTACCTCGGCGCAAGGTTGGGGAACCTTCTTCTTGCGACAACTTGCAACGCACCATGAAGCCTCGCTGAATCTGCGATGGGGAAAGTTGAAGATCACAACGCTGGCATTACCGGCCGGCAAGTTTTCTCGCGTGGCGGCAACGCTGAATGGAAGATCAATTGACGCGACGCTATCAATGACAAATGAGAAGTCTATCATTACGTTCAGGCGGAAATTGACGATGAACGCCGATCAGGTTCTGATGGTGACGTTGTCGTAAGAGCCTGCAAATATTAAACAAGGAATTGATTGCGATGGCGGTATTCTCGGGGGGTTGTGCCCACGTAACGCCGAAATAATATCGAAAGCCGGGCGGCGTTAGCGAAACCCGCACGCGATGCGATCGTTGGCATGGCCATGTCGGTTTGCGAAAGCAACTGCTTGGCCAGTTCCACGCGGGCACGGCGGATTTCTTCTTGAGGCGTTGACCCCAGAGACTTGCGGAATTTCTGCTCCAGCCGCCGTCGCGAAATCGCCACTTCCTGAGTTATATGCGCAACGCTGATGGGTTTGCGAATGTTTTCGCGGATGAAACGAACGGCATCGCGAACGTCCGGGTCGTCGATGCTTAATATATCCGTGGATGCCCGTGTGACCACGACCCCCGGCGAAAACAGGCGATGACTTTCCATGGGTGCTTCGCCTCGCATCATTTTTTCCAGAAGTTCCGCAGCCGCGAATCCAATCTCTTCCGCTGGCTGCGAAATGCTTGACAACGATGGCCGCGCCAAGGCACAAAGTATCTCATCATTATCGACACCCAAAACAGCCGCACTATCCGGCACGGCAATTCCCGTTTCATTGCAACATAAAAGCACAATCATCGCGAAAAGATCGCAACTGGCAAAAACCGCCACTGGTTTTGGCAATTTGCGCAGCCATGCTTTCAAGCAACTGTTATCCGTGACCCAAAATGGGGATGGGCGCGGCGCTTTTTCCGCATCGGGAATCTGGATGGTCTGACATGAAAACCCCGCTTTCTGCAATGCCGAAGCAAAAGATCTCCCCCTCACTTCAGAGAACCAGAGGTTGGCACCATCAACGTACCCAAATGACTTGAATCCCCTCTCAATAAAATATTCCGCGGCAGTGCGTCCGATCTTTTCGTCATCGACCCCGATGCGGGCGCAATGGGGATTCGCCATGCAATTGCTCATATCAATCGATGGAACTCCCAGTTGCTTAACTAATTGGATCATTTCCGGGCTTTCAATAGAACCTATAATGCCGTCCGGCTTCCATGCCGCAAGCGTCTTGTGAACAGAATCCACCGGCAGCGCGCCGCGCCAGTGCCAGTGCGGCAGTCCCATGGCAAACCGTGAAATTCCATGCAGTACCTGCCTCTGGATAGCAGTTCGCATGGTAAACAGCAGTGCTATTCGGCGTTCACGTAGATCCATTTTGAGTTATCTCCGGCGATATATCGGTCCTTGGCTGCTCTACAGAATATCCTTAAGTGCTTCGCCTTGTCGACCTGATCCGCTGGGCAACGGAAAAAGTACTTTAATTCTGTTTCCCAGTTTCGCCATAAAAAACAGTTGCGCTCGCTGGTTACAGTTCATGCGGTATCCTATATTATAGCGGTCTAAACAGTATCCATGACTTGGCTGTGATGGTACATTAAACATTTATTGTATTTCTGAGGATAACGATATGCCAATGGTCACGCGGCGCAACCTGCTTTCAACGGCTGCTTTGACGGGAATCGCAATGACGGGTCAGGCGGGCCCTCCTGCGGACGCGCGGCCGACGTACGAACGATCACAAGGCCGACAACAAGTACCCCATAACGTGCGGGAATATGGCACCCGCGGGAATGGGGTAACGGACGACACTGCGGCATTTCAAAAAGCGATTGATGCTGCGCACCGCGGCGGAGGTGGAATTGTTCATGTACCGGCCGGGCGGTATCTCATCGGTGGCTCACTTCACGTTCCACCCTGCACAACGCTTGAGGGTGTCTTTCGCGGCCCCACGTCACATTCCAGTTTGGGTAAGCCACCACACAACTCCGCCAAGGTGGTGGGATCCGTGCTTCTGGCTACGGGAGGTCGGGGGAATCAAGAGGCAATGCCTTTGATCTCCATGTCAGAGAATTCCGCTGTGCTGGGCCTGTGCATATTTCATCCGCATCAGGCCCCGGATAGCACACCCGTGGCTTATCCATGGGCAATCAGCATGAAGGGAAACAACTGCACTGTTGAAAATGTAGAACTGCTGAATTCCTGGTGTGGCATTCAGGCGGTGCAGGCGCATCGACATCTGATTCGTAATGTCACTGGACAACCGCTTAAGACCGGTATATTTGTCGATGAAGTTTACGACATCGGTCGCATTGAAAATGTTCATTTTAACCCTTGGTGGAGTGGCAGCCGGGCGGTGCTGGAATTCATGTATCGGCATGGCGAATCGTTCGTGTTTGGCCGGTCAGATTGGGAATATGTTCTCAATACATTTTCATTTGGATACCATGTGGGCTACCGTTTCGTCGAGGGCAAAACTGGTGCGTGCAACGGCAATTTTCTTGGTATTGGTGCTGACGCGTCCTGGCATGCCTGTGTTGTTGAACAATCACAGGGGCCGGGTTTATTGATAACCAATGGCGAATTTGTTTCTTTTAATTACTTGAAACTTCGCGGCCCGGTCGATCCTGTGCAGATCGTGGTCAAACCGGGCAATCACGGGCCGGTGCGATTTGTGAACTGCTCATTCTGGGGGCCGTGTTTACAAATTGCGCGCCTGGAGGCGCACTGTACGGTAGGATTTGGTGATTGCACGTTTTGTCAGTGGAACCACAATTTTGCGGCCATCAACGCAAAGGCTGGCAATGTGTCGATCACGGCGTGCGAATTTCGGCAGGCCTCGCCGCAAATTGAATTTGGTGCACAAGTTCGACAGGCGGTAGTAACGGGAAATATGGCCACCGGATCATGGCAGATACGCAATGGTATTAAGAACCGAGCGCAAATAGGGCTAAATAGTGCTTCGTAACGACAGAGCAGTATCCTTCGAGATG